>CAISPW010000197.1 GCA_903887465.1 uncultured Oscillochloris sp. | reverse complement strand
TCAGACGAACGCACGATGGTGAACATGCAATCCCAAACGCCTATGGCAATGGGATCGGGGGTGTGGTAGTCCACCCCGTAGGGATTGCCCCTGCGAACTGAGTACCTTGCGATAAAACGCTAGGAAAAAGTGTACTATTGCTCGCATGTGGAGACAACGATGTAGAGCCGGTTTCCACTGGTACGCACGAGCTGTTTGGGCGAAACATCGGTATAACCCGGCCCGACCGCAATGTTGTAGTTCTGGCCCGTTGGGCTGGACGGCGTACTCGTCCGCGTCGCCGTTGCCGTCGCGGTGCTGGTCGCCGTGGCCGTCACTGTACTCGTCTCCGTTGTCGGGGCGCTGGTGATCGACTCATCCATCACAATCGGCGCATATACCGTCGTTGTTACGGCGAGCAGCGCAGGGCTAACCGCTCCGGCTAGGACACGCAGTCCGTAGCAGAGCGGCAGCGCCAGAGCGACTGCCAGCAATGTGATGATAGTTATGTGCCGGTGTGTCATCGCTGTCGTTTTCATCGCCGCCCGGCGGCTGAAGTCGCGGGTCACGGCATGGGTGGCCTTCGTCACCAAGAACCGGAGACTTCATCCCCCCGGCTGCTTCACCGAAATGCCTACATCGCTCCGCTGTAGTTCGTTATAGTCAAGCCAGAGGGCTCTGCCGAAAAAGAAGGCTATCGCCGCAAAGATCAGCAGCTTCATGACAGGATCAAGCACAATATGGGCCGGACGGTTGAGCCAGAGCAGTTCAAGCCCGAGTACGGTGTCAAGCGAATCGCTTATTGTGGGCGCAATGTGTTTGGCGTATTCGTAGGCGATGCCAAAGAGCAGTACTCCGAAGAACCAACAAACCCGCGCCTGCGTGGGGCTGTGGTAGAGCCGGACGCCCCACCAGATACAGAGCCCGACCGTTAGGAAGAGCGGCCAGTTATGCAGAACCAGTACGATCAGGTAGCCCAGCAGGTAATGGGCCTGCCCCAGATGATCGGCGCTCCAACGCTCAAACCAGCCCATACCGCGCCTCTCGCTCTCATGCGTGCGACATCTCGCCAACGGCTCGCTCGCGCATCTCAACGGCGGGCAGCCACTCCAGGTCTGCCTGGGCCTCGACCTCGCGCCGACTCAGTTCGGCCAGCAGGCGGGCCAATCCCCACGCGCTGACGAGTTGCACGCCGGTGAGAACGAGCAGCGCGCTCACCACCGGGGCGAACCAGGATGCCTCCAGGGCCGGGTTGGTTAGGTTGAACATGGCGGCCCCGGCATAGATGCCGATGCCAAACAGCACCGCGATCATGCCCAGCCACCAGTAGTGCCGCTCAATCTTGCGCCCGTTGCCGCGTCGGCCAAATAGCCCCTGGCGGATCGGTCGCTTGTGGAAGAGGGCCACCAGGTAGCTGAACGATGTCCCGGTGGTGTAGAGGGTCACGCCGGCCACGGCCAGAACCAGGGCCGCGAACAGTTGAGGGAAGGCCCATCTCGTGCCGGTTCCGATCAGGTGTCCCAGCAGCGGCGGGGATGCCACCAGCAGCGCAGCGACAAGGAGGGCTAATCCGACGCCGCCAAAGACTCGTACTGGGTTGTAGGTTAGCGCCGTCCAGACGATGCTCTTGAAAAAGCGCAGTCCGTCGCGCACCACGCTCAGCTTACTCCGCCCACTGCGCTCCTTATAGGGGATGGGCACCTCAACAATGCGCAGACCCTCGTGCAGGGCACGGGTACTCATCGCTGGCGTGAAGTCGAGGGTATTGGGCAGCGGGTAGAGCGTGGGCAGGATCTCGCGGCGCAGCACGCGCTGGCCACTGGCGCTGTCGCTAATCTTCACCCCGGCCACCAGCGAGAGCAGTCCGGCGAAGATGGTGTTCCCGACACGACGCACCAGGGGCATCTCGCTATGCTCGCCGGTCATGCGATTGCCGATTACCACATCGGCTCCATCGAGGGCGGCCCGGCACATTTGGGGAAAATATTCCGGCGGATAGGTGCTGTCGGCGTCGAGAAAACCCAGCAGTTCGCCCCGCGCCGCGCTGAACCCGGTCTTCAGGGCGCTGCCGTAGCCGCCGTTCTGCTGCGAGATCAGCCGCACCCGCGACCCAAAACTCCTGACGATATCGGCGGTGCGGTCATGCGAGCCATCATCCACGACAATGCACTCCAGTTCATGGACCCCCACCTGAATCAGCGCCAGCCTGATCGCCAGCACGTGCTTGATGATGGCAGCGATGCCGTCCTCTTCGTTGTAGGCCGGAATCACGACAGAAAGGGTAGTCATTGCGACTCCTCACCATTAGTAGACGGGCGTGGCCGCATAGCGATCCAGATCCAATGGTGCCTCGCGTAGATCGCGCACGATGCGGGCCGGGTTGCCCACAGCCACCGCATAGTCCGGCACATCGCGGTTCACCACCGCGCCAGCACCCACCACCGCGTTGCGGCCCACCCGCACGCCATCGAGCAAGATGGCCCCGCTGCCGATCCACGCCCCGTCGGCCACCTCGATACCCTGGGCCGTAATGCCCTGGTGGCTCACGGGTCGGCTTGTGTCGGCGAAGACGTGATTGACCGCCAACACTTGCACTAGCGTGCCAAAGTAGACATCGTCGCCGATGTGGATGCCGCCCTGGCCGCGCAGAATACATGCCTCGCCTATCAGCGAGCGTGCGCCGATGCTGATCCCCGCGTGCGGCAGGTTGCGGAAGTTGTAGACGTGCAGGATGGTGTTTTTCATCACCATGCTCTTCGCACCGATACGAATACCGCCTGGGCATGCGTGCAGGTAGGTACCGTGGTCAAGGTAGGAGCCTCGGCCCAGGCTCACGTTTGAGGCGAAGCGGATACGTACCCCATCCTCTATTGCGGCCACGCCTTCCATATACAAGATGGCCCGGTAGAGGACGGCGCGCAGACCGACCCCCAGGATGCTCGGTATCCAGCCAACGATGGACTGAATGCTCTGCTCGGCCAAGTAGTGTGCGGGCGATGCGGCCTGGCGCCCGAGGTAGAGCCAGATCTGATCATTCATGCTGCTCACTCCCCAACTGCGCGCTCTAGCGGTGGATGATCGGTATACCCAGCGGTGCTGCGGCGCCGCCGCATTCCTGCCGACCGCACTATCGGTCGTCGCCGGCTTGCGCCCGTGCCTGAGTCAGTGGACATACCAGATGCCATGATTGGCGGCGGGGTGATGATCACGGTAGGCGGCGGCGGGGTGATGATCACCGATGTCTCCTCCGTATGCGACCGATGCGCCACGGTCTGTGGGGCAGACTCCCTGCGCCGCACGTCCTCCATCTGAGGCGGCCGGTGCTCGCGGGTGGGAAAGGTGATCGTTAGTCCTTCGGTACCGATGGAGAGGCCAATGGCGGGGAGCCGACGCGGCTTGCGCGGGGCGGAAGTGGGCGGGGCGTCGCTCACGGTGACGGCACCGAGCAACTTGGATCCACCGCTGCGCTGGATCCACTGCTTCGTCTTCTCTACCTCCGAGCGCGAGTCTACGTGGGGGCTGAGTACCAGCACGACGCCATCTACCAGTGGTGCCAACAGGGCTGCGTCAGCCCCGGTGAGGGCTGACGGGCCGTCGAAGATCACCACATCGGCGCAGTTGCGCAGGGCGTCCACAAGCTTGGACCAGTGCAGCGACGGCACGAGAATCGACATGTCATCGCTGTCGACCTGGCTTGGCAGCAGCATCACATTCGCCATCGAGGTAGTGCGCAAGCGCATCCACAGCTCTGCGGGCACGTGGTACGAGTGTGGGGAGTCGCTCGACCATCGCTCGATAGCGGATTCCGCTGTCGCACTGCCGCTTTCGTCTTGCTCGTGTACGCGCAGAATCTTCCCGATGTGCGACCGTGATAACTCGGCGTCTACAAGCAGCACCCGGTGCCCGGCCTGACCATAGACATGCGCCAGATCAACTGCGTAGATACTGCGCGACTCGCTGGGGTGAGGGCTACTTACCAGCAGCAGGCGCAGCGGCTCATCACTCGCCACCAGCGCGATCTGCGTGTGGGTCTCGCGTACGGCGCGCTGGTAGTGCGGCCCCGATGGGATGTCCGGTCGCCAGTCGGCGTGGTTTATGCTGCCGAGGTGGGTGATCCCGATCCGCTGCTGGAGGTCGCTGCCTGATCGCCAGCGGTTATCGATGCGGTCGAGGAGCATCACGGCCACGACGGCGATCAGCAGCCCGCCCATGCCGGCACCGCCGACGATCAGAGATCGCTTCTGTGGCAGCGGTGCCATGGGAAGGCTGGCCCGCTCGAAAAACGAGAGTGTATTAGCCGCACTGTTGTTGCGCAGCAGCAGCAGTTGGTTATAGCCGTCCTGAGCTTTCCCACGCGCCTTCTCAAGCTGGTCGATCTGATCTTGGTTTTCACGCAGATCGATCGCCGCGTTGAGTTGTCTCTGGCGCGTGCGCAGCTCCTCAAGCTTGCGGTCGGTATCCGCAATGGTCGCCTGGGTCTCCGTGATCTGGCGATCAACCTCAGCCTGCTGGGCGGCCACTTTCTCTGGCGAGTTCGGGCTGTAGGCGATCAAGCGTTCGCCAAGCGTATTGGCGAGCGCCGCAGCGCGCTCCGGGCTGCTGTCGGTGATGGATATCTCTAACAGATTCGCCTGTGGGTTGATCGACACCGAGAGCATAGAGTTGATCACGTTCGCCGGAAAATCGAGCTTGAGTTGCTTGGCAACTGGGTCGAGAATAACCTCGCGGTGGAGGAGTACCTCGTAGAAGCGCGCCAGCGAGTTGCTTAGATCGACCGCGAACGTGTTAGGCGAAGAGGACTCGAAATTATTGCCGACCATCAGCGTGGCCCGCGCCTGGTAGAAGTTCGGCTGGCTGCGCGAAAGAAACCAAGCCGTGCCGCTGGAGAGCGCGATCGCCACAATGATCAGAGGTGACCAGCGGAGTAGCAGGCGCAGATAGATCCAAAGTTCCTGCCATGTCAACATAGTGTCGGCACTGTCTCGCACTGGTCACAGAGCCAGCGTGAGGCAGCGAGCAGATCTGCGGCAATATAATCAGGTTGGGGCGCGCCGCCGGTGAGCATACGGCACTGATCGGCGCCGCGCCCGCTGCGTACCAGCACGGTCTGACAGCCAACGGCTCGCCCCGCAGCGATGTCGCTTAGTGCATCGCCGATCATGGTTGTGCGACCAAAGTTGATTTTGTGTTCGCGGGCGAGATCGAGCAACATCCCCGGCTGTGGCTTGCGACAGCTACAGCCCTCATCAGGACGATGTGGGCAGAGCCGGATATCATCGATACGTGCGCCGTGATCCTGAGCCATCTGTGCCAGCCGCAGGTGGATGGCATCAACCGTCGTCCGCTCCACCAGCCCACGGTTGATACACGCCTGGTTGGTCACGATGAAGATGCGGAATCCGCGCTGACTGAGCAAGGCAAGCGCCTCCAGCGCCCCTGGAAGTATGCGGAACTGTCCCCACACAGCTACGTGATCGGCCCGGTTCTCATTGATCACCCCGTCCCGATCCAGAAAGATGGCATGCACGTAACCCTCGCTCCACGGGCGACCCGCAAGCCTACAGCGGTACACAAGGTGACCACAGCAGGGGACGCCAACAGAACATTGCGCCACCAGGAATGGCTGGGTGTCAGTGAACTACGCGATGTGGCAAGGGAACGATACAAGCGGGGAGTAAACGACGCCTAAACGACGCCTAAATAGGGCTGACATTTCTGTTACGGGGTCATGAGCTTGTCGAGGCGGGGGTAGATCTCCACACGGGTCGGCTCACCGCTCGCCAGTACGGGCACCTCGGCGGCGGCCTGCCCGCCCGCCAGAATGAAGGGAACCGTGGCGGATCCGCCGCCGATGATCGTGTCGTCGGCGGCGTAGAGGATCGCCGCCACCGGCAGATCTTGCAAATCGCGGCTGTAGGGGTTGCGCAGCAGCCCGGTGGCGAGGGGTTTGTCGCCGGGCACGAAGGCTAGGTTCTCGCTTGTGATCGGCAGGAGATCGGTGGGCTGGAGGAAGAGTCCGCCGCCAATGATCACCTCGACCCGCACGGCGCGTCGACCGTCACCGTCTGCAAGTTGCAGGAAGGCAGCCACGCCGGTCTGCCCGCTGGGGCCAAGCAGCCCGATGGTGCCAGTGCCGGTCTTGATCACGATCCCGCCCGCGTCGTAGGCCACCATCTGGTAGCGGGTGTCGCGCACCATCAGGTTGGGGTTGGGGTTGATGACGGTGAAGGCGTAGGCCAGCACGCCGGACGACTGGGCGAAGCCCGTAGCCACAACATGCAACGTTTCAGGTGTCGGGGTCGCGGTGGGTGTGGGCGTGGGTGTCATGCTGGGCGTGGGTGTGGATGTCACGCTGGGCGTGGGCGTGGGCGTCACGCTGGGCGTGGGCGTCACGCTGGGCGTCGTCGCGCTGGGCGTGGGCGCTGCGCTGGGCGTCGCCATAGCGGGGTTGGCTTGAGGGGCGGGGCTGGCCTGGGGGGCTGTCGCGGTTGTGCCCAGCACCAAGGTGGGACTAGGCGCTATGACCAAGGTTACCGTTGTGACGGAGATCGGGGTGGGCTGCTTTGATCCTGTAAATGCGCCGATCAGCAAGCGACCAAGGACGCAGATGGCGAGGATGAAGATCAATATGGCGGCAAGGATCTGCCAGGATAGACGCACCTGCATGGGGAGCCTTTGCTGCATCCGCCGACTGTACTACGGCCCGCTTGGGCTACAGTATACACGATCGCTTGCTTTGCCGCCGTCTCTTGTGCTATAACCTTTATTGAGCAGGCACAAAGCAATGGTAGAATAGCGTCCATGGCTTTTATGGAGTTGAGTATTGACACGGTCGCCGTGACGGCTGACCTGGACGGGATCGCCGCATGCACCTCCTCGCCGATCCCCGGCGTGACCCGCATCCTCTATAGCGCCGCAGACATGGAGGCGCGGGCTTACATGCGCGCCCGCTGCGCCGCTGCCGGCTTGGCTGTGCGTGAGGATGGAATCGGCAACCTTTTTGCGCGCTGGCTGGGTAGCGCGCCCGATCTGCCCGCTGTGGCCAGCGGCTCGCATATCGACGCCATCCCAAATGCGGGGCGCTACGACGGCACTGTGGGTGTTGTAGGCGCGCTGGAGGCCATCCGCGCCCTCCAGCGCGTCGGCTTTACGCCCCGGCGGAGCATCGAGGTGGTGATCTTCACCGCCGAGGAGCCCACGCGCTTCGGTATCGGCTGCCTGGGCAGCCGCGCACTCTGCGGTGCCTTTACGCCTGAGCAGTTGCGCGCCCAGCGCGACGGGGCTGGGCGTGCGCTGGAGGATCTGCGCGCTGAGGCCGGGTTCGCCGCGCCTCTGGAGGATGTGCTGCTACCGACCGGTTTCTACCACGCCTTCGTCGAGTTGCATATCGAGCAGGGGCCGCTCCTGGAGACCGAGGGGGTGCCGATTGGGGTGGTGCGCGCCATCGCCGCCCCAGCCAGCCTGCGTGTGAGCTTGCGCGGAATCGGCGGCCACGCGGGCACGGTGCTTATGCCCGGTCGCCGCGACGCGCTGCTCGCCGCCGCCGAGGTCGCCCTGGCGGTCGAGCGGGTCGCCCTGGGTGTCGGCAGCCCCGATACTGTGGCCACCACCGGTGTCTTGCACATCGAGCCTGGCACGCTCAACTCCATCCCTAGCGCCGCTACCCTGGAGATCGATGTGCGTGATATCGCCGACGAACCGCGCGATGCCGCCCTGCGCGCGATCTGCACGGCGGTGGCCGAGATCTGCGACCGGCGGCTGATTACCTACACGATCCATCAGCTCAATGCCGACCCGCCCGCTACCTCTGACCTCGGCGTGGTCGAGGTGATCGTCCACGCCTGCGAGCATCTGGGCATGCACTACCAGATGATGGTCAGCCGGGCTTACCACGGGAGCCTGTTTATGGCCCGCATTTGCCCCACGGCGATGATCTTCATCCCCTGCCGGGGCGGGGTGAGCCATCGGCCCGACGAGTACGCCGCCCCGGATGATATCGCCGGTGGGATCGCGGTACTCGCCCGCAGCCTGGCGATGCTCTCGCTTGAGTCAGTGCCCCAAGCGTAAACGCCGATCTTTTTATCCAGCGGAGGTTTCCCCGGCGGAACCCGCAAGGTTCAGTTGGAAACATGCAGCTAAGCGGATCCACCCGCCATCTTCACACGGCTTGCCATCGCACGTAGAGCGTGAACCAGCTCGACCGAGGCCGCCAGTTCATCTTTGTGAACCGAGACACTCTCGATGTTGATACCCAGGGGCACGCCCTCGGCGGTTGCGACCGCGAGGATCGCCGCGAGGTTCGCGCAGCAGATCTGGATTGACTTTGTGAAGGGTGCCGGGTCGCTTAGGATGGCCTGCTCGGTCTGCGGGGAGATGGCCACGCCCAGCCATTTGATAAATGTCATCGTCGCGGGCCGCCCACACGGGGAGAAGGTCAGGATGATGCGCTGCGGTGTCACCCCCTGCTGTCGGCAGTCCTGCGCGTAATCGGCAAGCAGCCGGGCGGTTGGCGCGGGGTCGTACACGACCTGCGAGATAAAGAAGCGGCAGCCCTGGGCGGCCTTAGCGATCAGCCGCTGACTCTCGCGGTAGGCGGGCGTATGGCGCTCGGCGATCATAACGCCCCCGAGCATGATATGCTCGGCGTGCGTGCGTGCGAGCTGCATGGCCCGGTCGGCCGAGAGGGCGTCTGGCGGCGGGTTGGGGGTGGAGGCTCCCACGAGGGTGAGTAGGCCGAGGCCGTAGCGGTGGTGCGCCTCATGGAGCCAGTTGATCCAGGTCGGCTCGGTCATGGCACCCACGCTCTTGTAGGTAATCGTCGCCGCTCCGGTGTACTCCTGGAGTTGCTGGGCGTAGATCCGTGGATCGACCGTTGGCTGGTAGGGGAAGGGGCGGGGGATATCGGTGCGCTCGTGCTCATCCTGAACATCATAGACCACCAGGCCGTCGAGGGGGAGGCCGCTCACGCGCTCGGCCAGCCGCGCCGCCGCGCTGGCGATTGCCTCCGCTGGCGCGTCTGCGCGGGGTGGGGTTGAGCCGTAGAGGGTCACAAACTGCTGTGGGTCGACGATCTGCTCCTGTAGTGTTGTCATAGTGTCGTAGCTCTCCCCAGATGATTCGATAGCTCCGCGCGTATTATAGCCGAGCTATGCTCTCTCCTTTGCCTTGTTGAGATAGCGATCACGGCAGCGGGCGACCTCTCCCGCGATGAGGTGGTCGCCCCGCCACCGACCAACTCATCCACAAAGATCTAACGTGAAGATAGCCGATAGCCGATAGTACTACCGTTGTCGTCTTCCCGACGGGGAGGCTCGGAGGGGCTTCGCCCCTCCGAAAGAAAAGAAAGGGATTCGGGGGCCTGCGGCCCCCAAACCCCCGCCAGGAATGGCGATGTTGGCAACTCCAACTGTAGTAATAGCCGGACACCATGTTCATCGCGGCGGTGTGCGCCCCGCGCTTGAGTGTCTTTTGCCCATTTCTACATCAACTCATCATCATCGGCGAGGCGGTAGCCGGTGCCGCGCACGCTGTGGATCAGCCGGGCCGCGAGTGGCGGCGGCGTGATCTTTCGGCGCAGGCGGTGGATATGGCCCTTTGTTAGATCGCGGGCCTCCTGTGGCGAGCAAGGGTGGCGCAGCACCTCGCGGGCGATCTCTACCGCCGAGACGACGGTGCCACGGCGTTGGGCAAGGTACATCAGCAGGGAGAACTCGGATCTGGTGAGCGAGAGGGCTTGGTCGCCGTGGGTGACGCGGTGGCGGTAGAAGTCGATCCGCAGCGGGCCGATGTGTAGCACATGCGCCGACGCTTGCCCTGCGTGATCGGCGTTATAGGTCGGGGCTTGCTCGGCGATCTGGCAGCGGTGGGACAGGGCCTCGGCGACGTTGCGGATCAGATCATCGCAACGAACAGGCTTGAGCATATAGGAGTGCGCGTGATGGTTGACGGCCGCGATGGCCGAGTTGGTACACGCCGCGCCGGTCAGGATGATCACCTCGATCTGCGGGTCGATGGCGCGGGCCGCCTCCATCACCTGCATGCCGTCCATCGTGGGCATGCGCAGGTCGGTCACGAGCAGATCGAAACGCTCCTGCGCTAGGATGGCGATGGCCTGCTCACCGCTCGCCACCCCCACCACGATATGGCTTGCCTTCTGAATCTGCATCTCAAGCATCAGCCGCGTTACCCCATCATCCTCCACCAACAATATGCGTTGTTGCGCCATGCCTGCCCCCGTCTGCGAACGAATGTAGCTGTTAATGGATAGTAGAATAGCAGCCGACCATTACGATAATTGGTGGTCGTATGCTGTGGTGATTCCCGGTAGTGCCTTTTTATCCTCGGCTGTGGGGCCGTGTGAGGTGAGCATAATCGGCAGGCTAAGTTCGGTACTCAAGACATGCAGCAGATCATCGTGGCCGCCGATGTGCCCTAGGATTGGTCGGCAGTCGGCGAGGGCGGCGGTGATCCGCTCCTGGTAGGCGAGATCCTGCGGGCGCGGCGCAGGGATGATCCGCCCGATCTGGAGCGGGCCGATCTGGTAGCCTCGGCAAATCTGGAGATCGGGCAGTTCGGCGATCCGGTCGAGGCAGGTGACTGCCAGACCATCTAAGCGACCCACCACCTCTAGGGCGTAGTGCAGCAGCGTTAGATCGAGCCAGCCGGCGCGGAAGCCCTGCTGCCAGGCGTGCATCCCGTTGCGAGCGTCGGGCAGGGCGGCGGTGAGGGCGGCGTCCTCGCTGGGCATGGGGCCGGCGCCGTGGCGGGTGGCGTAGGCGCGAGTGATGCCGATCCGGCTGATCTGGCCCGCGTAGGCGGCCTCGGCCAGCAGCGCGTCGGCGTTCTGGAGCGTTGTGGTACTCCACGTGGTGTGGGGGTGGAATCCGCGCCACTCATCGAGCAGCACGCCTTGGGCACCCTCGAAAACTACCGTGCCCGGCCGGTGCATGATCGTGCGCAGGTGTTCGCCGGGTACCACCTGGGCCACGGCGCAGAATTCGGCGTAGGCGTCGAGCAGCCAGTCGGCCCACGCGGGGTCGGTCAGCAGATCGATCTCGGCGGCGGCCTGGTCGCCGCCGGGCAGGGACGGGCGCAGGGCGACGAGCTTGCGTAGGTTCAGCTCGCGTAGCGCATTCAGTTTTACATAAAGTAAATCTCGATAAGCCAAGTGACCGGCACGCAGGGCGAGATCTGGGCGAGCCAGGGCGTCGGCCACCGTCTCGCCAACACCGACGCCGCAACTGCCGTGACGTCCGGCACCACGGGCCAGCTCGCGCAGGCGGTTGATCGCCCGCCCGAACGGGGTGATCAGCAGGGCGCGGGCATCAATCGTGGTACGGGCGAAGGCATCGGGCACGCCGATCAGGCGCAGATGTGCATCCTCGGCCAGCATGGCCAGCGGGTCGAGGATCATAGCCCGCGAGAGGTGCGTCCCCGCGCCGGCCAGAGTCCCCGCGCCAAACTGGGCGAAGACGTGTTCCTGCGGGCGTGGGCCACCAGTGACGACGCGATGCCCGGCCTGCGCGCCGCCGTTGTAGCGCACCACCGTATGCGCGTCGTAGGCGCGGGCCAGGTAATCGACCACCGACCCCTTGCCCGCGTCGCCAAACCCCAGATCGACGGTCACGAATACGTGATTCATATATCCTCTCGCGTGGTAAGGCCGAAGCATTGAGATTAGGCGCGGAGCGCCTAATCTCAATGCTTCGGCCTTACGCCGTGGACGCGATCATCAATGCTTCGGCCTTACGCCGTGGACGCGATTATCAGCGCTTCGGCCTTACGCCGTGGACGCGATCATCAGAGCCGCCCATCATCCCCCATCCCGGTGGTGGCCGACAGGAGGCCGGTGGCCACCCGCGTGACCGGCGGGCGGGCGGCGGCGTAGGGGGTCAGGGCCGCCGCCGCTGTGGCCGCCGCGTCCTTGTCGCAGCCGGACGCCACCAGATCCACCGCGCCGACGGCCAGGTCGTCCACGGTGCCCTCGCAGAGTCCGATGGTGAGGGCAATCGTCTCGCAGACGGCGGCCTCATCGTCGAGCATCAGCACGCGCTCGCCGAGCAGCCCGCGCCAGTGGGCTTGGATCGCCGGGTCGCCGCCGTGGCTGGTGTTGGTGGGTACGATGTGGAAGTGCTCGTAGCGCCCCTGGATCTCAGCGATCACCTTCTTGAGCGGCAGATCGCGCTCTAGGTGGTCGCCGATATGCTCCTGGACGATCTTGTGGCTCACGTTGGCGTAGGGCTTCTCGTCGCCAATCGTGAAGAGATAGCCCTTGTGGCCGCGTTTCTCGTGGCAGTCGATGGCCGTGTGGCGGGCTATGAAGTACATGGCTAGCTCGTAGCTCTCAAAGACCTGGCCGCCGCCGCCGCCCTCGATGTAGATCTTGCCCAGATCCTCGTCCATCTCCATGCCAGACTCGAACTGGCCGATCTGGAGGGGCACGCGGTCGCAGGTGGCGTCGCCCACCGCGCCGAAGAGTACCTGGGGGTGGGCCACGTAGCCGCGCTGGATGAGCACGCGCATCAGGGCGCCCAGCTTGGTCTGCATGACCCGTGGCACGTTGCCCATCGATCCGGTGACGTCGAAGATTACGGCGATGGCCAGGGACTCGGGGTGTAGCGCGCTGTCGCGGCTCTCGCGGGTCACGCCGTGCGGGTTCATCTGGGCGTGGATCTTCACGACGCCGCTGCTGCGCACGTCGCTGTCGTAGGTGAAGGCGGTGGTTTTGGTCGCCTTGCGGTGGTTCTGGCGCGCCTGGTAGGCGGCATCGCTCCAGTCTGAGTGGCCCATGGTGGTTCTCCTTGGGTAGAGATGCCCCGCCGGGGCGTCTCTACGGTGACAACAGTTACGCCATGCGAAACGGGCGAAAGGTAGGCGGCCCGTAGAGGTCGCCCAGGATGGCGCGGAAATCTTCAAGCACCTGCCAGGCGTCGCGGTGGCGGCGGGCGGGCGCGGGGATGAGGCAGGCGCGCAAGAGCGCCTGGATGGGCCTGGGTGTGCGTTCCGGCGGCTCGGCCCCGCTGCCGCCGAGCAGGCGCACCATCAGGCGGGCGGCCATGTACAGGTCGGTGGCTGGCGTGGCTCCCTGGCGGGCCGATACTTCGGGCGGATAGTCGTCGGTGTAGGGCGTGCTGATCGCCTTGATCGGCTCGCCGATGGCCACGCTGTAGCACCAGTCGATCAGGATGCCGTTGTGGTCGGACGGACGGATGAGCATGTGGGTGGGCAGCACCGCGCCGTGAACCAGGCCCATACCATGGGCGGTGCCGAGGGCGGCCAGGGTGCGGTTGAACATCCAGGCCGCGTCAGCCGGGTGCAGGCCCTGCGGGTAGGCCCGCAGCACCTCGGCCAGCGCGTACGTGCCCGGCTCGGGCCGCAGCACATTTATGTGGCGCGGATTGCCCGCCGTGTCGCGCAGCATGAACGACTCGACGCAGGTGGGGAAGTGGGCGCGCACTGGCTGACCGGCCAGATCCGTGTCGATCCGGCGCAGGGCGTGGGCCTCGGTCGCCAGCAGGTCGTTGTTGCGCGGACTGCGCGCCACCTTCAGCAGGGCCGGCTCACCGTCGCTGCGCGCCGGGAAGAGGTCGCACAGGTCGCCGGTGATCGGCTCGGTGTAGCCCACATAGGTGCGCCCACCGCTGGCGGCGCGGATGCGCTCGGCCTTGCCGTAGGATCCCTCGGCCAGCTTGCGCTGCGCCGCCGCATGCCAGCCCTGGAGCTGGCGGAACGCCTCGTTGGCGCTGGCCCACTGGCCTGGGTTGTGGTCGGGGTGGGCGGCGATGGCCATGGCTCGGTACTGCCGCCGCAGCGCATCCTCGGGTTCGTCGCCCAGGCCGCCGAAGACACCCTCTGGCTCGGTGGCATGCAGCATTAGCTGGATTAGTTGGTTGAGGGTGAGTGCCATCGCGCTGCCTTCCGGTATGTGAATAGTATCAATCTGACACTAAGTATAGTGTACGGAAGACAAAAAGTCAAGCAGGAGTTTTGAGCCTACCACCAAGGTTGAGCTACCGGCCAGGCAAGGTTGACGGCACCGCGCCATGCCAGTAGAATGACCGGGAGATATATAGATTTGTGTAGATTTGTGCGGCCTTAGGCGCATGCCTTCAGCCGAAAGGATCGGGCTCATGCTGCAACTCGCTGGCCTGTGGATGGCCACTGCGACATTTCTGGGAATCTGGTGGGGCCACGTCGGGGTGCGCTGGGTCGAGGCCCACAGCGCCGACGTGCGCCCACCCGCCCTCGCCCTGATCGTTGTCGGCCTGGGGCTGAACGCCTATAGCCTGTTCACGTCCAGCCTGACCGCCGCCGGGGTGTGCAGCATCATCGGCATCACCATGCTCTGGGACGCCTTCGAACTCTATCGTCAGCAGAAGCGCGTGATCAAGGGCCACGCTCCGGCGAACCCATCTAACCCGCGCCACGCCGCCTACCTGGCCGCGCCCCACAGCCTCGCCACCACCGCCGACCTGCTCACACACGAGCCGTCAGACCCGACGGCCAATACCATGCCATCGTCAGGCAGGCTGGGCCAAATAGGAGATCTATGAACTGGGCTGGCATCGCCCTCGGGCTCTTCAGCCTCGGGGCCATCGGGTTCGGCTTCGTCTGGGTGATCCGCACGGAGTACCATCTCGGCTATCTCTGGTGGCCCTACCCGCTGCTGCTCGGGATCACACTGATCGGCGGCTCGCTATTTGTGGGTAACGTTGGCTGGTCTGGGCTGCTGGGTATCGCCGGTGCATCCTTTATCTGGGGGGCCACTGAGCTGAAGGAGCAGGCGGTGCGGGCTGACCTCGGCTGGTTCCGGCAGAAGCCTGGCGGCAAGCCCGCGCCGCCCCTCGTCGATATCATCAAGAAGATTGGTGCCCCTCATCTCTAACCTAGACGAAAAGCGCAACCTGCGCCGCGAACTGATCGCCCGGCGCAACCAGATCACAGGCCGCGAGGCGCGCAGCGAGGCCATCTGCGGGTGCGTGATCGCCACGCCCGCCTTCTTGCGCGCCCGCGCCATCCACTGCTACCTGTCGATCCGCTCGGAGGTTGACACGTACAGCCTGATCGCCGTAGCACTTACCCAGGGCAAAGCCGTGGCGGTACCGGTGGTCGATCCCAGCCGCCGCATGAGCCATTCCTGGATCACCGAGATCGACCCAGCCGACTTTACCGAGGGGCCGCTTGGCACCCTCACCCCGCGCATCATCCGCCCGGCAAGCCCTGGCGACTGGGATCTTACGATTGTGCCCATGCTCGGCTTTGATCGCGGTGGCTACCGGATTGGCTACGGCATGGGTTACTACGACCGGCTTCTCGCCGCCGCCCCCACCATCGCCTTCGGCGTGGCCTTCAGCACCCAAGAGTTCGCGGCCCTGCCCCGCGACCCCCACGATCTGCCTATGGACTTCATTGCCACCGAGGATGAGTTGATCCTGGTAGGCTCGGCGCGCTAGGGCTGCCGCCCTAAAAACACGACTAACTTGACGAAAATTGCCAGCTTTGCTGGCACTTTTCGTCAAGTTAGTCGTGTTGGTGGCAAGGCCAGACATGATGCAGCAGATTGCATCAGCCGTAACTGATGCAGACCTTACCGCTGTGCGCGCCGCTGGCGAGGTAGGCCAGAGCTTCGGGCAGTTCATCGAACTGGAAGACCCGGTCGACCACCGGGCGCAGCCGGTGCTGGGTGATCGCGCGGGACATGGCCTCGAACCCGTCGCGGCTGCCCACGGTGATGCCCTGGAGCCGCACCTGGCGCGTCACCACCAGTCCTAGCCGAGCGTCCATAGACGACCCCGAGAGCACCCCGATCATGCTAATCGTCCCGCCCGGCCTGATCGCCCGCAGCGACTGGGGCAAGGTCTCCTGCCCGCCCACCTCGACGATATGATCGACCCCGTCGCCCCCGGCGATCTCGCGCACGCTGCGGCCCCACTCGGGTGTCTCGCGGTAGCTGATCGTTGCGTCGGCACCAAGGGCGCGGGCGAGCTCCAGCTTCTGCGTGTTGCTGGAGGTCACGATAGCGAAGGCACCGAGCAGTTTGGCGAACTGGAGCGCGAAGAGCGAGACGCCGCCGGTGCCCTGGATGAGCACGCGGTCGCCCGGCTGGACGTGGCCCTCGGTCACCAGGGCGCTCCAGGCGGTGAGGGCGGCGCAGGGTAACGTGGCGGCCTCGATGTCGCTCAGGTGATCCGGGGCCAAGGCCAGGCTCTCGGCATCGACCGCCATATACTCGGCCATCACGCCATCAAGGGGGCCGCCAAGGGATGCGCGGAGCCGGGCGGCGCTGGGCGGCCCGCCCGACCAGCGCGGGCAAAACATCGGGCATGCCCGATCACCCACCTTCACGCGGGTGACGCCCTGGCCGACTGCGACCACCTCGCCAACGCCATCGGAGATCGGGATCAGCGGCAGTTGCCCGGTCTGCGCGCCGTAGCCTCGCTGGATGACGACCGTATCGCGGTAGTTGAGCGAGGCTGCGCGTATACGCAGCAGAGCCTGGCCGGGGCCAGGCTCCGGCGTCGGGCGCGCGGCGATGACCAGGTGGTCGACCGACCACCCGCCCTCAAGCTGGAAGACCTTCATCATGCCAGACCCTCGCGCCGCCACTCGGCCTCTAGCTCGTTCGCATCGGCCGCGCCGTCGTGGTGCAGGATCTCGGTCGCCCGGTCACGCTCAGCGCTGCTGGCCTGGACCATCACCAGGGTGCCGCCGCGCCGGATGAATTCCTCGTACACGTGCGCCTCTTCCTTAGTGACGCCCGCCCACGTGAGCGCGCCAAGGACGCCGCCGCCCACCGCGCCGGCCCCCGCGCCGAGGGCCATAGTGATCCCGGCACCGCCGATCGCGGCCGCGAGGGGGCCGGCGACGAGGATCGCTCCAAGCCCAGGGATGCCCACCACGATCATGCCCACCAGCGCCCCGAGTATCCCGCCCAGCAGCCCGCCGCCTAGGGCACCGATGGCCATATCCTCGCCGTGTTCGACGCCGCTCCCCGCGACCGAGACGTGTTCGGCCTGCGCGCTATGCGGGGTGATCACGCTGATCCTCTCGCGTGGGAACCCGCTGGACAGCAGATCTGCGACGGCGTGTTCGGCCTCCGCCGGCGTGTGGAAGATACCGACCATTGTCTGCGTCATCGACGTGCCTCCTTCAAATAGCCGATAGCCGATAGTACAACAGTTGTAGTTGCCAACATCGCCATTCCTAGCGGGGGTTTGGGGGCCGCAGGCCCCCGAAAAAAATCCTTTTCTTTTCTTTCGGAGGGGCTTCACCCCTCCGAGCCTCCCCGCCGGGAAGACTACAACTGTAGTAATAGCCGATAATCCGATCTTATCAGCTATTTTTATAGTACACTTTTTCCTAGCGTTTTATCGCAAGGTACTCAGTTCGCAGGGGCAATCCCTACGGGGTGGACTACCACACCCCCGATCCCATTGCCATAGGCGTTTGGGATTGCATGTTCACCATCGTGCGTTCGTCTGA
>CAISPW010000196.1 GCA_903887465.1 uncultured Oscillochloris sp. | reverse complement strand
TGGCGAGCGCGACACCAGCGCCGCCTACCTCGACCGGCAGATCCGGCTGAGCCGCGAGATCGGCGACCGCCAGTTGGAGGCGCAGGGCTACCACGACCTCGGCCTGCACCAATCCTCCGCCGCCCCCCAGCACGGCCTGAGCACCATCGAGCAGGCCCTCGCGATCTCCCACAGCCTTGGCGACGCCGAGAACGAGGCCCTGGCGCTCTATAACATCGCCAACATCCACTACGATGCCGGGGACGAGGAGCAGGCCGCCAGCTACAGCGCCCAGGCCATCGAGCTCATACACGGCAGCAGCGCGAGCGCCACCCGGGCGCTTATCTGCACCCATATCGCCATCCACATGGCCGAGGCGGCCTCGGCGCAGGGGCGCTACGCCGAGGCCGAGGGTCACTTTACGGAAGCCTACGACCTGGCCGCGCGCGACGCCCCCGAGCTCCTGCCGATGGTGCAGTACTGCCGGGGCCGCCACCTGATCGACGTCGGCGACTATGCCGAGGCCATCGCTCAGGTTCAGTCCGTCCTCGTGCAGATCGGCCCATCCGGCCACAAGGCGCTGCTCACGCACTGCCACGCCGCCCTCGCCGAGTGTAGCGAGCAGATGGGCGACTACCGCGCCGCCCTCGCCCACTACAAGGCATACGCTGCCGCCCAAGAGCGCACCTTCAACGAGACCAACGAGCAGAAGGTGCGCTCCCTCGGTATCATCCACCAGACCGAGGCCACCCGGCGCGTCGCCGAGATCGAGCGCCAGCGCAACACCGAGCTCCAGCGCTACATTCAGGAGCTTGAGCAACTCCATGCCACCCTGCGCGAGATAAGCCTGCGCGACCCGCTCACCGGGCTCTACAACCGACGTCACCTGATCGGGGAGGGCAAGCGGCAGCTGCTCCACGCCCAGCGCGACCAGAGCGATATCTGCGCTGCCATGATCGACGTCGACCACTTCAAGCGCGTCAACGATGAGCTGAGCCACCAGATCGGCGACCTCGTGCTCAAGCGGCTGGCCGAGATCATCAACTGTGAGATGCGGGATACCGATATCGTCGCCCGCTACGGCGGCGAGGAGTTCTCCGTCATCCTGCCCGAGACCCACATCGACAACGCCTACATCGTCTGCGAGCGACTGCGCGTGGCGGTCGAGCAGCACGACTGGGCCAGCATCCATCCTAGGCTGCGTGTGACGATCAGCATCGGCGTCGCGGTCGACGACCACGACGCGCTGGAGGCGCTGCTCGCACGTGCAGACGAGCAGCTCTACGTGGCCAAGCGCGCCGGCCGCAACCGAACCTTCTGTGCCCCAGCCGCGAGCAGATAAAGGAGCCGACGATGCCTCGCGCTGTGACTTAAAGCATAACCTTGCCGCGATAAACCGCATAACCTTGCCGCGCTGATGCCCGTTTTCGGGCTACTCCTGCTTCCTTCCCACACGTTGCCGTGTTTGCGCAAACCCTCCCACCGCCAGTTTTACCTGCCCGCTGAAAGCATAACCTTGCCACATCACATCCTGAAAGCATAACCTTGCCGCCACCTTACTCGGATGAGCGTACTAAAAAGTCGGGGGGGGCGGGTATAAATCGGTGCAGACATGATCGCCAAGCGATCTGTGGCATATCCCCCAACTTTATTAGTACGCTCGTTTCATCCAGCGCACCCCGAAAAGTTGCAGCGAACGTATGTACGCTTCGCTTTGATCTCATGGTGGTGTGCAAAAAAACGACCTTATGCCATTGCATGGCAATTTGTTGGGATGTCACTGTGCTTTTGAGCTCGCACCAAACGCCCCGGAGTCGGCAGTTCCTTAGGAGTGTGCAAGAGCCGATGCGCTAGTCGTTTTGGGTAAAGATATAGCAATCTTCTTGGGGTTGTTGCGTGGAGTCGAGGCTATAGCCGGAGAGCGCCGCCTAAAGGCTCGACTCCTCTTCACAACCTATATAGGATTGCTATATGCAGCATTGAGACGGGGGCTACCCTGAGCGTCGCTGGATAATCGCCTTGTACACGGCGACATCCTCAGTTTCTACGCGCGTAAGCTTGGGGTCGTTGTCCAAGTCAATCCGGTAGAGGCCAAAGTCGTTTTTCGGGCTTAATTTTAGCCCCCACTCCCGATTGGTGGTGATCGACCAGCAGATATAGGCGCTGATATTGACCCCCTGCTGGCGGGCGCGTTGGACTTGCTGGATGTGACGCCGAAGGTACTCACCACGCGGCATACCATCAACCATTGGCACACACCCATTCTCAATAATCATAATCTCTTTATTTGGGAAGAGCTTCGCATGTTCCTTGAGCAGCGCATAGAACCCCTCCGGCCACACTGGCGAGTTCTCGCTATCGCCTCGGACCGCATTCATCAGCTGTCCCAGCTTGTTAAGGCGGAATGTGCTGACCCCCCAATAGTAATCGAAGCCGACAAAATCTTGCTGATCGATGCAGCCTGCCGGGCACAGAAACTCTGGCAGCTTTCCTGCCATCCCTAGATGCCACCAATTGCTGTTGAAGATGGTTGATAGGATGCTAAACCCTCGGAGCAGGGGGTCGAGAATCTGCAAGGGTGATTGCAAGGAGGGGATTCGCTGCTGCGTGCTGACGGGGCGGAACTGAACCTTGCGGCTATCGCCGAAGATCGTGCGTGCGATCTCTCCTGCCAGGTCGATCTCTAATCCGCTGAATGTTCCTGTCTGAGGATCGCGGTACCCAAAGCCGGGGACATTGTCCTTCACCCCAGCGAGCAGAGAGCCTCGGTCTTGAATCCGGCGCAGCCAGGTGCCCTTCTCAGCCAACAGTTGTAGTCTTCCCGGCGGGGAGGCTCGGAGGGGCTTCGCCCCTCCGTAAGAAAAGAAAGGGATTTTTTTCGGGGGCCTGCGGCCCCCAAACCCCCGCTAGGAATGGCGATGTTGGCAACGACAACGGTAGTAATAGCCGGGCATCAGCGACCATGTTCATCGCGGCGGCATTCGTAGGAGCGAATTCATCTGCGTGAGCGCTGAAGCGTCCACGACAAACGATAAACCTGAAACGCAATGCCTTAACCCCAAAAAACAGCGGCGTCGGACATTCCGACGCCGCTGTTTTTTGGCCCCTATCTCCTGTCCCCAGCTCAGGGCTTGAGGTAGGTGCGGAACCAGTCGATCTGCTGCTGCGCGGCGTAGAGCTGGTTCTTCGGGTCGACCAGCCCGTGGCCCTCGCCCATGAACTTGACCATGCGCGCGTTCAGCTTGCGGTTATACAGCTGGAGGTGGATGTTCTCGCCCTGCACCTCCGGCAGGAAGTCGTCGTTGCCCTGGAAGGAGAGGACTGCCGCCTTGATCTTTGCCGTGTTGTAGATCGGCGAGTCGTTGCGGTACTCGGCGGGGTTGCTGTAGGGCGGCAGACCCTCCAGGTACGGCATCAGCACGTCGAATCCGCGCGTCCACTCGGTGACCAGATCCACCAGCGCGCACTGCGGATTCGCCGCCGCGTAGGTGTCGGGGTGGCGAACGACGCTCTGCCAGGCGAAGTAGCCGCCGTAGGAGCAGCCGGTGATGCCGACCTTACGCTTGTTTGTCCAGCCACGGGCCACCATTTGCTGGACGATCTCGGCCTGCTCGTCGATGTCGAGCTGACCGAAGTTCGCCCCGTCGGCCAGCGAGTTAAAGCTGGCCGGGGTATAGCCGGGCCTCCCGGCGAGCGACACCACCAGCACCGGGAAGCCGAAGGTTGGCAGCAAGCTGTAGGGATTCTCGACATTCGTAGCCCAGGAGTTGAGCATCAGCACATCAGGTCCGCCCTGCTGCCAGACGATCAGCGGCTTGTCCTTGGGCGGGAAGGCCGCGTCGGCGGGCTGGATCAACGTGCCGTAGCGCACCACGCCACTCTTCAGCTTGAACGCGACCGGGTTCTGGCGCAAGTTGGCAAACTGGCGCAACTCCTCGTTGAACCAGGTGAGCCGCGCGAAGCCCTTGCCATCCCAGCCCAGGCGGTAGAGGTCGGGCGGGGAAGTGAAGGACTGATAGACAACGACGATCTGGCGCGATTTGTTGGTGCTCACGATGGCACCATAGGTACCGGCCCGGTCGCCCAGGTTGCGTAGCTCACCCGAGACACGGTTGTAGTAGTAGGCGTGGCGATCCGTGCCAGCCGCACCGCGAACAATCAGTTCATCGGGCGAGACGAAGAGGGCCACGCCCATGCTGAAGGCGGCGTTGGCGAAGAGGTTAGAGTTCAGCTCGCCGGTCTGCTGCAGATCCAGGTTGTAGAAGCGGTAGGAGGCGCGCTCGCTGAACTGCGGTGTGTAGATCGGGTAGGTGCGGCCCTTGAGCTTGGCCGGGTACCAAGCCTTCACCAGAATCGTGTTGCCATCAGGCGACCAGGCGTTCGCCTCCAGCAGCGGCGGGGCACCGGGGCCAGCCGCACGCAAGATCTTCACCGCGTGGCTGTTGACATCCACCAGATAGGTGTTGTTGCCCTGGAGCAGCGGGTTCTCGGCCGGGGGCGTGTTCCCGGTCGCATCGCGGTAGAGAATCTCCGAGAGCAGTGCCCCATCGTAGCGCGGGCGCGGCTCGTCAGGAATGCTGAGCGTGATCAGCGAAAGCGCCACACGCGAGGAGTCGGGTGCCCAGGCCACACCAAGCACGCCCCCTATCTCCGGCACCGTGGTCACATAGCTGCGCTCGCCGCTCCGCGCATCATACGTGATCAGGTCGACGGTCTTCTGGGTGACGGTGATGCTGTCGATGGCCGGGGTGCCCTGCATCAGCGCGAAGCGGCTGAGCAGGTCGGCGAAGCGAGTGCGGGCCGTCGCGGCGCGGGCCTGCAGCGCGTGAGGCAGCAGCGGGGACTCGGCGAGGTTCGGGGCCGCGATACCGGGCAGCGTGATCTGCACCTTCGTCGTCTTCAGCGCCTGGACCATACCGCCGCCGCTCTGCGGATCGGGCGGGATCTGCACCAGCACGAAGTGCAACAGGTCGGGCGAGATCGCGGCGATCCCGGCGCTGTCGTTCGGCAGGGAGACGTACTCGCCGCTCAACTCCAGGGTATCGCGGTTGATGCCCAGCAGCACCAGGGACTCGTCGGGCGTATTCGCGTTAAAGTTCAGGGCCAACGTACCGAGGGTCTGATTATCGAGCCAGGTGAACTGCGAGATGCCAATCAGCGGCAGGGGCATGAAGGGGCCGAGCGCCTCGGTCGACAGCTCGATGCTGCTCCCGTCGTTAATGTTCAGGAAGCCCAGTTGCTTACCCGAGGAGACGAAGACCACCTGATCATCGGGGCTGACCGGGCTGGCGGGTGCCGTGATCACAACGTCGCCCTGAAGGCGTTTGATCTTGGCGACCTCATCATCGCCAAGGATCTTCGGAAGATCTTCGCCCTCCTGGGTGGACTGAACGGTAACGATATTATTCTTCGTCGTCGTCTTCGAATCCTTGGCCTGGGTGGGCATAACCCCAAACACAAGGACGAGGGCCAGCAGGGCAGGCAACCACCGGTACAGACGCATACACTCTGCTCCTTTGCGAGGCAACATAGGCGGAGATATCGCGATCAGGGGGCTGGCAGGCAGGCAGGCGGATATAAAGGGAAGGTGAGAGCGCGATAATCTTACCAGATTTCCAGGAGGAATGGTATAGTGGCCTGGGACATGTTCAGGGTTCATGTAACCTCGCGGTTCAGATCAGCCTTACCGTTTGCGGCGTTCGTAGGAGCGGATTCAGCCGCGTGCGGAGCCGAACAGTGGGCTGAAGCCCACACGCCGAACTGTCAATTTGAAACCTGACATCTGCCTAAAGGCATGTTTCAGAATCAGCGAGTTCAGCTTGACAGTTTATCCAGTTCGTTCGTAGGTGCGGCTTGTAGCCGCACGCTGCGTGCAATGGGCTGTGCGGCTGCAAGCCGCACCTACAATACGTTGCGGCTTTGCGGCTTTGCGTGAGATCGCTCAACTGTCAAGTGCGTTTGAAATCTTGCCTAAAGGATTTTTCTATGCCCATAGGCTGTGACGAGGCGCAGCGGATGCTCGACGCGGGGCTGCGGCCGGGGGCACACGAGCAGAGCCTTGTGTCGCTGGGGTTCCACATGGCGGGCTGCGCGGCCTGCCGGGGCCACCGTGACCAGATCGACTCGGCGCTGCTGGGCGCGCTGCTGGGCCTGCTGCCGACTCCGCCGCCCGCGCAGGCGGGATCGCCGCCGCCTCCGCACCGCTGGCGGCGGCGCGCGGCGATCCTGGCCGTGACGCTGCTACTGGGTGCGCTCGGCGTGGTGTTCGGTCGGGTGGCCTCCGCCGCCTACACCATCAGCCAGAACGTCGCAGCGATGCAGATCGCCGCGCCCACGGGCCAAGCGGCCACCCCGGCCCTGCGCCTGCCGTCCGGGGGAGAGCGGCCCCGGCAGGGCGTCTCTCCCGGCCCGAGCGCTGCGCGCGGGGCCGAGCCGCCACCGCCCGCGCCGTCGCCCCGCCCGACCATGGCCGGGGCACCGGCGGGGTTCGCACCCAGCCCGACGCCGATCACGCTGCCGAGCGTTGCCGGGGGCGCGCCCGCACGCATGCCTACCCTGATGCCCACCGCGCCGATCATCCCCGTCTCCGCCCGCGCCGTGAACGTGCTGCTGCTCGGCAGCGACCGGCGGCCCGGCGAAAGTTGGACCACCCGCTCCGACGCGGTGGTGGTGATCCATCTCGACCCGGAGCGCCAGCGGGTGGCCCTACTCTCGCTGCCACGCGACCTGATCGTGCCCATCCCCGGCTACGGCCAGGCTCGGATCAACGCGGCCACCGTATACGGCGACCTGGATCCGGCCCTCGGCGGCGGTGTGGCCCTGGCCCGTCGCACCGTCAGCGAGTACCTGGGCCTCCCGATTGACTATGTGTTGCGCACCGACTTTCACGCCTTCACGGCAGCGGTGGATGCCATCGGCGGGGTGGATATTAACGTGCCCGAGGCGCTTTACGACCCGGAGTACCCCACGTTAGACTACGGCTATATGGTAGCCGCGTTTGACCCAGGGGTGCAGCACATGGACGGCGAGACCGCCCTGATCTATGCGCGTGTCCGTCACTCCGACAGCGGCTACGCCCGCAACCGCCGCCAGCAGCAGGTACTCCTGGCCATCCTCAACGAGGTGCGCCAGCACAACATCCTCACCCAGGTGCAGATGATCTCCGACCTGACCACCGCCCTGCGCGATGATATCCAGACCGACATGAGCATGGAGCGCATGCTCGGGCTGGCCTGGGCCTTCCGTGGCGTCTCGCCCGATAAGGTGGATCGCTACGCCCTCGACGAGACCATGGTGAGTGAGGGGGTTTTGGCTGATGACCCCTACGCCACCTTCGCAGAGCCGGAGGTGGTCAGCCAATTGGTGGCGCAGTTGATGAACGGGGCGCGGGCACCGTAGGGGCGCATCACGAGGTACTCCTACATACACGAGGGGAGATCTGCCTATGCTACGCCAGATGATCGCCGCGATCCTCGCCGTTATCGCCCTCGTGACCGCGACTGTGCCGGTCGCCGCCCAGGACACCGGGGGGCTTGATCAGCCGCTGCTGGCGGCCAACATGTGCGGCGACGGCGCAGGCGTGGAGTTCACTATCGCCGCCACCGGCGACACCTTTCCCCACGAGAACATCCAGGCCGTGGGCGAGGCCCAGGGCTACGACATACTCTTCGACCAGGTGCGGCCTTTTCTCCAGGCCGCCGACTTGGCCTACACCAACTTTGACGGGGCCATGCTGGCCGGGGCCGGCTACAGCGGCTACCCGACCTTCAACTACAGCCCGGCCCTGGCCCCGGCGCTCAGGCGCGCCGGGATTGGCCTGGTGTCCGCCGCCAACAACCATATCCTCGACCGTGGCCCCGAGGGTCTTGATGCGACCCTGGGGGTGCTGGCCGAGAGCGGTATCCAGCAGCACGGCGCGGTGCGCAGCGACGCCACAGATCGCCCGGCCTACCTGCCGATCACCCTCAGCCGGGGCGCGGCCAGCATCAAGATCGGCTTCATCTCGGCCACCTGGGGCACCAACGGCATCCCCGACCCGCACGGTCAGGCGAACCTGCTCTACACCAGCGACGATTACGGCCAGGCGGGCGAGTTGCGCCCGGAGATCCTCGCCGCCGTGGCCAAGGCGAAGCGTGAGACCGACCTGGTGCTGGTGGCGGCCCACTGGGGCCAGGAGTATCAGTTCTACCCGCAGCCGAGCCAGGTTGCCGCCGCACGCCGCTTGGCCGAGGCCGGTGCCGATGTGATCCTCGGCGCGCAGCCCCATACCCTCCAGCCGGTCGATGTCCTCGACGTAGGCGGCGGGCGCAAGGCATTGGTGATCTACTCCCTGGCTAACTTTCTGGCTTCGCAGGGCAACATGCAGGCCGAGTCCTTCACCGCCACCGCTGCAATCTTCTACGTGGGCCTGTCCCGTGCCGCCGACGGGAAGGTGCGCGTGACCGGCTACCGCTACCTGCCGACGATCCACGTCGATGCCGACACCCGCCCGGCACCCATCCCGCCTGGCACCGAGTCGGCGGCGGTCGCCCACGTGCGCCAGATGCTGCGCGACCCCGCCGGCCTGCGCCAGATCTCCGCCGACCCGCCCGCCCCCGGCGCCCGCATCTCGGTCTGCCCGAGTCTGACCTTGGCTGAGGCTCCCGGCGTGCCTATCCCTGGCGACTTCGCCCAGCACTACCGCAGTCTGGGCGATCACGCCCTGGCTGTGCTGGGGCTGCCCCTCGGCCCGGCGATGAGCGAGCTGTCCAGCGACTGCGCGACGACGATCCAGGTGCTGCGCACCGAACGCCAGCGCCTGGAACTGCACCCCGAGGCCGACTGGCCCTACCGTGTGTCGGGCACCCAGGTGGGCACGGCGGTGTTTGCCCGCCGCTATCCCGCCGCGCCGCTGACCAGGCGCACCGATCTGGCCGACCCGGGCACCTTCGCTGACCCGAACTTCCGAACCTTCTACGAGGCGAACGGCGGGCTGGCGCTGTTCGGCTACCCGATCAGCGGGCCGGTTGAGGAGTCTGATGGGACGGGCGCACCCCGGACGGCGCAGTACTTCGAGCGGGCCAGGTTCGAGCTAACGCCCGGCACGGCGGGACAGGTGCAACTCGGCCTGCTCGGCCGCGAGTACCCCGACAGCGCCGTCACCTGTGGGCTGGCCGTCGCGACCGCCGCGCCCACGCCGGAGGCCGGGGCATCTGTCCCCCAGCGCACCGCCACAAGCGCCGAAGATCCGGTCGCCGCCCCGCTGGAGGCTCTGGCGTGGTTCACCGGCGGGCTAGACGGCTGGCTGCCGACCCTGGCCCTGCTGGCCCTGCTGGCGATCATGGCCACCCTGATCGCCCTCGCCGTGGCGGACTGGCGATCCTACCAGACTCGGGGGGGACGGCGGGGCTACCGCCACCGGCGCACGGCCCACGAGCGCTTCGCCCCGAGTGTGGAACTCCAGCGCCGCGCCACCGAGGGGAAGGGTCGCAGGACACAGGGCGAGGACGAGGACGATCTGCTGCGCCAGCTACTCGGGCAGTGAGAAGGCTAGCACCTCCTCGCCTCACAACCCGATAGGCGCGGTTGCATCCGCCCTGGATGAAAGCTGCCCCCCCCTTCCGTTGTTTCTGCATTCAGTGTATAATAGGAATGAATATCATATCTACCTGTTATGATGGTGCAGTCTAGCGAAAGTGAGCAGAGCGATGAAAAAGTTAAGCACCACAGGCCGTGCCTGGCTCAAAGGGTTCCACATCGTCTGCACATGCGCCTGGGTGGGCGCGGGCGTCTGCATGTTCCTGCTGAATTTTGTAGCCCGCCCCGATAACAGCCACGATCTCTATGTCGTGATGGCCGCGCTCACGATCATTGACGAGTGGGCGGTTATCCCCGCCGCCGTGGGCAGCCTGCTCACCGGCCTGCTGATCAGCTTGCTGACACCGTGGGGCTTCTTCAAATGGCGCTGGGTCGCGGTGAAGTGGGGGCTTACAATCGCCATGACACTTTTTGGTATATTCTATCTCAGCCCTTGGCTCCACGAAATGGCGGCGATCACCGTCGCTGACCCAGTCGGGGCGCTCCAGAATAAGACATTTCAGTCCAACCGCTTGCTCCTCTCGCTCAGTAGCGGCCCGATGTTCCTATCAATGTTGTTCCTAGTCTTTATCTCGGTGATCAAACCCTGGAGCACTCGCGTCAAGCGTAGGCATGCCGCCCGCGCCGCAGCACTGCACGAGGTGCCTGAGTCGCCCCCGAGCGTAGACGGCAACCGCCGCCGGGGCCACGGCCAGCTTGGCGCACCGTCGGCTCAGATCGGCGATGGCGGCGATGGCGTACCGGGTTGGCAGCCAGGCGGCGTGCAGCCCCAGATCGGCGGCGATCACCAGCGTGCCGCGTGATGGTAGCGTTTGTGTTCATACGAACTATTGCGTTTTATTGCGTTTTGCCGTGTTTACAGAGGTTCGACCTACGCATATACGTGCGGTGAGACGGTACGTGCGCGTCATCGCCAACAGATAAAGCTGGATTGAATCATGCCTAAAGGCATAGTTCAATCCAGCTTTATCTGTTGGCGATGTTCGTCGTCGTGGCTTCAGCCGCGTGCGGAACTGATTGGTGGGCTGAATCCCACCCGCCGAACGGTCAAGCTGAAATGGCTTGATTTGAACCATAGCTAAAGCTGACTTCCAGTGCCCATTTTGAACCTTGTCGAAGCTGTGGTAAATTTGTAGCGGCATAGGCTATGACAGCGACGTAGGGAGCAAGGCAATGCCACAGCACCAATCCGACCGATCTATCCTCAGAGGCTTTGATCATGCTATTGCCCGCACGTATCGCACGCGCATGTCTGCTCGCGCTGCTGATCATACTGCCGAGCCAGGGACACGCCCTGGTCACCACGCCTGACGCCGCCGCCGCTGATCGCCCCGCCGCGCCAACGGCGGCCACAAGCCGGTACCACGGGAGCCGACCAAACCGCGCCCGCACCCCGGGGTCGAGCATCGATCCCTACGTCCGCCCCGATATGGCCCAGCGCATGCAGCAGTTGCGGCCGATCATTCTGGTGGCCGCCCGCCGCCATAATCGCCCGGCGCTCTCGGGGATGGGCGACCAGGAGTTCGCTGCAATAATCGCCACCATTCTCTACAACGAGAACTTCGGCTGGGTTGAGGATAACATCGCGCTGCTGCGGGCCTTCACGCCGCTCTACCAGGATCTCCAGCGGCAGGCGAACGAGAGTCCGCTGGGCAGTAACTTCAGCGTGTGGCCGGCCAACCTGCGGCCCTCGGTGGCCCTAGAGATCTTGCGCCACGAGCTGCCAATCTCCGGCACGCAGGCAATCAGCGTGCCGGTGCAGGTGGCCGGCAGCCAGATCAACTGTGATGCGTACACATCGCAGGAGGAACTTTACGCCGCGATCACGGCGGAGATCAGCCAAGATAATATGGCCATCGAGTACCTGGCGGCCAACTTGGAGCGCGGGCTGTACCGATCTGCAGATGAGGGCACCCCGGTGAGCTGGCGCACGCTGGCGGCGTGGCATAACCAGGGCATCGTCAGCCCGCAGGCCATCCAGGCCAGTCCCACCGCGCGAGACTATGTGCGGCGGGCGGCGGCCTACCTGCCGACGGCGCGGAATCTGGTGCGCAAGCCCACGCCGGACCGTCGGCTAATGGCACGGATCTAGCCCCAATCCATCCGCGATGCGGGTTCGGGTATAATACGTGATGCTGCTCCATCCCAGCTTAATCTTATCCGCTGGATCGCGAAGGCGCGAAGCCGCGCGGAAGACACGAACGCGAAGGACGCGCCTTCACGGCGTTCGCGCCTTCGCGGCGTTCGCGCCTTCGCGGCGTTCGCGCCTTCGCGGCGTTCGCGCCTTCGCGGCGTTCGCGCCTTCGCGGCGTTCGCGCCTTCACGGCGTTCGCGCCTTCGCGGCGTTCGCGCCTTCGCGGCGTTCGCGCCTTCGCGGCGTTCGCGCCTTCGCGGCGTTCGCGCCTTCGCGGCGTTCGCGCCTTCGCGGCGTTCGCGCCTTCGCGGCGTTCGCGCCT
>CAISPW010000195.1 GCA_903887465.1 uncultured Oscillochloris sp. | reverse complement strand
GCTGATACAACGTCGCTGGGGCTGCGCCCCAGACCGCGCTTTTGGTGGGTTTTTGGTGGCTTCGCCACCAAAAACCCACCAAAAAAGATCGTTCGGGGGTGGCGTTGCCACCCCCAGACCCCCGCCGGAGGCGACGTTGCAACCGCCCTGCCCGGCAACGCGCCTGCTTTGACAAGGGCTAGCGCTCAGAGGTATGATATGGCGTTAATATCCGTTAGCAGAAGGATGCGGAGTTGCGTAGCTGGAAGCTCTGGGTTGGCCTACTCATCAGTATTTTTTTCCTTAGCTTCGCACTGCAAGGCTTGGATCTAGGGAACTTCTGGCAGACCCTGCGTAGCGCGAACTACTGGTGGCTCGTGCCGGGGATCGGCGTCTACGGGGTGGTGGTCTGGGTGCGTACGTGGCGCTGGCACGCAATGCTCGGGCATATTAAGCCGATCCCGACCCATCGGCTCTTTCCGGTGGTGGTGATCGGCTATATGGGCAACAACGTCTACCCGGCGCGGGCCGGCGAGGTGCTGCGCAGCTATGTGCTGCGGCGTAAGGAGGGCGTGCCCATGAGCGCCTCCCTGGCCACGGTGGTGCTGGAGCGGCTCTTCGATGGCCTGGTGATGCTGCTCTTTGTCTTCGCTACCCTGCCCTTCGCCCCGCTACCACCGGCCTACCGCTGGCTGGTGATCGGCTTCAGCGCTGTGTTTGGCGTGGCCCTGGTGGCCTTTATGCTCCTGGCGGCCCGACCGGCGCAGATGAGCCGACTCTACAGCTTGGCCGTCGACCGGCTTCTCCCCGCCGCCATCCGCCCGCGTGTCCACGGCCTATTTGACAAGTTTATCGTTGGGCTCCAGGCTCTGCGTAGCCCGCGTGAACTGGCGGTGATCTTCCTTACGTCAACCTTGATCTGGCTCGGCGAGACGCTGAAGTACTGGTTTGTGATGCACGCCTTCCCCTTCAGCGTCTCGTTCCCGGTGCTGATGCTGATGACGGCGGTGGTGAACCTGTTTACCACCATCCCGTCTAGCCCCGGCTATGTCGGCACCTTCGACGCGCCAGGGATTGCGATCCTCACCCAGTTCGGCGTCGCACAGGCGATTGCCACCGGCTACACGCTGGTGCTGCACGTGGCCCTCTGGCTACCGATCACCCTGCTCGGCGCAGCCTACATGCTGCACGAGAGCGTCGGCTGGCGCGATATGGAGCGGGCCGCGCAGATTAAGGATCACCAGGGCGATCTGCCCGCCCCCGAGTCTGAGCGCGACGATATTGCCCCCGGAGTGCTGCCTTGAAGATTGCGATTGTTGGTGCCGGCATCGCCGGCCTGTCGGCTGCCTACGACCTCGCCCGCGATGGCCACGCGGTCACGATTTTTGAAGCCGGGCAGGTGGCCGGCGGGCTGGCCGCCGGGTTCCGCGATCCGAACTGGGACTGGCCGCTCGAACGCTTCTACCACCACATCTTCCAGACCGACGCGGCGATCATCACGCTGACCGAGGAGATTGGCTTTCGCCAGCAGCTCTTCTTCCGCAGTGCGGTGACGGCGCAGTGGTGGCAGAATCGGCCCTACGCCCTCGACGGGGTGCTGCCGGTGCTGCGCTTTCCCGGCATTCCCTTCGTCGACCGGGTGCGCTTCGGGGCGGCGATTGCCTACCTGAAGTATGCGACGAATAACTGGCGCGGCCTGGAGCAGGCCACCGCCGCCGACTGGACGCGGCGCTGGATGGGCGATCCGGCCTACCGGACGCTGATCCGCCCGCTGCTTGAGGGTAAGTTTGGCCCGCACGCCGACGAGGTGAATATGGCCTGGCTTTGGTCGCGCTTTAAGGCGCGGAGCTTTAAGTTGGGCTACTACCAGGGCGGGTTCCAGGGTTTTGTCGACGCGCTCCAGCGGGCGGTGGAGGCTCGCGGCGCGACGGTACACCTGAACACCCCGGTGAGCGCCGCCCGCCAGTTGGATGATGGCCGCTGGGAGCTGGCTACGCCGGGCGGGCCGGGGGCGAGCTTCGACCGCATGCTGGTCACCGGCGCGCCGCAACTGCTGGCCAAGCTGGCACCGCAGCTGCCGAACAGTTACACCGGCCCGCTCGGGAAGCTGCGCTCGATGGGCGCCGTGGTGCTGACCCTGGCGCTGCGCCAGAAGCTGCTCGACCAGGTCTACTGGCTGATGCCGCCCAAGCGCGAGTTCCCCTTCCTGGCTCTGGTGGAACATACCAACTTTATTGGAACCGAACACTACGGCGGCGACCATCTGGTCTACTGTGGCGACTACCTGGAGCCTGAGCACGAGTTCTTCCGCCTGAGCGAGGATGCGCTGCTTGAGCGATTCTTGCCGCACCTGAAGCGGGTGAACCCGCAGTTTAAGCGCAGCTGGGTGCGCGCCCATTGGCTGCACCGCGAGCCATACGCCCAGCCGATCGCGCCGGTGGGCCATAGCCAGAATATCCCGCCGATTACCACGCCGCTACGCGGACTCTACTGGGCGAGCATGAGCCAGGTCTACCCCTGGGATCGTGGCACTAACTTCGCCGTTGAGCTGGGGCGGCGGGCCGCTGTGGAGATCCGCCAGGGCTGATGCAACGTCGCTGGGGCTGTGCCCCAGACCGCGCTTTTGGTGAGTTTTTGGCGGCTTCGC
>CAISPW010000194.1 GCA_903887465.1 uncultured Oscillochloris sp. | reverse complement strand
ATCCCCACAGCGATCCAATCCCCACAGCGATCCAATCCCCACAGCGATCCAATCCCCACAGCGATCCAAACTCCACGGCGATCCAAACCCCACAGCGATCCAATCCCCACAGCGATCCAAACCCCACAGCGATCCAAACCCCACAGCGATCCAAACCCCACAGCGATCCAAACCCCACAGCGATCCAAACTCCACGGCGATCCAAACCCCACGGCGATCCAAACCCCACGGCGATCCAAACCCCACGGCGATCCAAACCCCACGGCGATCCAAACATCAACGCTAGCTGGAGAACATCCCATGAACCCGAACCCCGCGCCTCCGCACCCGCAAGCTGGCTCGCCGATCCACCGGTGGTACCACATACGCCACAGCCTGCCGGCCCTCGCCGCCATTCTCGTCATCGGCGTCATCTTCGCGGTGGTCGCAGAGCAACTGGCAATCGGCCCGCGCTGGCTATTCGTGGGGCCGATCACCGGCCTGGTGATCCTAATCGGAGTGTCGCTACGCCTGGGCCGCTTCCACATACAGCGTCGGCTTGGCTTTGTCATCCTCGGCGTGATCACACTTGGCGAGGCGGTCAGCACAACCGCCCTGGTAGCGGGGCTAGTCGGCACATCGCTGCGCACGAGCGACCTGCCACACGAGATTGCCCTCGGCCTGCTGCGTGACGCCGCCCTGATCTGGCTCGTCAACACGCTCACCTTCGCGCTCTGGTACTGGGAGCTGGACGCGGGCGGGCCAAGCCAACGCATCCATCATGGCTACACCAGCCAGGACTTCGTCTTCCCACAGGTAGCCGCCCTCGCGTCTGACCGCCCGCCGTGGTGCCCGCACTTTGTCGACTACCTATTCCTGGCCTTCAACACCAGCACCGCCTTTAGCCCGACAGACACCCTGGTGCTATCGCGGCGCGCGAAGCTGCTGATGATGATCCAGGCGCTGATCTCGCTAGTCGTCCTGGCGGTGATCGCGGCGCGGGCAATCAACACGCTCTAGGATATCCTGGCCAAGCTAAGCTGCGCCCCAGACCTTGCTTCTGGTTGGTTTTTGGTAGCTTCGGTGCCAAAAACCAACCAAAAAAGAAAGAAAGTCGGGCCGCCGATCAGTGTATAATGCGCCTCGGCGTCGCCCCTTTCGTTCGCCGGAGATCTGTGAAGACATCCGCTGCACGTGCGGCCCGTGCCTGGCCGGCCCACACCCTCGCCCTTGGTTGCTACACCCTCCTCGCACTGGCCGTGACCTACCCGCTACCGACGCAGCTCGGCGCACAGATCATCGCCGACCAGCCAGGACAGGTTGATGGCTACCTCGGCATCTGGAATATCTGGTGGGCCGCGCACGCCATCTCCACCGCTCGCGACCCCTTCTCCTCGCCGCTGCTCTTCTATCCCCAGGGTCTTGACCTCTTCTGGCAGACGCTCAGCCTCCCCCAGGGCATTCTGGCCCTGCCTATCACCCTCACCCTCGGCCCGCTGCCCGCCTATAACCTGCTCATCCTCGCCAGCTTTATTCTTGGCGGCTATTTCACCTTCCTCTTTGTGCGCGCGGTGCTTATGACGAATGGCCAGGGGCCGACCCTCGCCAAACCTCTCCCGGTCCGCCACGTAGATCTCGCCGCCCTTGTTGCTGGCGCAGTCTACGCCTTCTCGCCCTTCCATATGCAGAAGGTGCTTGACGCGCAGCTTGAGGTGGCCTCGATCCAGTGGCTGCCCCTCTTCGCCTGGGCGCTCCTGGCCCTCCTCCAGCGCCGCCGCTGGCCCCACGCGCTCCTCGCCGGTGTCCTCCTGCTCTGGGTTGGCCTCGGCACCTGGTACTACGGCCTCTTCGCCCTGATCTACACCGGCCTCGCCGCTGGCCTATGGGCCGTGCGGAAATGCACAACCTATAATGCGAAATACAAAATTTCAATTTCGCATTTCGCATTTCGCATTGATCTTCGTACCCTTCTTTGGGGACTCTCCCCTCTTGTGATCTGGCTCGCGGTGATGGCCCCGCGCCTCATCAGCTTGGCCCAGACCGGCGACCGTCTCCTCGGCGATGCCCGCATCGAGCAGCAGGATTCGGCGGCAGACCTGATCTCGTTCTGGCTACCGAACCCGAACCATCCCCTCTGGGGCGCTGCGGTCACCCGCTTTTACGAGTCGCTTCACCCCGGCAGCATCCTCTGGAACGTCTCGCTCGGCCTTGTCGGCACCTGCCTCGCCGCCCTTGGCCTCGCCTGGTCATGGCGCTGGACCTGGCGCTGGGCCGCCCTCGGCCTCGCCGCTGCCGCCCTCGCCACCGGCGCGCACCTCGCGGTCTTCGGCGTCGATACCGGCATCCCGATGCCCTACGCGCTCATCCGCGACCTGCCCGGCATCCGCTCCAGCCATCGCCCAAACCACGTGGTGCTGATCACAATCCTGATCTGTGCCCTGCTCTCCGGCGTAGCGGTTCAGCGCATGCTTGCGTCCCGTCGCCGTCCGTGGATCCTTGCCGTCAGCCTGCTGCTCGCCGTCTTCGCCGTAGATGGCTGGGTTCTCCTGCCGCCACTCTACAGCCGCCCGGTGCCCAGACCCTACCTGAGCATGCCCGCGCCCGACGGTGCGCTGCTGCCCGTGCCCCTGCATCTGAACTTCTCCAATAGCGAGAATCTGTGGTATCAGACCTTCCATCACTGGCCGATCATCGGCGGGTTCATTGGCCGCGAGCCGCCCTACCCCCTTGGGCGCTATGCCCCCGGTGTGAAGGAACTGCGCTTTGGTAGCTATGCGGCCGATGATATCCTCACGCCGGGCTGGCCCGCCCTCGCCCGCGAGACCCTCGCCGCCTACGATGTCCGCTATGTGATGTTCCATAAGCCAGCCATGGGATCCACCGTGCCACTGATGCGCGACATGGTCGCCGCGATGGGCCTGCGCTCAACCTATAGCGATGACATGATCAGCATCTACCCGGTGCCCCGCCCCGCCGCCCCGCGCCCCCTCGTCTACCTCGGCGCTGGCTGGGGCGATGTTGAGCGCCAGAGCGTCCGCCGCTGGCGCTGGATGGGCGCATCTGCGCAACTCTATCTGCTCAACCCCGCTGGCGCGGCCCGCTCAGTGACGCTGACCCTCGACGCTGAGGCGTTTCAACATGATCGTACCCTGACGGTGCGCCTTGATAATCGCGTATCGTTTTCAATTGATATAACAAGAGGAAGGATGCAGCGCAGCCTGCACCTGATCCTACCGCCCGGCGAGCATGTGCTATACTTAGGCGCTCCGGTCGATAGCCCGCCCGGCCAACCCGCCCGCCAGATCAGCCTAGCGGTGCTTGGGATTAGCATCAAATAATAGAGATCTCAGCCAGGGCGTAGCCCTCCCTGAGACCCTCTTTTTTTTCGGAAGATGTAGGAACTATCGATGCCTCCTGCGACTATTGATCCGCCGACCGAAGATCGCCGCCCCGGTGCCCCGGTCCGGCTGGGTGCCCTGCGCTGCATCGCCTATGAGATTGCCCTCAACGGCTGGCGCATCCTCCGCGAGACGGTCAACGACTTTAGCCTCTGGCGAATCATTGAGTACCCTTGGTCCACCAAGGCGCTCGGCCTGTGTCGCGGCGACATGGTTCTCGATGTTGGCTCTGGCACCTCCTCCTACCCGCATATGCTGGCGAAGGAGGGCGTCGACGTGGTCGTCCTTGAACTCGACGCCGACCGGGTGCGCTGGCAGCTCAAGAAGCGCCGCGAGACGGCCCGCCCCGGCGATGGCCGCTTCTTCCCGCTGGTGGCCAGCGCCACCGCGATGCCCATCCGCAGCGCGAGCGTCGATCACCTCGCCGCCATCTCCTCCCTGGAGCATATCCCCGACGATGAGGCGGTTGGCCGCGAGATTGGCCGCGTCCTCGCCGGCGGCGGTCTCGCCGCGATCACCATCCCCTACACCAGCACCGAGCGGACGAGTTTCTTCAAGGGAATTCGTACGTTTGTCCAGGTGCAGCGCAACGCCTTTGTGCAAGAGGGCAAGGCCGGCTCGTTCTTCCGCTTCTATACCGACGCCGATATTGAGCGGGTCTATGTGCGTCCCGCCAACGCCCGCGTTGGCGAGTGGCGTGGCTTTGGCCGCTCCTGGCTGAATGGGCGCTACCACGAGACGCGACTCACGAAGTACTGGCGTCGCTATGTGCTGAAGGATCTGCTTCTGGCCTTGATTATTCACCCGATTGAGGAGCGCTTCGACCGCAGCGACCCGCTCTATGTGATGTTTACGCTGCGTAAACCTTGATAATGGGCCGACTACCTGCGCCGTCGGCGCGGGCGGATCAGGCGCAGAAGCCCCAGCGCAGCGCGGGGCGGCGTGTCGGCGTGTCCGCTCCTGTCGGCTGGGCTGGCCTTCTGGCGCTCATCAGCATCTGCGCCGCCCTGGTCGCCCTCGCCCATACCCGCGCCGCACCGCTCGACCTCGGCGTCGCCACGGAGCGGCTTGTCGGCCCCGCCTTCACCGACGGCATCTACGCGCTGGAGCGCGGCCCCGATGGCCGCGCCTTTCGCTGGACGAGCGGATCCGCGATGGTGCAACTGCGCGGTGCGGCCAGCGTCGCGCCGACCTTTCTGCTGACCGCACGCCTACGCGCCGAGAACCCCGCTGGCCCACAGATCCTCGCATTCCTCAGCGATGGCCGACCGCTCGCGATGACGAATCCCGCCCCAACCTATCGCGTCTACCATCTGCTGCTGCGGCCCGCCGCCGATGGCGAGCTGCGCATGAGCCTGCGCACGCCGACCTTCGTGGCCCCCGGCAACCCGCGCGCCCTGGGCGTGGCCCTCACCGACCTGAAGATTCGCCCGCTGCCGACCCTCGACTGGCCCGGCGCAACGGTGACGGCCATCGGCCTGCTGATCCTCGCGGTATTCCTGCGCCGCACGGGCACATCCCTGGGCCAGAGCTTCGCCGCCGTCGCCCTGGCCGGTCTCGGCCTCGCCACCGTCGCCGCCACCTACCGCCCGGCCCCCCTGCCCTTCGCCGCACTCGCCGCCTTGTTTCTGCTCGCCACCTTGGTGGGAGAGGCAGGGCTGATGCAAAGTCGCTGGGGCTGCACCCCAGACCTCGCTTTTGGTTGGTTTTTGGCGGCTTCGCCGCCAAAAACCAACCAAAAAAGATCGTTCGGGGGTGGCTTTGCCACCCCCAAACCCCCGCCGGAGGCGACGTTGCAACCGCCCTTGGTGGGAGAGACGTGGAGAGGGACAAATCCTCTTCACGAAAACACGCTTTTACCTTCTTTTTTTTCTGGCGATTATGCCGGGGCGCTTCCACGCCTCGGCATGATCGCCCTGGCCCTGATCGTCAGCTTCAGCGGCGTAATCTGGCCAAGTTGGCTCTCCGACGACGCCTTTATCTCCTTCCGCTACGCCCAGAACCTCGCCGCAGGCAACGGCCTAGTCTACAATCTCGGCGAGCAGGTTGAGGGCTACACCAACTTTCTCTGGACGATCATCGCCGCCGGGGTGCTTGCGCTCGGCGGCGATATCGTGATCTGGAGCTACCTGAGCGGGGTCGGCCTGGGCCTAGCGATCCTGCTGCTCACCTACGCCATCGCCGCCCGCCTGCGCGGCCCGGCCTGGGGGCTCGTCGCCGCCCTGGTGGTCGGCACCAGCCAGAGCCTGCTGCTCTACACGGCACGCGGTGCCGGACTAGAGACGGGGTTCTTCACCCTGCTGGTCATGGTCGGCGGCGCCTGCTACCTCTTCGCCCGCCGCCGCCCCCTCGCCCTCGCCGCCGCCGGAGCCGCCCTCGCCCTGGCCGCGATGACCCGCCCCGAGGGCGTACTCGTGTTCGGCGTCACGCTGATTGCCGATTGCCGATTGGTGGTTGCCGATTGGGGCCAAAGCAGATCTCGCTCATGGCGAGTCAATCTGCGATCAGCAATCACTCATCTGCAATCGCTCGCCGGTGCCTTCCTGCTGATCTTCCTGCCCTACTATCTCTGGCGGCTGAGCTACTACGGCGATCCGCTGCCGAACACCTTCTACGCCAAGACCGGCGGCGGGCTGCGCCAGGTGCTACGCGGGCTGGAGTATGCCGGTGGCTTCGCCCTCACGCTGGGCGGCCCGCTGCTGCTGCTGCCCCTGCTGCCATGGCTGCGCGGCTGGCGTGCGGCCATGCGCTCCTGGCGCGGCTACCTGCTGCCCCTGGCCCTGGTCTACAGCGCCTATATCGTCGCCGTGGGCGGCGACCACTTCCGGGGCGAGCGCTTCTTTGTGCCGGTGCTGCCCTGGCTCGCCATGCTCCTGGCCGACGGCCTCGCCGCCGCCCTGCCCCAGCGCCCCAGCCGCCTCGCTCCGGCGCTGCTCGCCCTGCTGTTGACCTGCGGCGGGGCAGCTGCCCTCGCCCGCAGCGCCGCCAGCGCCGAGACGATTAGCGGCGTCGATGAGAGCGTCTGGATCTGGCGCGAGATCGGCTGGTGGCTGGCCGACCACGCTCCGCCGGATGCGAGCCTGGCCGCCCTCGGCGCTGGGGCAGTGGCCTATTACGGCCAGCATCCGGTGATCGACCTGCTCGGACTCACCGAGAAGCACATCGCCCGCATCACGGTGGCCGACATGGGCGAGGGCACCGCCGGCCACGAGAAGCGTGACCCGGCCTACGTCCTGCGCGACCGCCGCCCGACCTATATCCCCCAGATCTGGGATAACTACTTCGGCGGCGCGGCAGGGCTGCGCGCCCGCTATCGCCTGATCACGATTGTGACCCGATCCGGACGCGAGTTGCGCATGTGGGAGCGCATACCCTGAACCTGCGCGCTCATCGCATTAGAATGCAGGGCGGTTGCAACGTCGCCTCCGGCGGGGGTTTGGGGGTGGCAAAGCCACCCCCGAACGATCTTAAAAGCGAGGTCTGGGGCGCAGCCCCAGCGACGTTGCACCAGCCCTGCATTCTAATGCAACCTTTAGCTTCGGTACTACGTCGCATAGAGTAGAATTTCTATTGTGCGCAAATAGAGAGGGGCAGCCGCCAGGATCGCGGCACCATCCGGCCATGCGAGTTCTTTATTTTATCCCGCGCTACGATAGTGCTGCGATGGGAAACCGTATCCATACCGAGGTTATCGCCGAATGGCGTTCCCAGGGCGTCACGACAGAGGTCATCACGCTCGCCGCAGGGATCAATCAGCTCACCACCCGCGTCGAGGAAGGTATCACCGTCCACCGACTCCCGGTAAGCGCCGGTCACATGGCGAAGCTGGCCAACCGCGCCGTTGCGACGATCTGGCCCTACCCCTACCTCGCGGGGGCGATCTCCCACTACCGGCGCTTTATCCATAGCGCCCGCTACGACCTCGTTCATATCGAGACCGCCTTCCCCCTTGGCCTCGTGGCGACCCTCGCCCCGCGTCGCAACTCGCCGCCGTTAGCGGTCACGCTGCCCGGTGCCGATATTATGGCCGAGCCCGCGTACGACTATGGCTATGGTCGCTTTCGTGCGGTGCGCGCCGCGCTTCCGTACGTCTTCCGGCGTGCCCTGCTGCTCCGCGCCGACTCACCCCAGATCCGTGATCTCGCAGTGCGGCTCGGGGCCGCCCCCCGCAACATTGTCGCCATCCCCTACAACATCACCGCTGACAGCTTCCCGCCCCCCGGCGTCGCGCTTCCTGAGTTGCGCCGCCGCAGCCGGGCGATGTTGGTTGAGCGCCATTCGCTCGACCCCGCCCGCCCGATCATTGTCAGCCTCAACCGGCTCCACCCGTTCAAGGGTATCGCCTACCTGATCGACGCCCTGCCGCCCGCGCATGCGCGGGGCCTGCGACCGCAGGTGCTTATCGTTGGCCCCAGCCGTAGCACGCCGCGCTTCGGCGACTATGGCACGTACCTGGCGCGCCGCGCCGCCGATCTCGGCGTCAGCGACGATGTGCTGCTGGTCGGCGGCATCCCGCACCACGAGGCTCTGGCCTACCTCGCCGCCGCCGATGCGGCGGTGGTGCCATCGGTGGCCGAGTCGTTTAGCCGCGTGGTGATCGAGGCCGCCGCTGTCGGCACCCCGCCGGTGGTGACGCGAACCACCGGGGCCAGCGCCTATGTGGCCGAGCGACAGGCCGGGCTGCTGGTGGAGCCGCGCTCCGGCGAGTCGATTGCCGCCGCACTGGCCACCCTGCTCGCCAACGCGGACACATGGGAGGGCTATAGCCAGCGTGCGGCTGCCATGGCTCCGGCATTCAGCTCGGCTCAGATCGCCGCTGACCTCCTACAGCTCTACCGCAGCGCGCTAGGCGGGACGACGCATCGACCCTGGATGGGTGTCGATCCAAGTCCGCTGTCCGGGCGCTGATACTTCGCCCCTACCGATATAATGACAATGCGCAAATTAAAAATTAAGGAGAATGATCATGAAACGATCACGAAACATCCCGCTGGCGGTGGGCCTGCTGGTGGGCGTGCTGCTGACGGCAGGGGTGGGGCTGGCCCTCATCCAGGCTCCCTATGGCGCGGCCCAGAGCCAGGGGCCGCTGCTCCAGTATCCGGCCTACCCGCCCACGCCGACGATTGGCCCCAACCCGACTACCCCGCCCCAACTGGCCGATGCGGGCATCGTCCTGGCCCAGAGCGACTTCGCCGACGCCAGCGCGCTGGGCGCCTGGGAGTTTGTCGACCAGACCTTT
>CAISPW010000193.1 GCA_903887465.1 uncultured Oscillochloris sp. | reverse complement strand
GCGGCGAAGCCGCCAAAAACCCACCAAAAAAGATCTTTCGGGGGTGGCAAAGCCACCCCCAAACCCCCGCCGGAGGCGACTCTGCAACCGCCCTGCTGGGGCCGTTGCCCCGACTTGACATCAATGACGCAGCGTGTTATACTTCAAATATAACGCAGTGCGTTATTCAGGCAGACATAGGCGCAAGAATATGGTATGATGCGGGCTGCCTGCGGGGCGCCGCGACGATACCGTACAGCGACAGCACCATAAGGAGTACGAACCATGAGTGTCGAAGAGATCGAGGTCAACGTCCGCCAGGTGGAAGAGCCATCCCCCACGTTTAACGGCAGCACCCAGATGTTCGAGGTGATGCGCAAGCTGATGCTTGCCGGCGTGGGTGCCCTCGCCCTGAGCCGCGACGAGGCTGAGGAGTTTATCAACCGGCTGGTAGAGCGCGGCGAGCTGGCGCAGAAGGATGCCCAGCACCTGATCGACGAGACGGTGGATCGCTTCCGCAAAACCACGCAGCCCCAGACAGACCAGATCCAGAGCGGGGTTGCCACCATCAGCACCCAGGTTGAGACGAACCTGGAGCAGTTCCTGAACCGGCTGAACATCCCCTCCAAGCGCGACATCGACGAGCTGAGTACGAAGATCGCCCACCTCGCCGTCCGCGTCGAGGAGCTACGCCGCGTCCAGGACTCTCCGGTCAAGGGCAAGGTCGCGCTCAAGGATCTTGAGGTGAAGACCGAGGCGTAGCCTGCTCCTTGCGTTTGGATCGTGCGGGGGCGGCGCAGCCACCCCCGCATTTTTTTTAGCGCGGCTATTTTGATACGGTATGTTATACTTACCCAACCGGCCAGCCGCGCTCTATATCGAGGGCGTATGAATCTCATCAAAAAGTACGCCAACCGCAAGCTCTACCACACGAACCAGAAGCAATATATCACCCTGGATGGGATTGCGCGGCTGGTGCAGGACGGCGAAGCGGTGCGGATCCTTGATAATGAGACCGGCGACGATATTACGTCGAGCATTCTGGCCCAGGTGGTTCTCCAGGCCCGTGGCCGCAGCGCCCCGCAGTTGCCAACCACGCTGCTCACCGGGATGATCCAGCTCGGCGGCGATACGCTGGCCAATCTGCGCCGCACGCTCTTTGACTCCCTTGGCGGCATTTACCTGATCGAGACTGAGATCGGACGCCGGGTTGACTCACTGGTCGGCGAGGAGAAGATCAGCGCCGATGAGGCCGTGCGTTGGCGGCAACTGCTCCTGAGCAGCATGTTCACCGAGGGCGCGCCCAACCATATGTCCACCCAGAATGTCGATATGCCCAGCCGCAACGATGTCGTCCGGCTGCACTCGCAGGTCGATGCCCTTGCCTCGATTGTCGAGCAGCTCCTCAAGAAGGAATCTTGAGTGTTGAGTGTTGAGTGAAACTCAACACTTACGCTTCAACATTCAACACTCCAAGGGGGCCACCATGCAACGGAGCAAATCAGCCCTCGTGCTGGCGGGGGGCGGCGTCGCCGGTGCCGCCTACGAGATCGGCGCCATGTGTGCGATCGACCAGATCCTCGAACAGCAATCGGTCAACGAGTTTGACGGCTATGTCGGAACGAGCGCCGGTGCCCTGATCGGCGCGTGCCTCGCCAACAATATCTCGCCGCGCACGCTGCTCTCGGTTCTCGATAGCTCGGTGCTCGGGATCGACCAGCTTGAGCCGCATCACCTCTTCTCGCTAAATCTGCCCGCTGCCCTCAACCGCCTGCAGCATCTGCCCGCCGTCCTCACGGCCCTGATCGACCGCCTGCTCAGCGGCGGGGGCGTGTCGATGGTCGATCTGGCAGAGTTGTTGGCACCCAGCCTGCCCAGTGGCCTCTATGACAGCGGTGCGCTGGAGGGCTACCTGCGGGCCGCCTTGACACAGCCCGGCCGCACGAATCACTTCCCTAACCTCCGCCGTGAACTGGCGATTGTCGCTACCGACCTCGACACCGG
>CAISPW010000192.1 GCA_903887465.1 uncultured Oscillochloris sp. | reverse complement strand
GATTGCCGACCCGGCGATCACCAAGTCAGTGAACCGGAGTACGGTGAAGATTGGCGACACGGTGGAGTTTACCATCACGGCGACGAACCTTGGCAACGCCACGGCAACCGGGGTGGTCGTCGAGGATTCGCTGCCCGCCTTTCTGGCCCTCGCTAGCGCCAGCGCGACCCGTGGCGATGTGCGTGTGAGCGGGTCGACCGTGCGGGTGATGATCGGCGACCTCGCCCCCGGCGAGACGGTGACGGTGACGATCACCGCGCGGGTGCGGGCGACGGCCGTACCGCCGGATAATCGCAATCTTGCCACTGTCGCTTCCGACAGTTCTAGCGACGACCCGAGCAATAATAGCAGTTCGGTAGCGCTGATCACCGAGGCGGCGATCCCGGCGCTGCTGCCTAATACCGGCGCATCCGACGGCCCCGGCCCGCTGCTGTTGGCGGCCCTCGGCATCGGCCTCGTTGCGGCGAGCCTGCTCGCCCGCCGCCGCACGGTGTGAGTGATGCGACGGCAATTCTGGGGACGGCAGCCCTAGATTTGCGGCATATGGGGCGGCTTCAGCGCCCCATATGCCGCACCGGCAGGCCATGAAACCACTTCTGCTCCTGGCGATCACGCTGATGTCTGTGACGCTGGCCGCCCCCGGCGCAGCGGCCAACGTCAGCGCGCCCGCGCCCGACCCGCTCGCGAATCGACCGGCGTGGACGATCCGCGTTGCGCAGGCGGGCATCCAGTCGATCAGCGCGCCTGACCTCCCCGCCGCCAGCGGAGACTTCTCCCAGTTGCATCTGTGGCGGGGCGGCGTCGCGGTGCCCACCGAACTGCGGTACGATGGCGGCGGCATCCTCAGCGAACTGCGCTTCTACGCGCCGTCCCCTGGCGACCGCTATAACAGCGCGGATACCTACTGGCTCACGGCTGAGGCGACATCTGGCCCGGCGATCTCCAGCCGTAATGCGCAACCCACAGGCGTGCCGCCATGCCAGGGCACGGCCATGGCCCACGGCACCTGGAGGCTCAATGCGCGCTATGACTCGCGGCTGCCCGGCCCCGATGGCGACCACTACTTCAGCGCCGAGCTGAAGGTCGCGAACGCTCAGCCCGCCACCGATACGCTGACCGCAACCCTGAGTCCTGATCTGCCCAGGGCCACCGGCCAGATCACGCTGACTCTCTCCGGTGCCAGCATCTTCACCGCCACCCACACCCTCAGCGTCAGCCTCGCGGGCGATGTCCGCAGCACCAGTTGGCCCGGCACCGAGGTCTTCTCGCGCAGCCTGAGCTTCCCCAGCGGCGCGGGCCAGGCCACCGTCGCTCTGATGCCGGATGCCGGGTCGGGCGCAGCAATCGACAGCATCCACCTCGACAGCGTCTCCTGGGAGATCCCCGTGCAGCTAAGCTTCGGCGGCCAGGGCGCGGCCTTCGTCGGTGAGATCGGGCGGCGCTGCTACCACCTGAGCGGGCTGCCCGCCGGGGCCGCGCTCTACGATGTGACCGACCCCGCCGCGCCGGTGCGCCTGCTGATCGGGCCGGATAGCTTCGAGATGGAAGTGACAACCGCACACTCCTACCTGCTGGCCGGGCCGGGCAGCCTGCACACACCGACGATCAGCGCCCACGCCCCGGTTGATCTCGCCGCGCCGCTCAACGCCCAGGCGATCTACATCGCGCCCGACGCCTTTGTCTCGGCCCTAGCCCCGCTGGTCGCGCAGCGCCGATCCCAGGGCTATAGCGTGGCCGTGGTGCCAACCGCCGCGATCTACGATACATGGGGCGGCGGCCAAGTGAGTCCGCAGGCCATCCGCAGCTTCCTGCGCTACGCCGCCGCCACCTGGCTCGTGAAGCCGTTCGCCGTGACCCTGGTGGGCGACGGTACCTCGGACCCGCGCAACTACCTGGGTATCGGCCAGACCAACTGGCTCCCGCCCTACCTCGCCAGCGTTGACCCGTGGATCGGCGAGACGGCCTGCGAGAACTGCTTTGTCCAGCTCGATGGCGACGGCCCCCTCGATGCGCCGGATGCGATCATGCCCGATCTGCTGCTCGGTCGGCTGCCGGTGAAGAGCGCCGCCGAACTGGGCCAACTGGTGCAGAAGATCATCGCCTTCGAGCAGGCGCAGGATGTCGGCGCCTGGCGCGGGCGAGCGGTCTACCTGGCAGATAACCAAGACGCCGCCGGCGACTTCGCCTACACGCAGGACCAAAGCATCGGCAGGATGCCGGCCACCGTGGCGGCCTCGCGGATCTACTACGACCCCGCCGCACCGGCGGGAGAACCCTGGCGCACCCGCGATCCGCTGCTGGCCTTCCAGCGCACGCTGGATGCGTTCGACGGCGGTGCCGCCACGCTGAGCTTCATGGGCCACGGCCAACCCTACCAGTGGGCCTATACCGGGCCACCCTCCGACCCCAGCGCGCCCCAGGATCGGCAGTACCTTATGAGCGTGGATTTCGCCAGCGACCTGACCAACGGCACGCGCCTGCCGATAGTACTCAGTATGACCTGCCTGACCGGCGCGTTCCAGGTACCCTCGCTGCGCGGCACCACGGTCGACGAGGCACTGCTGCTGAACCCGCGTGGCGGCGCGATTGCCGTCTGGAGTTCGTCTGGCGCGGGGATACTCTACGGCCACGACGCCCTGCAACAGGGATTTCTCGATGCCCTGTGGGCCGCGCCGCCAGGCACGCCGCCGACGCTGGGTGCCCTGACGATGGCGGGCTACCAGCAGGTCTTCGCCACCAGGCGGGGCTGCTGCCTGGATGCGCTGCGCACCTACGCCCTGCTGGGCGACCCCCTGACCCCGGCCCGCGTGCAGACGGGGGTTCGCGAGTTGGCGCTGCCGCTGGTGCGGCGCTAGGGTTGCTTCTCGAAAATCCGTAGCGGGTTATGCGGCCTGGGAGCGCGGATGGGACGCCCGCGCTCCCAGAAACCAGGGCGGTTGCAACGTCGCCTCCGGCGGAGGTTTAGGGGTGGCAAAGCCACCCCCGAACGATCTTTTTTGGTTGGTTTTTGGCGGCTTCGTCGCCAAAAACCAACCAAAAGCGCGGTCTGGGTCGCAGCCCCAGCGACGTTGCATCAGCCCTGTCCCAGAAACCCGCTGCGAACTCGCGGAGTCCTAACTCGTGTATGATTGAGAAAAGGGGCTACCGTGCGGTACCACGTGAAGAAGAGGATGCGAACATGCTTGTGATCAAGGTCGGCGGCAGCGCCGGCAATAACTACGACGCCCTGTGCGACGACCTGGCGGCGCGGCGTGAGTCCGGCGAGCCGGTTGTACTCGTCCACGGCGGTTCCGACGAGACGAACCGGCTGGGCGAGGCGCTCGGCCATCCGCCGCGCTTCGTCACCTCGCCCAGCGGCTACACCAGCCGCTACACCGACCGGCGCACCCTGGAGTTGTTCATGATGGCGGCGGGCGGGCTGGTCAACAAGGGGCTGGTGGAGCGGCTCCAGGTGCGCGGGGTGAACGCCGTCGGCCTGAGCGGGCTCGACGGGCGCATCCTCTCCGGCAAGCGCAAGCCGACCATCCGCATCGTCGAGGACGGTCGGCAGAAGTTGCTGCGCGATGACTGGACGGGGACGATTGATGCGGTGAACGCCGGGCTGCTGCGGACGCTGCTCGACGCGGGCTACCTGCCGGTGATCGCGCCCCTGGCCTGCTCGGAGCAGGGCGAAGCGCTGAATGTGGACGGCGACCGGGCGGCGGCGGCGATTGCGGCGGCCCTGGGTGCCGACACGCTCCTGCTGCTCTCGAACGTCCCCGGCCTCCTGCGCGCCTTCCCCGACGAGTCCTCGCTGATCACCCACATCCCGCGCGCTGCGGTCGAATCCTACCTGGGCTTCGCCGAGGGCCGCATGAAGAAGAAAGTCCTTGGTGCCCAAGAGGCCCTGGCCCAAGGGGTGGGCCGCGTCATCCTCGGCGACGCGCGCGCCGCCGGTTGCGTGTCGCGGGCCGTAGACGGCCAGGGCACGGTGATCGCGTAGGGGCGACTCGCGAGCCGCCCTTTCCATAAAGAGAAGGGTGAGCCAGCAAGGCTGGCAGACCCTTCTCTTTATGGAATAATCTGAACCGTCGTCCCCGCACTCCCCACGTAGGGGTTGCCCACGACATCGTCATAACTCGCCAGCAGGCTCAGCCCGACCAAGCCGGTGCTGCTGCCTGCGGTGGTTTGGATCGTCACCGCGCCCGACTTCCCGGCGCCCACCGTGGGTACCGTGATCGTCAGGATGCTGCCGGTCTGCGTGCAACTGACGGCACCGCCACAACTCACGGCGATCATCTGGCTTGGCAGGTTGACGGTGAAGGTGGTGTGAACCGCCGCACCCGCCGTGATCCCGCTCGATGTGTTCGTGTAGCCCAGCGTAAAGGTGATCGCCTTGCTCGCCGCGACCGTGGCCGCGCTCGGGGTCAGGCTCAGATCGAGCGCCGGGGTACCCGGCTGCGCGATATAGCTGGCCTGGTCGGTCTGACCCTCCTGAATGAACTGGTTCTGGGTAGCCAGACTGTCTGTGCAGGTGACAATCCGCCACCAGCCCGACTCTGGGCTATTGAAAAGATCGCCCTGACGGGTGCTGGCATTCCCCCCGTTCCAGGAGCCGTTGGACGATGCCACCCCCACGAGGCCGCCGCTGTTGGCCTGCGGGTCGTAGCTGGCGCTCGGCGGGTAGTAGCGCACGCGCGCGGTCATATTGGTCGCGCCGCCGCCGAAGTCGAGGTCGTAGTTATGGAAGGTCGCCGTCGCCTGGCCTGGGCGCACATACTCGTAGAAGGTCGTACACACATTGTTGCCCAACTTATGCCGAAGCGTATTCTGCTGAATGCCGACCGTGATCTCATCGCCGCTGCCGGGCGCAGCATTGTTGATGTGTGCCGTCGGCACGGTTGGCGGCACGGTCGGAGTACCCTCCCAGCCCGCACGAATGCCCCAGCCGTTGACGTCATTCCTCGCGACCGATGCCCGCAGCAGGTAGGTGCCACAGGCCAGAGGGTCAATGGCAAGATTAATGCTCGGGGCGATGGTCGCGAGGGTGTTCCAGCTACCACTTGTTGTATTAGGCTGGTAGGTCGCCGTCTTCAATACGTAGTCACTTAGGATCGTTGGCACTGGCATATGCAGGCCGCTCGCGTCATAGCTCCAGCCTGTGGGCATCTTATACAGTTCGAAGGTAGTAGTTTCGGGAGCATTAACATTAACGATCTCATCCGAAAGCGTGGAACTGCTCGGCCCCCCTACCGAAGCGGTATTTATCCCGGCATCGTATAGGTCGATCTGGACAGGCGGCGGGGTCAGGCTGCTGGTGGCCACGCAGGGTACGTCAATCCGCATGTAGGTGTAGTTGGTGCCGCCACTGGCGTAGAAGTTCCACTGATTCGAATTGGCATAGTTCGGCCCAGCCGTCTGGAAGAAGCCCGCCTGCGCCGCAGGCGATGGCGTGTCGTTATCGATGATCGCGACCGTGGCGCTGGTCTGGCCCAAGATCACATTCACCGGCGCGCTCAACGTCACGCTGAAGATCTCGTCCAGCTCGGGTGTCGTGTCGTTGATGATCGGCACGCTGATCGTCTGCTCGATCTCGCCTGCGGCGAAATTCAACGTGCCCGTCGTGCTGGTGTAGTCGGCGACAGCCAGCGCTGAGACCGGAGCCGTCGGGGCCGTCGCGTAGCCCACGCTGATCGGGCCGGGTGCCGGGGCGCTCAGGCGCACCCGCAGCGTCGCGCTGCCGTCGGCCTCGCCCACGCTGTAGGTTGCCGCGCTGAAGCCGATGACTGGCGTGGCCGTGTCGTCGTTCTGGATCGTGCCGATGCCCTGGTTGTCGGCAATCACTACCGGGATCGTCCCGGTGGTGCTTACTTTCGACAAGAGCAGCGCGAAGATCTTGGCCGGCTCGTAGATCGTGTTGCCGATCACATACACGGTAATCGTCCCAGTCTGCCCAACCGCTGGAATTGGAGGCAACAATGGCAACAGCGAAAGGGTGCCGCTTGTCGTGAGATAGTCCGTGCCCTTGATGGCCGTCAGGTTAGCCGTAGCATAGGTTACGCTCACGTTCCCGTCGGCGGGGTAGTCCAGGCTTACGGTGAAGATGAACGCGGTGTTGCCCGCGTTGCCCTCGGTGCGCGCCACATCGTTGATGGTCATCTTGATCGAGTCATCGTTAGTAATGGTGCCGGTGCCCACGGTCGGCGTCCCCAAGGTCGCGTTGGATGCCCCAATCAGGGTGATCCGCACAACCTCATCTAGTTCGGGGGTCGTGTCGCCATTGACGGTGATGTCAATCGTGCCACTCGTCGCTCCGGCTGGGATCGTCAGCGTGCCGCTGCTGGGATCCGCGAAGTCGCTCCCCACCGTGGCTGTGCTGCCCGCCGTGTCATACGTAATCATCACCGGCTGCGAAATCGCCGCCGAGAGACTCACCGGGAAGCTCATCACCTGGATGCCGCTATTGCCTTCGAGCACGGCGGTCGCATTGCCGATGCTCACCGCCGGGTAATCGTCGTTGGTGATCGTGCCGGTGGCGCTGACGCCGCTGCTGATGGCCCCGCCCAGGGTGACGCGGAGGGTCTCATCCGGCTCCACGATTGTATCGCCGTTGATCGTCACCGGCAAGAGCACGCTGGTCGCCCCGGCGGCGAACTTCACCGTGCCGTTCGTCACCTGCACATAGTCGCTGTTAGCCGTGGTCGAGACGTCTGCCGTGCTGTAGGTCAGTACGCCCGCCGACAGGGGCGGCGTGCTGATGGGGAAGGTTGCCGTGAAGATCAGCGTGCGGGTGAGGGTATCGCCCTCAAGAATGGGCGAACTGCTGATCGTCACCGCCGGGTAATCGTCGTTGAG
>CAISPW010000191.1 GCA_903887465.1 uncultured Oscillochloris sp. | reverse complement strand
TTTGTTGGTTTTGGGCGGCGAAGCCGCCAAAAACCGACAAAAAGCAGGGTCTGGGGCGCAGCCCCAGCAACGTTGCATCAGCCCTGCTATGCCACTCAGGGCTGGTACCACACCGTGGGGTTGAACCCCTCGGCTACGGGTGACGTAGCCCGCCCGTTTACGGGCCGGGCGCGTGATGTGACAGGGCGACTTCTGCGGTATTGCAAGAAAAGATCGTTCGGGGGTTGCGACGTCCCTGTGCCCTACCCCTTGGTGATCGCGAAGAGCAACTCGGCCTCGCAGGCCAACTGGCCATCCACGGTGGCCCTGGCGGTGGCCTTGCCCACCCCGCGCCGGAACTTCTCCATCGTCACCTCCAGGCGCAGCACATCGCCCGGTCGCACCACCCGCTTGAAGCGCGCCCCGTCGATCCCGGCGAAGAGCGCCAGCTTGCCGGCATGCTCTGGCAGGCTTAGGGCCGCCACCGCCCCCGTTTGCGCCAGAGCCTCGACGATCAGCACGCCGGGCATGATCGGGTTGCCCGGGAAGTGGCCGGTGAACTGCGGCTCGTTGGCGCTCACCAGCTTCTCGCCCACCGCGCGCAGCCCCGGCTCCAACTCCAGGATGCGGTCGATCAGCAGGAACGGGTAGCGGTGCGGAATGATCGCCATGATCTCTTGGATGTTCAGCATACTCGTGTCTCCCTTGCAAACGGTGGTGCGCCAATCATAGCACGGCTTGCTCCGCCTAAATCGGCAAATGTAAAGCCTTTTCCTACCGGTCAGCCGCCCTTCTGGGCGCGGTGATGCAATTTGACGGTGCTAGGGCAGGCTGCTATAATTCCGCCCACGCTAACAATCCCGCCCGACTTTCCTGAGAGACAAGCCTCCCCAAACTCCTCCCATCGGACATCCAGCGCACCCACACGTGCGGCCCGGGCCTGGCCCAGAGCTGCGCCCGTGAGGCTGGAAAGGGGGTGATCGCAAGACCACTGTGCGAATGCTTGGTTTCATCTGCTGACAAGTTGATAAGCGAGGTAGAACCCTAATGGACAAATGCTCTACGGCGGGGCGGCGCGTGATCGCCGGCAGCCTGCTGCTCATGTTGATCGTCCCTGTCCTCGCCGCCTGCGGCTCGCCCCCGGCGGCGCAGGTGCCCACCAAGGCTCCTACCGCTGCGGCCACTGCGGCCGCGACTGCGGCCGCCACCGTCGCCCCCACTGCGGCCGCCACCGTCGCCCCCACTGCGGCCCCCACCGTCGCCCCCACTGCCGCCCCCACCGAGGCCCCCACCGCTGTGCCGGTCAACACCCAGGCCGTCTACACCGAGGGTGCCCTGCTGGCCGTTACCGCCAAGGAGTGCGGCAATGGCTACAGCGGCAACCTCAAGGCGATCACGGCGGTTGACCCGGCCACGGTCAAGTTTACCTTCTGCACGCCCGACCCGGCCTTCCGGGCCAAGGCCGCCTTCGCCTCGTTCGCCATCCTGCCCAGTGAGTATCTGACGTCGACCGGCGGCACCGGCGACCTGCTGAAGAAGCCGGTCGGCACCGGCCCCTACCAGATCGAGAGCTGGATCCCCGGCGACAGCATCACGCTCAAGCGCTTCGACGGCTACTGGGGCGAGAAGGCCAAGGCCGAGACGGTCGTGATCCGCTGGAGCGCCGAGGCCGCCCAGCGCCTGCTGGAGCTGCAGTCGGGCAACGTGGACGGGATCGATAACCCGGCCCCCGACGCCTTCGCGGGCATCGCCGCCGATACGACGCTCCAGCTCAAGCCGCGCCCCGGCCTGAACATCTTCTACCTCGGCACGAATAACGCCTTCCCGCCCTTCGACAACGAGAAGGTGCGCCAGGCCCTCGCCATTGGCATCGACCGCGAGCGCATCGTCAAAAACTTCTACCCCGCTGGCTCCGAGGTGGCGACCCACTTCACGCCCTGCGCCATCCCCAACGGCTGCGCTGGCGCCGCATGGCCCAAGTACGACCTCGCAGCGGCCAAGAAGCTGCTCGTCGAGGCCGGGTTCCCCAATGGCTTCGCGACCACGCTGGAGTACCGCGATGTGGTGCGTGGCTACCTGCCCGAACCCGGTCGTGTGGCTGAGGATGTCCAGGCCCAACTCAAGGATCTCGGCATCACCGCCACGATTAACGTGGTTGAGTCGGGCACCTACCTTGACATGGCCGCCGCCGGCAATCTCAAGGGCCTCTACTTGCTCGGCTGGGGTGCCGACTTCCCCGATATGACCAACTTCCTCGACTATCACTTCGGCGGCGGCGCATCCAAGCAGTTCGGTGCCAAGTTTGACGACATTGTCGCCGCCCTCCAGAAGGGTGCCTCCCAGCCGACCGATAAGCTGCGCGCGCCCTTCTACGTCGAGGCCAACAACCTGCTCGCGAAGCACGTGCCGATGGTTCCGATTGCCCACGGTGCCTCGGGTGTCGCCTATAAGGCCGATGTCAAGGGTGCCCACGCCAGCCCGCTCAGCAGCGAGGTCTTCGCCGTCTTGGACCCAGGCGGCCGCAAGACTTTCACCTGGCTCCAGAACGGCGAGCCCGCCGGCCTCTACTGCGCCGACGAGACCGACGGCGAGTCGCTGCGCGTCTGCGAGCAGATCAACGAGTCGCTCCTCGCGTACGAGATCGGCGGCACCGCCGTGCAGCCCAGCCTCGCCGAGAGCTGCGATCCCAACACCGACCTGACCGAGTGGACCTGCAAGCTCCGCGCGGGCGTCAAGTTCCACGACGGCTCCGCCTTCGACGCCAACGATGTCGTGACCTCCTGGGCGGTCCAGTGGGACCTGGCCAACCCGCTGCACAAGGGCCGCGCCGGTCAGTTCACCTACTTCTCGGCGCTCTGGGGCGGCTATCTGAACGCGCCCCCGGCCAAGTAGGGGTCACGCCCTAGACCGTGATTTTTTATTCATGATTGGCGGCTTTGCCGCCAATCATGAATAAAAAAGATCTTTTGGGGGTGGCGAATCTACCCCCAAACCCCCGCCGAAGGCGAGATCTATGCTCCGCTACGTGATCAACCGCATCCTGGTGGCCCTGCCCGTCCTCTTCGGCGTACTTGTCGTCACCTTCGTCCTTGTTCGGCTCATCCCCGGCGACCCCTGCACCGCCCAGCTTGGTGAGAAGGCCACGCCCCAGGTCTGCGCCCGCTTCTTGACCGCCAAAGGTCTCGACCGACCGATCATCGTGCAGTTTGGCGTTTACGTGCGCGATGTGCTTCAGGGCGACTTCGGCAGCTCGATCCGGCTGGCCCGGCCGGTCACTCAGCTGATCGCCGAGCGCCTGCCGGTCACCGTCGAGTTGGGCGTACTGGCGCTGCTTGTGGCGATCATCGTCGGTGTCCCCCTGGGCATCGCCGCCGCCCTCCGGCGCAACTCCGCCGTCGATGTGGCGACGATGATCGGCTCGAATATTGGCGTCTCCATGCCGGTCTTCTGGCTTGGCCTGATGCTGGCCTACATCTTCGCCCTGCTGCTCAAAGGCACGCCCTTGCAGTTGCCGCCCTCGGGCCGACTCTCCTCGGGCCTCACCAGCGTGCCCTTCTACCAACTCTGGGGCTGGGGCGTCGATCTGAAGTCCGGCGTCGGCCAGGTATTGCAGTTTTTTGGCAACCTCTACCTCTTCAACAGCCTGATCACCTTTCAGTGGGATGTACTCGGGGACGCGCTGCGCCACCTAGTGCTGCCCTCCCTGGCCCTCGGCACCATCCCGATGGCGATCATCGCACGCATGACCCGCTCGGCCATGCTTGAGGTCCTGGGCCGCGACTACGTGCGTACCGCGCGGGCGAAAGGTCTGGCCGAACTGGCCGTCACCATGCGCCACGCCTTCCGCAACGCCCTGCTGCCCGTGGTCACCATCGTCGGCCTGCAACTCGGCACGATCTTCGGCGGGGCCGTCCTCACCGAGACGATCTTCAACCTGGCGGGGGTGGGCCGCATCCTCTTCGACGCGATCACCACCCGCGATTACCCGATCATCCAGGGCTTCACTCTGGCGATTGCCCTGGGCTACGTGATCGTGAACCTGCTGGTTGATCTCTCGTATGGGCTGCTCGACCCGCGCATCCGCTATTAGCTATCCCCGGCGGGGGCCGCAGGCTGCCGAGACGGTTATATGTTTGGTTGAAATAACGAATCTGTCGTCGATGAAATTGCAGAGGCGAAGCATCGCCTCCTGATTCATGTGGAACATCCGCATCCATCCGCTGGCGATGCTTCGCCCCTGCGGGGTACGCCCCTCTTATGGCACACCGTATGACGACTCTTGCGCGCACATCGAGTTCCGAGGGGCCCTGGCGGCGGGCATGGCACCAGTTCCTGCGCCAGCGCTCGGCGATCATCGGCATGGTGATGATTGGCCTGCTGGCCTCCACCGCGATCTTCGCCCCGCTGATCGCGCCCAGCGACCCGATTGATGTGCTGCTCAACAAAGAGGAGGGCATCAAGAAGCGCAGCGGGCCGTGCATCCACATCCTCGGCTGCCCCGCCGCGCAGCCCCAGCATATTATGGGCGTGGACGGCAACTTCCGCGACCTCTTCAGCCGAATCGTCTACGGCGCACGTCTCTCGCTGCTGATCGGCTTTGTCACCGTGGCAATCTCCCTGTCGATTGGCACGCTCCTCGGCGCATTTGCCGGCTACATCGGCGGCTGGCTCGACAACCTGATCATGCGCCTGCTCGACGTGGTGCTGGCCTTCCCGTTCCTGCTCCTGGCCATCGCCATCGTCAGCGTGCTCGGGCCGAGCCTGCTCAACGCCATGCTCGGCATCGCCATCGTCTCCATCCCAGCCTACGCACGGGTGATCCGGGCCAGCGTGATCAGCGCCCGCGAGGAGGACTACGTGCTGTCCGCGCGCACGATTGGCGCGGCCCCGGCGAGCATCCTGTTTGGCCACATCCTGCCCAACGCGATCTCGCCGCTGATCGTGCAGGCCACCCTCGGCATCGGCACGGCGATCCTCGATGTGGCCGCGCTCTCCTTCCTCGGACTCGGCGCCCAGCCGCCCACCCCCGAGTGGGGCTCGATGCTCAGCGCCGAGCGTAACCAGGTCTTCACCGCGCCGCACCTCGTCTTCATCCCCGGCTTGGCGATCATGGTGACGGTGCTCGGCTTCAACTTGCTGGGCGACGGCCTGCGCGACGCCCTCGACCCGCGACTCAAACGCTGAGTGGTGAGCGCAACTGCACGCACCATTCGCCACGCACCCTATCGCACCTGGAGGGTTCGCTATGTCTCAGCCCCGGCCGTCGCGCCGCCGGCCCCCGCGTCGGCGCAGTTGCCTCGGCCAGATCGCCAGCCTCGGCGTATCCCTGGTGGTGATCGTCGCCCTCTATGGGGCGTTCGCCCGCCCCGCCCTGAGCGGCATGATCGGCGCGCAGATCAGCGCCCGCCTCGATCCAACCGCCGCCGCCGGTGCCGCCGTGAGCCAGGCTGCCGCCGCGCTCCCCGGCGTGATCGCCGCCCTGCCCCCCGGCGAGATCACCGTCGATCAGGAACGGGCCAACGCCTTCCTGCGCAGCCACCAGCACGACTACGCGCCGATCGACCAGATCTACGTGCGGCTGGCCAAGGGCCAGATCGTGGCTGACCTGAGCGCCCTCGGGGTCAGCGGGGTGGCCCGCAGCGGCCTAGCCGCCGTCGGTGGCCGGGTCGCCCTGCTCGACCCGCAGATCGACGGAGCCCTCGGCCTCGCGATCTCCAGCGCCGATCTGCTCGCGCCCCTCGCCGAGCGGATCAACGCCGAGCTAGAGCGCCAGGGCAAGTACGTCGAGTCCATCCAGATCGCAGACGGCCAGATCGTGATCGTGACACGCTAACCATCGTAAGGCCGAAGCATTCTTCAGATGCAGCACATCGCGCTACATTAGAAGATTGCTTCGGCCCAACAGGAGTTCCCCATGCCCGTAACGCCCGAGAGCGACCCCTACTACCGCCTGCGCCACTCCCTGGCCCACGTCATGGCCGAGGCCGTGCTGGAGATCTTCCCCACGGGCAAGGTGGCGATTGGCCCGCCGGTGGAGAATGGGTTTTACTACGACTTCGACCTGCCCCGCGCGCTCACGCCCGAGGATCTAAGCGACATCGAGGCCCGGATCAAGAAGATCATCGGCGGCAAGTACCCCTTCGTCTACCGCGAGGTCAGCGCCGATGTCGCCCGCACGATCTTCGCCGGCCAGCCCTATAAGCTGGAGCTGATCGACGGCTTGGCCAAGGGACTCGACGAGTATGGCGAGACGCACCACGGCGACACGGTGATCTCGACGTATACGCACGATACGTTCGAGGATCTCTGCCGTGGCCCGCACCTGGAACACACCGGCCAGATCCCCGCCGACGGCTTCAAGCTGATGAGCATCGCCGGAGCCTACTGGCGCGGCGATGAGAAGAACAAGCAGCTCCAGCGCATCTACGGCACGGCCTGGGGCGGCAAGGCCGATCTGGAGCAGTACCTCTTCCAGATCGAGGAGGCCAAGCGCCGCGACCACCGCAAGCTCGGCAAGGAGCTCGGCCTCTTCTTCTTCGCCGAAGATGTCGGCCCCGGCCTGCCGCTCTTCACGCCCAAGGGCGAGACCCTGCGCCACGAGATGGAGTCCTATGTGCGCGAGGTGCAAACGCGCTACGGCTACAGCCACGTCTGGACGGGCAATGTGGTCAAGGAACAGCTCTACCACAAGTCCGGCCACTACGAGAACTACCGCGACAGCATGTTCCCGCCGATGGTCGAGAGCGAAGATATGGTCTTCCGGCTCAAGCCGATGAACTGCCCCAGCCACATGACCCTCTTCAACCAGATGGGCGTGATCAGCTACCGCGACCTGCCCATGCGCTTCGCCGAGTTCGCCACGCTCTACCGCTACGAGGACAGCGGCGCGCTGAACGGGCTCACCCGCGTGCGCGCCCTGACCCAGGACGACTGCCACATCTTCTGCCGCCCCGACCAGATCCAGGAGGAGTTTAGCCTAGCCCTGAACCTGATCCGCGAGGTGCTGGGCACCTATAAGTTCAGCGACTATAAAGTGCGCCTGTCGCTGCGCGGCACGGCGGGCAAGTTCGTGGCCGACGATGAGAAGTGGGAGCAGGCCACCGTCGCCCTGCGCGCCGCCCTGGACGCCAACGGCGTCGAGTATGTCGAGGAGGAGGGCGAGGCGGCCTTCTACGGCCCCAAGGCCGACTTCTTGGCCCGCGATGTGCTGGGCCGCGAGTGGCAACTCAGCACGATCCAGGTGGACTTCATCCAGCCCTCGCGGCTGGACTGCGAGTACGTGGGCGAGGACAACCTGCCGCACACGCCGGTGGTGCTGCACCGCGCCGTCACCGGCACCACCGAGCGCTTCCTGGGCGTGCTGATCGAACACTACGCCGGAGCCTTCCCGCTCTGGCTGGCCCCCGTGCAGGCCATGATCATCCCGATCACCGACAAGCAGATGGAGGCCGCCCAGGAGGTGCGCCGCCGCCTGCGGACCGTCGGCCTGCGGGTTGAGCTTGACGACAGCCGCGACCGCATGCAGGGCAAGATCCGCCGCGCTCAGTTGCAGAAGATCCCCTATATGCTTATAATCGGCAACAAAGAGCAGGAAGCCAACGCCGTCGCCGTCCGCCTGCGCTCCGGCGAGGATCTCGGTGCCATCCCCGTCGACCGCTTTATCGAGCGTGCGCTCCAGGAAGTGAAGTCGCGCGCGTGATATTTTGATTGAATGAAATGATACGGTCGGCTACGCTGACCGTATCATTCAATCAAAGAGTCTCGAAGGAGACCTTACTTATGACCGTCGAGTCCGAGACACTAGCGGAGGCCGCCCGGCGCTTTGGCGAGGTGATCCAGGCCGAACGCACCGCGACGCTCACGGCGCTTGAGGCCGAGCGCGCGGTGGCGATCAAGATCATCGCGGCCCTGCGCAAGGAAAACGACCGGCGCTCCCGCGCCTCGGGCGGCAAGTTTGTGCTAGGCTTCCTGATCGGCACCGCCATCGGGGTCGCAGCGGTGAGCGTAATCGTGCCGAAGTCGGGCGAAGAGCGCCGGGCCAGCCTCGCGCTAAACCTCGGCACCACCCGCGCCAACCTATCTGGGCGTCTGCGCAAGGCGGTGGAAGCCGGGAAGCGCGCCGCCGCCGCCGCCGAGCAAGACCTCTGGGCCGAGTATCGCCAACGCATCGCCGCCGCCGGCCCCGATAAGGCCGACGTACCCGGCCCCGATAAGCCGACGTACCCGGCCCCGTAAGGCCGACGTACCCGGCCCCGTAAGGCCGACGTACCCGGCCCCGTAAGGCCGACGTACCCGGCCCCGTAAGGCCGACGTACCCGGCCCCGTAAGGCCGACGTACCCGGCCCCGTAAGGCCCGGCCCGGCCCGTCCCGGTAAGGCCGACGTACC
>CAISPW010000190.1 GCA_903887465.1 uncultured Oscillochloris sp. | reverse complement strand
GACTACACCGCCCAGGTGAGTTTCTACGACGAGTTTAACGGCACCGCCGGGCTGATCGCACGCTACACCGGGGCCGACCCGCTGACCGCGAGCTACTACCGGGTGCGGGTGCTCAAGGAGACCTTCCCGGCGACGCCGAAGCTGGTGCTCGAGCGGGTGGACCAGGGCGTGGCGCGGTCGCTGGTGGAGATCACCGGGCCGGGGTTCCGCGAGCGGGCCTGGCACCAGTTGGGGCTGGCGGTACACGGCGGGAGCCTGCAGGTGACGCTGGACGGGCAGGTGGTGGCAGAGGCCAACGAGGCCGCGCCGCTGCCGGCGGGGCGCGCCGGTATCTACACCCGCGCCAGTGGCGGCATCCTCTTTGACGACTTTCTTGTCACCGCGCCCTAGCGGCGCGTCATAATGAATAGGGTGGGTGTACGGTCGGAGCGAGATACGCCTGCTCCGATCCTCTCCCATCGGACACCCCATAATTCTATAAATGCCCGGAGGAACCTGTATGCGACGATTCTCGACAATCTTTAGTGTCATCTCCCTGATCATGCTATCAGCGTCTATCGCTCCGGCCAGCGCTCAGGGCACCTTGGCACCAACCCTGCTCGCGGAGATAACCCTCGGCGACTCGCGAAATATCAAGTTCCCCAGCATTGCGTCCACCGGCCAGACGATCACGGTCGGCGGCGGCGTGAGTACCGGCAGCGGCAACAATAACACCGATGCCTTCACGTGGACATTGGCGGAGCAGGCGACCAATATCGGATCGGGGGTCAGCATCGGGCCTGCGCAGGGTCAGTCCGATTATTCAACCGTGGCGGTGGCAGCCGCGCCCGATGGCTCGCTCTACGCGGCGTGGAGTAGCATCAAAGATACGCGGATCTACCTCCGTCATCGTGACACCTCCGGCGTGTGGGGGCCGATACGCACGGTCGTCGCGGGCGAATTCCCGATCTTCCCGCAGATCGCGGTCGCGAGTGGTGGCGAGGTCTTTGTGATCTGGCAAGATATCGACAAACCCTTGTTCATCAAGTCGTCGAGCGACCAAGGTGTCACTTGGTCACGTACCTTCTCCACCGCAGAGAAGACGTACTCGACGCCGTCCATGATCACATCAGGGCCAAACGGTCAGGTTCTGATCGGGTACACAACCATCGATCTGAAACCCGCAGCCGCGATCTGGACGGGCTCCGGGCTCGACACCGAGATCCTCTCGGGCTCAGGTGCCGACACCACGGCGGCCATCGGCACGGACGGGAAGTTCTACGCGGCGTGGCGTGGCCTAGACGACAAAGGCTCGAACTCGGGAATCTTCTACGCCGAGCGTCAGGCGGTTAACTCCTGGAGCAGATCGCATCTCGCCTCTGGTGTCGTGAAGGGCGCGGTGAATGTGGCGGTCGATAACGGGGGCGTCGTCCACATAGGCTGGATCTCTAATGCCTCCGGCCCCCTGCGCTTCTTCTACGCCTTCCGCCCGCTCGGTCAGGCAGAGTTCACCACCGCCATCGCCTCTAACGTGGATGGGTTGTATAACTCGCGCTTGGCAATCAGTTCGTTTGGATCCTTTGCCCACGCCGCGCTGGAGAACTTCTCGGGGAGCAAGCCCTACATCACCTACGACCGCTTCTCCGGCAGGGCCATATCCATCAGTGCCACCCCCATGATCGAGGGCGGCGCTGCGGTCGTTGGCGGGAAGACGACCGTCCAGGTTTCCTTTACGAATCCTAGGTCAGTAAACCTAGCGACCGCTCAGGTGCGTTGGAACTGGAATGCGGCACCGACCGATAGCGCAAGCGACTCAGGCGGCTGGCAGCCTTACGCTGCGACGATTGCGGTACCGATCCCGTCCCCCCTCCTCAACAGCACCACCTGTACGCCGTCGACGCTCTACACCCAGTTGCGTGATACGAAGGCGAATTTGCTGGAGGAACCGGCCAAGAATGACGCGATCCTGATCGATGGGGTAGTTCAGGCGGTCGTCAATGTGCATAATCCCTTCCTCGATATTCCCGACGCGGTCTCTGGCACGGCCAGCACGGCCGCGCTACCGCCGGAGCTTGCCCTGAGCAAGGGTGCCGCCAGCGGCGGCGACCCAAGCTACACCCGAGTGCCGCTGCTCTCCCTCAGCGCGCAGACCAGCGGCGACTGCTCCGGGATCACTAGCGTCGCCATCGGCAAAAGCCTTGACGCGCTTGAGTCTACCTACAAGAGCGATGGCAGTGGCTTCAGCGGCATGATCTCGCTGCCCGATCTGGCGAATCTGGAGAGCGGCTCCCGCCCGGTGGCGATCCAGTTGCACGATGGGGCTGGCAACCTGCGCAACTTCCCGGATCCCCCCGCAACATCCTTCACCATCACCTATGATGATACGAAGCCGACCTGGAATGTGACGGCCTCCGGCTTAGCGCTTAACGTGCCTCCGGTGGCGGCGGTGGTGGCAAGCTCCAACGTGGGCGGCGATATTCTTCAGAACCTCACGTTCACGAACATTCAGGCGACGGATACCCAGTACCAGAACGGCGACCGACACTTCTGGGGCGTCTGGATCGCCAACAGCCGCACCGCGCCAGCCGATATCGGCGACCCGCTGACGAGCAGCAGCCTGAAGTGGAAGGCGCTGGCCGTGCCCGACTCGGGAACCAGCTTCACGATCAGGGACTGGAGCCTCGCGACTGGCCTACCCTCTAGCGCGGTCACCCCTGGCGTCTACTATATCTACGTCCGACTCCTCGACGGTGCCGGCAACGCGACGGATCAGTGGGTCTCCATTCCAAAGACGATCAGCGCCAACATGTTTAAGGTTCAGTTGCCGTTCGTCGCTCGCTAGCCCTACAACTGTGATGCGGGGCTTTTCGATTCTCGCGAGATCAAGTATGATGCGCATGTGTTCTATAATGAATATCTGCAAAGATGTTCCTATCCATCGCAGCGACAGGAGCGTAGCGGCATGAAACGATCACGAAACATCCCGCTGGCGGTGGGCCTGCTGGTGGGCGCGCTACTGACGGCAGGGGTGGGGCTGGCCCTCATCCAGGCTCCCCATGGCGCGGCCCAGAGCCAGGGGCCGCTGCTCCAGTACCCGGCCTACCCGCCCACGCCGACGATTGGCCCCAACCCGACTACCCCGCCCCAACTGGCCGATGCGGGCATCGTCCTGGCCCAGAGCGACTTCGCCGACGCCAGCGCGCTGGGCGCCTGGGAGTTTGTCGACCAGACCTTT
>CAISPW010000189.1 GCA_903887465.1 uncultured Oscillochloris sp. | reverse complement strand
CAACCTCCTCAGGCCGCGCAGGCGGCCTTCGTCACCGTAGGCGCGTGATGTGACAGGGCGAGTTTTGCGGTATTGCGATCATACTTACCGGGACGCTCGTGTACTGAGGGCGCACGGGTGCAGCCGGAGAGATCAGCGCCGGCTACCCACGATGCGCGGAATCGACGGTTGTATCGGCTCGAACTGGACACGCTGCCGCTGGGGTTGGAAGCCGAAGCGCTCGTGGATCGCACCCGTGGGCGGTTGATCATCGACGATAGCACCGTGGATAAACCCTATGTGCATCGGCACTGGTCGGGCAAACATCGCAAAGTCGTGTCCGGCATCAACCTCGTCAGCCTCGTTTGGCGTGACGACACCCACGCCGTCCCATGCGATTACGGGCAACTACGTAAGTCCTAGCGTTATTGGCCTTGCCGCCCCGCGCAGATGAGCACCTCCGGCGCATCCAGTTGGGTGATGCACACGCGGGCAGTACGGTTGGCAGCGCCCAGCGCGGCGGCCCAGTCCTCCGGCGAGGTTTCCGGGATGTTCAGCCACGGGTAGGTTCCGCGCATGCACTCGCGATACCAGGGGAAGTCGAGCATCGGTCCCACGGCCACCGCCAGGTCCGGGCGCGCGCCGAGGGCGTAGTGGGTGTACCAGAGGGTGAAGCTGTCGCGGTCACCGGAGGTGACGATGATCGCACCCCTCGGCGCGCTTGTCATCACGCGGCCCGCGAAGGCGATAGCCCGGTCGTCGTGGCGCGCATCGACGCGCGCTGCAGTCGTCGGGGCCGGGGCGCTGATCAGGACGACGCTGGCCAGGGCGGCGAGGGCGGCCAGCATGTGGCGGCGGCGACCGAGAGCGGCCATGATCTCGCCGCAGCCGCAGCCAAGCCAGATGGCGAAGATGACGTAGGCGGGCAACATGTAGGCGTACGAGTCGTCGGCGGCGTAGGCGAGGGCATAGAGCGAGTAGCCGACCGCGATGGTCGCGGAGCCGTAGCGCACACCCCGCCGCGCCCCTCCGCCGTAGAGCAACCCGCCGAACCCCAGGACGAGGCCCGCTGGCCCAAACTGCGCGAGCAGCAGTGCGGCCCAGGCCATCACGCGCTGTGGTGCGAGCTCGCTGGAGATCCCGAAGGCCAAGCGGCGGTATGGCATCCCCGAGATGGTCCACCAGAACCCAGCCAGGTTGTCCGCATCGCCCCAGTTGATCGGCGGCTGGGCGGCGGCCCGCAGGGGCAGATATAGATAGACCAGCAGCCCCAGACCGACCCAGGGCAGGCGCGCGGCGACCCGGCGCAGGCGCGATCCGGCAGGGGCACCTGCGGCGACGGCGGCGATCCAGCCCAGCAGCATCAGCCCGATGGTCAGGTGATTGCCCATGGCCATGCCCGCGACCAGGCCACGGGCGCGTGCCGTCCAGCCCTGGATCGCGCCGGGCCGTGCATCGCGCAGCGCGAACAGCGCCAGGCTCGCCGTGAAGAGCGCGTTGAGGCTGTACACCTCGGCGATGATCGCCTGCGACCAGAAGACAGGGGAGAGGCCGAGGGCCAGGGCGGCGAGGGCACCGGCCCAGCGGGCGTAGCGCCCGCAGCCCGCGCATAGCTCGCTGACCACGCAGGCGGTCAGGGCGGCGGCGACGAGGGCGGCGCTCAGGGCGAGGATGTTCGTACAGAGGGCGGGGTCGCCGAGGGGCAGCATCTGGAAGGCGCGGGCGAGCAGTAGGAAGGTGGGGTAGCCGCTGGGGTGGGCCACGCCGCCCACCGCCGCCGCCGCCACCAGGTCGCCGCTGTCGGCACCGTCGTTGGCCCATGTGATGCTCGGGGCCATGGTTGCCGCGTAGGCGAGGCCTAGCGCCCCGAGCACCAGCGCGAGCGGGACGTGCGTGAACAGCGCCGAGAGCCATCGCCGACGCGCGGGGGTTGCGCCGGGCGATGACATGCCCGTAGCGCTCACGATCTACGGACGATTGACCGTGGTGCCCGCAGTATTATTGTCATGGTGTGAATCGTCGGTCGCAGACTCCACATGGGCCGTGTTGGAAACATGCTTTGTCGAGCGGTTCTTGACGCGGGTCTTGATCGTGATGCTCGCCCCTTTGTCCGCGCTGAGGTCGCCCAGCGCACAACTGAGGTTCCCGTGCCGGTATGTGCAGCGGCCCTGGCTTGAGCTGGAGGAACTGTAGGAAAGGTTGTCCGAGATGTTGTCGCTGACTACGACGCTCTTGGCGACCACCGGCCCTTTGTTCGACACGCGGATGGTGAAGGAGACCTCGTCCCCCGACCAGCGACCGCTCTTGCTGATCGAGAGGTCGGCCTCACGCGGCGGGACTGTCCCGTGCTTCTTCTCGGATCCACCCTTGTCAGCCCAGGCGGTGCCGCTCATGCCGAGTACGAATATCACGCCGACCAGCAGCGCAAGCGCAACTGGCCGGACGATGCGGATGTGGAATAGACGCTGCATGGATCTCTCCTCTACGATGTATATGTATGCGCATCGCGTGCTTGCCCTGTGTGGCTGGTTCCGCCGGGCTATTGACGGCAGAAACCAAGAACCGCGATCCGCCTGCGCCTATTACACCACGCATGCGCAGCCGGCTGAGGAGATGAAGATGAGATGCTGTTCATTTGGCTGCGCTTGATTACAGATAATTGACAAATTGTGGCTCAGCCACAACTGGAAACGAACTTGGATAAGGTTGATCGATTGTCAGCCCAGGCGTCCCGAGAGGTGCCCCGGATGAATATGTGCGGTGTCGCTCCCGGCGTAGCGGCGGTCTGCGTGTCGGCGTGGAATGGCAGCGCGGCATCAGAGCGCAGCGCAGCAGTGTCGGGCCACCGTGGAAGATCGCCCGATGTCGGATCCTACGGAGATGAACAGAAGGTCATCTACATCTACAATCTGATGGCAGATGGCTGCTATAGTCGCATCCGTAGCGCCGACATCAAGGGGCGCGGAGGGGTGGTGATGTCACACTGGTACGCCTTACGCAGTAAGCCGCGCAAAGAAGATCTCCTCTGGCAGCATGCCCGAGCCCAAGGCTTTGAGGTCTTTTACCCGCGCATCCCCGTTAAGCCCGCCAACCCGCGAGCGCGCACCATCGTCCCCTACTTCCCCGGCTACCTGTTTGTACGCGCCGACCTCACCGAGGTCGGCGTCTCCGTGTTCCAGTGGATGCCGAACGCCCTGGGCCTCGTCAGCTTCGACGGCGAGCCAGCCACCGTGGAGGATGATCTCGTCAGCGCGGTGCGCCAGCGGGCGCGGGCCATCGCCGAGGCCGGCGGCGAGCTGTTCCAGGGGCTCACGCGCGGCGACAAGGTGGTCATCCATGCCGGGCCCTTCGTCGGCTTCGAGGCGATCTTCGACGGCCACGCCAGCGGCGCTGACCGCGTGCGCGTGCTGCTCGATCTGCTCAACGGTCGCCAGGTGGCCATGGAACTCGGTGCAGGCCAGATCGCCCGCCGGTCGGCCTAATCGCCACGTGCGCTTGGCGCAGGGAACATAGAACAGGGCACAGGGGACAGCGACGATGTCGCAGTGGCGGAGCGTGCGTGCGTCCCTCCGACCACTCAACGGCTTACTTATTCCGCGCAGAGGTGACATCCCGGCGATGTCGCAGTGGCGGAGCATGCACGCCGGGACTGCGTACGCTGAGATGATCGTCGCGCCTTATAAGCTCGACTTTATCCATTCGGTAGACCAATAGGTAGGTGTACGCTAAACGGTGGTCGGCCCTTGAACTTGAAAAAATGAGCAGATCGGGGCACAATCTTCGGAGCTTTGAGCCGAAGGAGGTGTGCTATCGATCCGCAGACGACATTCTGCCCGAATATGGACTGTCCCGCAAGGGGGCAGGTGGGTGAGGGAAACATTCGCATCCATGGTCAGAAGCACCGCGCTATTGTGGAATGGAGGCTACGACTATGTCAGCTAATGTATCTCCTTGGAGCGCAAGGCTTAGGCCGAACAAACTTCGCTTTCTTGAACTGAGCATAATTTCTGCGACCTATTGTTTAGTAGTTGTACTAGGACTACGCTCATTTCCTGCGCTCTATGGTGATGAGTACGGTTCATTATTTGACTCACAGCACCTCATGGGCAACCTGCACGCTATTGGCTATTATTTGCAACTGAATGCCTGGCTGTACTTGTTTCAATCTGACCTTGCTCTTCGCCTATTATCGATTTTCTGGGGTTTCCTCAGTATCCTTTTTCTTGAACGATGGCTTTGCGCGGAACATCTGCCAGACGGCGTTCGAAGACTCACCCTAGCTCTATTTGTACTCAATCCATTCTTCTTGCAATACGCACTTCAAGTTCGATTTTATAGTTTTTTCTTGGCATGTTCACTACTCTCATTCTGGCGCTTCAAGGAATGGGAGAATGCCCCAAATCGCCGAAGCGCCGTATTATTAGCGCTGTCTTTATTTATGACGATCATAAGTCATTTTTTTGGCTTACTTGTCTTTGTAATCATTACGATATTAATACTACGTAAGCGCTTTGCATGGCTGATCTGGGCGACAATGATTGTAGCTGCAATTGGATATATAGCTCTGTTATTCATTCCTGGCGCGCTTCAATTTTTAGTGACAATAGTATACCGCTTTACAAACCCATATGTGTCAGTTCCACAATCAGAACCTCGTGGCCTATCATTGGCAATGCTTGCGAAGATACCACTGACATTCTACTTCTTCGCTGTAGGGGAGCGACTATATCCGCTACTACTATGGCCAGTATTATCGATTTTACTCGTCATAGGGCTCTGTGGGGTGCGCGGCATCTTTCAAATCATGCGCTACCCCTCGATAGCAGCTTGGGCCGCAAGCGGTATACTACTGATAGTCGCTCTATTTTTGGTATTTGATCCGCTCGCACCAGCTTCATTGCAAGGTGCCTCGCCGCGATATGCCATTTTCGCTCTCCCTATTTTCTGGATTGTACTTGCTTTCGGTGCATATTCATCGCGTATCTTACAAGCTTTCCTCATTATCTCTCAGATCACAGCTTTGATGTTCTTCCTCTTTCCGGTCTGGAGCAACGGGCTATTCGGCCATTCTATATGGAGCTATGGCCGGAGCGATCTGATAAATTGGCCAACCTACTTCCGCGAAGCAGTAGTTGATCCAAAGACGACATGTATCATCGTCGACGGCCGTGGTCGAGCAACTGTTGAGCGCTATGCGCCGCAGGGCGTGGCGATCACGAACGATCTACAGCAATGTCCCAGGTCCGATCGTGTTGTGTTGGTTTCAAATGACTATCGGATCAACATGGTGCGTCGGATGGATGCAATCGGACAGGCCCTATCTGCAGGCTATACTCTCATCTCGAATGTAACGCTGTTCCCAGCACAGGTAACGGTCTATCAGCGCTCGACAGCGCCCGGCGCTCAGATCTCACCCGGCCGCCTCGATCTCCCAGAGCAAGATCTCCAGTTGCCGCTGCGCGCAACTCAACGCGACTGGGATCTCGCCGGGTTCGTGCGCCTCGATCAACAGCAGCCGTCAATTGTATTACGTATGCCAGCCGTCGGGGCTAACTACATAGTAAGCAACTACCGCAACTTACACCTGCTAGCCGCCGGAACTCCAGTGTTCACGCTCAGCTGGATTGGCGCGGATGGACGAACTGAGGAGAAAGTTATGCGCGCAGGCATCGATACAGCGGCCTGGGATGGTAATTGCACTGCCTGTGAGCCGACTGCACACTGGCTCAAGCGTGCAGCGCTGGTTGGCGCACGTGGCTACTCAGATGCCTACCGTGAGTACACTGCAACGCTTTGGGCAAGCCATCTTGTAGCGCCAGCCTGGCCTGTAACGCAGGTAGTTATGAGGTCCCTTTTAGCTGATGGAACCATCTATATCTGGGGGCTTTACCCCTAATTTCCACGCTGTAGAGCCTTGGGGGTAGGTGTACGCTAGCCGACAAACGCCGGCGATGGAGACCGGGACCACCGATCATGTCTGGACGGGCGGCGAGCTCCTGCACTGTCGGGTACCTCCCCTACGGGGGCCATCAATCCAAGGCGCTTCAGGCCCTGATTGACCGGTGGTGTCCCGAGTTGGGTGGAGGACAGAGCGCGTTCCCACCTTGCGGTGGCACGTTTCTCCATCCTCCCCCGCCGCACCGGACATGCCAGTTTCCCGGCATCCGGCGCTCCATCAGGCTGCTTACCCAAGGGGCGACCGTGCGCGTTTCCGCCTTCATTGTTCGGCACCTACATCCTCACTCCAACATAGTTTGCGCCCAGCCGTTCAGCCTGACTGCCTCCCTTCGCCGCGTAGCCAGCTTTCCTGGCCTCAGACTACTACGGAGGCTCCGCCCCACACCTGGCAGTAGCCGCAGGCTGGCCCACACCCAGAGGGTGAGCCAGATGTGGTTCCCACGTTCACATCGGTCGCGTCCACACGGTGCCGTAGGTTCTGCCTTTACGCCTGGCTTGGCTCGTTGCCGCGCTCGGTCTCGGGGCACTCAGGAACGTTGGAGTGCTGAGCGCCGGTTCGGTGGAGACGAGGCCGGACGATCCGACCATCCGAGACCTCCACCCTCGTCCTCCCCTCAACGGGTGGTCTGCTATACGACGCTTCTGACGGCAGTTTCTCGCGTAACCGTAGCACCGCTCTGGCTAGCGAGGCCAATAGGAGGAGGTTCCCATCACCCCGCATTGTCCGGAGAGCTTCAGACCCTGCCCTGCCTCGGGAGCAGCGCCTGTCCCCGTAGCCACCTGTTCACTCCATACAGGGCTCCCATCCTGGAAGCGCTCGACCGACGCGCCTCGTGGCGCACCCACCGTTTAGCATAGACCTACCCCTGGGCTTGTGGCGCTGGCGAAGGCACACCATTCGATAGGAAGCACACCAATGAGCGACAGCGCACGACCAGCTGAAAGGCGCAGCCTCCCAACCCTCGGCGATGATCGGTTAGTCCTCATTCTTGCGGTGATCTCGGTAGTAATTATACTGTTCTTCTGGGCCATCCTACCCCCCTCTATGGCCGTCAACCAGAGCAGCGACTACCAGTCGTCCTATGAGCCGGTGGCGCGCCAGATCCTCGCCGGCAATGGCCCAGTGACCACCGATGGGACACCGGCCACAAGTTACCCACCGGGGCACCCCTTCCTGCTGGCAGGCCTGTTCGGGCTAGCCCACCTCAGCGGCATCTCAGAGCCGGTTGTGCTGTCGCTCTTTGCGCTGGCCTGCCTAGCAGGGAGCACCGTCCTGGTCTTTCTCATAGCGCGCATCATCTGGAAGCCTCTGCCGGCCATGATGGCGGCCCTGGCATGGGCGACCTACCCCCTGGCGCTCTGGGCATCGAAGCAGCCTAACCCTGAGCTTCCGTTCACGCCTGTGCTCTACGGCGCAGCGCTGATCATTCTGGGCGGCGTGCTGCGTCAGCGTCCGACATTGACCTGGCGGGCGGCCATACTCGCCGGCATCGTGATCGGCTTCGCCATGTTGATCCGCCCGATCGCGATCGGCGCCGGGCTCATGCTCGCGCTCGTGATCTGGTTCGCCGCCCACGCTACACCTGCGCGATATCGCCTCCTCCTGATCACAGCACTGCTGGCGGGTAACCTGCTGATGGTTCTGCCCTGGCAGATCTGGGTGTACGCCAAGACTGATCGCATCATCCCGCTGAGCAGCATTGGTGTATCTGGAATTCGTGACGGGCTGACCTTCGCTGTCAATGCTAAAGGGTACCGCACAGGTGTTAGCATCCCTGATCAGGTCAGAGGTCTAAGCATGGCCTTTCGCGAGCGGCTGGCGGAGATGCAGACCCTCGGAGGCTTGACCTCAGTGGTGATCGAAGAGGCGCGCGCGCGACCGGTCGCCGCCGCCCAGCTGGTAGCGATCAAGGCAGCCCGCAGCTGGTACGGCACCGATAGCAACTCGCTTGAGACGCCCATCGCGCTTGTCCAGCTGCTCTACCTCACGCTTATCGGCGCAGGAACCTGGCGTCTCTGGAGCGCTGGCGGTGTGCCGCGGCAGGCAACGACCGGTATCTGGCTGCTGGCCCTCTACTTCTGGGTGATGACTATGCTGGTGCTTTCGATCGCCCGCTACACCCTGCCAATCATGGGGCTCCTGTTCATACTCATACCTGGAGTCCTGCCGCACCTCAACTCGACTTTATCCATTCGGTAGACGAAAAACGGGAGGCAGGGTACGCTTAGCTGGAACCTATCTGCGAGGAAGGAGCCAGCCATGCGCACCCTGCCACGAGCGATTATACAAGTCCTGCGACAGTTCGAGTTGCTGTTTAGCGAGCGGGTGTGGGAATGGGCAAAGATCCTGCTGGTCGGCGCGATCCTGGCACCGGGCAAACGCACCGTCACGGCGGTGCTGCGCGTGATGGGGTTGAGCGACGAGCGCCAGTTCCAGAACTACCACCGGGTGCTCAACCGGGCGGTCTGGTCGCCGCGGGCGGCCAGTCGCGTGCTGCTGCGCCTGCTGGTGAGCATCTTCGTGCCGCCCGGCGCGCCCGTGGTGCTGGGCATCGACGACCATATCGAGCGGCGGCGCGGGGCCAAGATTGCCGCCAAAGGGATCTACCGCGACGCGGTGCGCTCCAGCAAGTCCTTTTTCGTCAAGACGAGCGGGCTGCGCTGGGTCTGTCTGATGCTCCTGGCGCCCATTCCCTGGGCGCAGCGGATCTGGGCCTTGCCCGTCCTGACGGTGCTGGCCCCCTCGGAGCGCTATCACCAGGAGCGCAAGCGGCGCCACAAGACGCTCAGCGACTGGGCGCGGCAGATGATCTTCCAGGTGCGGCGCTGGCTGCCCGACCGGCTGCTCATTGTCGTGGCCGACAGCAGCTATGCCGCCCTCGAGCTGCTGGCCGCCTGCCAGGGCTTGGCGCGACCGGTCACCCTGGTCACACGGTTGCGCCTGGATGCCCGGCTCTACGACCCGGCCCCTGCGCGCAAGCCGGGCCAGCGCGGACCAACTGCCAAGAAAGGCCCGCGCCAGCCAACCCTGCTCGCCCGCTTGAGCGACCCCGCCACGGAGTGGCAGACCGTCACGGTGCGCTGGTACGGCGGGATCACCCGCATGGTGCGGCTGGCGACAGGGACGGCCCTCTGGCATCACAGTGGCAAGCCCCTGGTCGCTATCCGCTGGGTACTGATCAGCGATCCCGACGGGAAGTTCGAGAGCCAGGCGTTGCTGAGCACCGATGCGACCCATACGCCCAGCCAGATCGTCGAGTGGTTTGTCCAGCGCTGGCAGCTGGAGGTCACCTTCGAGGAAGCGCGCGCCCATTTGGGCATCGAGACCCAGCGCCAGTGGTCCGACCTGGCCATCCTGCGCACGACCCCGGCGCTGTTGGGGCTGTTCTCGTTGGTCACGCTGTTCGCCCATCAGTTACTCCAGGGTCAGGAACTGCCCGTGCGCCAGGCCGCCTGGTACACCAAGGCCCTGCCGACCTTCAGCGACACCCTGGCCTTCGTGCGCCAGCACCTGTGGCCGGTCTCGATTTCGTGGATGTCACCCGAAGACACCGACATGGTGCAAATTCCAAAGGCACTGCTTATTCGGCTCACGGATGCGCTCGCCTACGCCGCGTAAACGGCGCAGATGGATAAAGTCGAGCTTATAAGGTAGCTATGCCGAATGCCGCGCTGGCGGCCATACCGTCATCTGGGTCCAGAATAACTATGGCACTACCGCAGCAAGAGCTGAGCGAGGATCGTGAGGAGCTTGCGCAACTGCGCAGACAAGTCGCGGATCTCAACGAATTAAACCAGCAGGTGGCGGCGCTGAGACTCGCGGTAGAGAATCTGCACAAGGGCCAGCATACGCCCGCCGCGCCGGTCATCGACACCCGGCTGGTCAGCTACGGCGGCGACCAGCACAGGAATGGTGCAGGATCGGCCCTCGCGCCTCAGCGATCCTCACACCCGCAGCGCGCGATAGCCACGGCAGGCGCAAGCACAGCTGGAGGTGGCTCGATAGAGATCCTCGAATACTGGCGCATTGGGCGCAAGTACCTCTGGCTCTTCGTGCTAATGGCCGGGCTTAGCATGGTGACTACGGGATTCTATACTCGTTCCCAGCCGCTGCGCTACAGCTCGACGACAACGCTGTTCCTCAATCCAGCGGCGATGAACCCACTGCTGCCCTTCCAGTCGACCAAGACGGTCGCGTCGATGGCGAACACGTACGCCGAGTTTATGCGCACCCACTCGTTCGCCAGCCTTGTCGTTAAGCAGGCGGGCGTACCCTTGAGCGAAGGCGATGTACTCAACGGTATCACGACCATCCTTGTCGGCGACACGCAGTTCTTTCGCATCACCGCGATCACCGACGACGAGCAGACCGCACAGGCGCTGGCGGCGACCGCCGCAAAAGTGCTGATCGCCGAAAATACAGCCCGCCAACGGGCCGAGCAGGGGCAGATCAACGATCAGATCAACCCCTCGCCCGAGCGCCAGCAACTGCTCGATCTGACCCAATCGCTGCAAGAAGACATGATCTTCTATCAGGATGAGATCAAGCGGCTCCAGGGACAGATCGCTGATCTACGTTATATGCCGGCATCCGATGCGGTCGACAAGCGCATCGTGGGCCTCCAGCAGACATTAACTGGCTTGCAGACCTCGCGCACGGGTACGCTCAGCGCGCTAACTCAGGCTCAGGGGACTCTGAATACGGCGACCGTCGTGCCGGGCATGGATACGGCGGTGGTCGTCGATGCGGCGCCCCTGGGCGCAATGATGCCGATGAACTTGGGACGGAACATGTTGCTGGCCCTGGCGCTCGGGCTGACCGTTGCTGCGGGAATCGCCTTCGCGCTCGAGTACCTTGACTACACGGTCAAGACGCCGGAGGCGCTTGAAACCGCCTATGGCATACCGACACAGGGGGCGATCAGTTCTATCAAAGGCCAGCGTGGCAAGCGGTCGTATGCGAATACGCTGATAACCCTGCTCGACCCACACTCACCGACGGCGGAGGCATTTCGCTCGCTGCGTACAAGTGTCCAGATGGCCGGTATGGGCGGGTCGCTACGCTCGCTGTTGATCACAAGCGCTGGCCCTGGCGAGGGCAAGTCCTTTATTGCGGCCAACCTAGCGATCAGTCTGGCCCAAAACGGCAGCCGGGTTATTCTGGTCGACGCCGACCTGCGCAAGCCGCAGCAGCACAATATCTTCGGGATCTCGCGCGAGACCGGCCTGTCCAGCCTGATCGTCACGCCCGAGCAGCGGACGCACAGCCGCGAGGGGGGGCATCATCCGCAGATCGCGCCGTCCAGCGGTTCCTTGCCCAACACGGCGGCCACCAGTGAGTGGGTGCGTTCCGAGGACGTAACGAGCTGCTTGCAAAGCGGGCCAGTGCCGAACCTGCGCCTACTCGTCTGCGGCCCGACCCCGCCCAACCCAGCCGAATTGCTCGGCTCGGCGCGGGCCGCCCAGGTGATGGATCTCCTAGCCCAGCAGGCCGATATTGTGATCTACGACTCGCCGCCAGCCGCGACGGTGACTGACGCCGTAGTGTTGGCGGCGCGGGTCGACGGCGTGCTCCACGTGGTGCGGGCTGGCAAGACGCGCATCAACATGATCAGACGCTGCCGGGTGATGCTTGAGCAGGTGGGCGGGCAGATCCTTGGCCCAGTGCTGAACGATGTGCAACGCTCTAACCTTGGGTACTACGGCTACTATTCGTACGGCTACTACCACGAGCGCGATAAGCAGCAGCGCGACCACGACGACCTCCCCGCACGTGGCTGAAGCCACGACGACGCGCGATGCAAATGATGATGAAAGCATGATTATACAAGAGCCGCAGATAGCCAATCCTGGAGCAGCGTCGCTTCCGACTTTGCCGGTGGACAGCCTCCCACTCGTCCGTATCCGGCCCTTGAAGGGCTGGGTCTCGCTCAAGTTGGGCGAGGTCTGGGCCTACCGCGAACTGCTCTACTTTCTCACATGGCGCGATATCAAGGTACGCTACAAGCAGACGGCGCTCGGCGCGATGAGAGGATTGGCGTTATGACCACAACAACGACCGAACGAATCCTTGCGATCAACGGTGGGGAACCTGCTCGCGACAAGTTCTTAGTCTTCGGCGCTCCTTGCCTGGGCGAAGAAGAGATCGCCGAGGTTGTAGCGACACTACGATCTGGCTGGATTGGCACCGGGCCACGGGCGAAGCAGTTCGAGCAGGAGTTTGCCGCATATGTCGGTGCACGCTACGGGATCAGCCTCAACTCGTGCACCGCCGGCCTGTTCCTCAGCCTGAAAGCGTTGGGCATCGGCCCTGGCGATGCCGTGATCACGACGCCGTTGACGTTCGGTGCCACAGCCAACGTGATCGAACACGTCGGTGCGCGACCGGTGTTCGTCGATGTAGATCCAAAGACCTTGAACATTGACCCAAACCAGATCGAGGCCGAGTTGAAGCGACGAAACAGTATGAGTCTCACTCCAGGCGGTCGCATCAAGGCGATTCTTCCAGTCCACTTTGGCGGGTTGGCCTGCGACATGGATGCGCTCTACCAGATTGCTGAGCGCTATGGCGTGCAGATTGTCGAGGATGCCGCCCACGCGGTCGGAACGCGCTACCGAGACAAGATGGTTGGCTCGCTCGGCACGCTCACGTGCTTCAGTTTCTATGCCAACAAGAACCTGACGACTGCCGAGGGCGGCATGGTAACGACCGACGACCCGTTGCTGGAGGAACGCCTGAGGGTCTACCACCTGCATGGGTTGAGCCGCGACGCATGGCAACGCTTCGGCTCGCGCCGGATAGCCACCGAGGTGCTGGTTCCAGGCCATAAGTTCAATATGCCCGATCTTGCTGCGGCGCTCGGCATCCACCAACTCCGCAGGCAGGAGCAATTCTTAGAAATACGTGAGCGCTATGCCCAGATGTATGACGCGGCGTTCGTCGGCCTGCCGCTCCGCATGCAGTACCGTCCCCCGCTGAGCGTGATCGACGGGATGCCCCCGCCGGATCGGCACGCGCTACACCTCTACGTCTTGCTACTCCAGCAGGAGGCATTCCGCGTGACGCGCGACGAGATCGTCGACGCGCTGCTGGCAGAGAACATCGGTGCCTCGGTGCATTACCGGGCGCTGCATACCCACCGCTGGTATCGCGAGATCTACGGCTACAGGCCAAACGATTTTCCCGTAGCCTACCAGGCCGGAGAACACATTTTGAGCCTGCCGCTGACGCCGGGGATGAGCGAGGCTGACGTAGACGATGTGATCATCGCCGTGCGTAAGGTGCTGGGGGCGTATCAGGTATAAAACAAGGTCTGCATGCAATAGGGCCATCGCATCTAATTCCGCGTTCCAATCACACATTCGGGTAGTTTCTCGCGTAAAAACACCGACTGATCAGGTATTTACACGATTTCGGAAAATTGCTGCGTTGTCGCCGCCCGGTAAGCACAGCGGTACGTACTGTTTTGCGGCGGTCAACCACGGTGATCACCCTCGGATACCACCGATTTTCCGCATTGGAATGAAGAATTAGATGCGATGGCCCTGCTGCATACAATATCGCATAAGACGTTCATGCGCGGGGGCACACCGCCGCGATGAAAATGGTCGCTGATGCCCGGCTATCGGCTATCGGCTATTTTCACATCAGTAACGCTGTCACTGTTACCGCGATGGCCTGGTGGACGGGTTGCCAGATCTTCACGAAGTGACTTTGCGGTCTTGCCTTTACAGGTAGTTGTTCATCCGACATCCAGAAATTTGGCGAAGGTATTGAGGAATAGTAATGCCCGACAGTACATCCAAAAGCTCAACTCCTATCTCTGAGAAGCGATATAGCGCGATTAAGAGTAGGGCGTTTTCGGCATTGCAGTGGCAGGCATTGAATACTTTTGGCCGCCAAATACTAACTTTTTTAACGGGTATTTTTCTCGCCAGATTGCTTGCTCCTGAAGATTTTGGTTTGATTAGCATGGCGACAATCGCCATTACATGGATTAGTATTCTTGGAGACGCCGGAGTTGGCGTTAGTCTAATCCAGCGAAATGATCTTTTCGATGACGATATTGCAACTGCCTTCTGTATAAGCGTAGTCATTAGCGGATTATCAGCAGCCTTGATAGTGGTTATGTCTCCATTAGTTGCGAATTTCTACAGTGCAGGTCACATCACCTCGATTTTATATGTATATGCACTTTCTGTACTTTTGGGAGGAGCTAATGTTGTACCTGGATCATTATTGCGTCGTAAGCTTAATTTTAAGTCCGTATCAAAAGTTGAGATAACGGGCACCTTAGTTTCTGGTTTAGTTTCGATCTCGCTTGCCCTACGTGGAATAGGGCCAATCTGTGTTGCTATAGGCAGTGTAGTTGGGTTAATAGCTTCTCTTGTAGTGTATTTTTTTATGGGTTTACTCCGTATAGGGGCATTTCCGAGTTTGATAAGTGTGCGACGATTCGGAAACTTCACCATCTTTGCCTCGGGAACTCGTATAGTAGAGCTAATACGTGTCTTTATTGATAATGCGATTATTGGAAAATGGCTTGGCCCCGTAGCGCTCGGGTATTATGTTATAGGCTATAATCTGCCAGCCATTCCAGAATATCGCGTAGTTGGTCTAATCACATCGGTGGCATTTCCTACGATGTCGACCTTTGGTGCTGATCGATTAATGATTAGCCATGTTTACCTTAAAATTCTTCGCTATGCTAGTGCAGCCGTTTTGCCAATGCTAATCGGTCTGATGTTAGTTGCAGATAAACTTATTCCGGTAATCTATGGCCCAAAGTGGTTTCCAACGGTGCCAATTATGCAGATTCTGTGTTTGGCTGGAATAGGTTGCTCCTTTGGAGTACTTACTGATTCACCTCTTCTAGCTATGGGTAAGTCACGTTGGACTTTTCTCGCTAACCTCGTTTGGGTAGGTCTACTAGCGGGTGGACTCATATGGGTCTTAGTGTTGGGATATGGCCTTTCTGGTGCTGCATGGGTCGTCACCGGATCTGCACTTATAATTTCCGTTGTACGAAATGTATCCACTTCATGGTTGTGTGGAGTGTCACTTCATGAGTTCTACCATGCAATTTTTCCAGCAACGGTAGCCACTACGGTTATGGCGATTCTTGTATTAGTATTAAAAAATATAATCGCAGTGCGGTCTGCTGATTGGATCGTGCTATTCTCGATGGTCAGCGTCGGATCAATAGCATATATCGGTACTTTGATTTATTTATGGCCTGAGTTACGAACAAATATATTATCTGCGCTATATAGACTGTCAGATAAAGAATCTGGAAAGGCCACTCGGTGAGCGTATCTGGAAGCGATAAATATTACGACCCTCCAGATTCTTTATCTGATTGACTATAGCAGTCCTACGGAGGTCGTGAAGACATTCCTATAAACGTCGCAGACCTCGCCCGCCCGTTTACGGGCCGGGCGCTTGGGTTGGTAGGGTGACTGATGTGAAAATAGCCGACAGCCGATAGCCGATAGCCGGGCATCAGCGACCATGTTCATCGCGGCGGTGTGCGCCCCGCGCATGAACGTCTTTTGCGGTATTGCGATTGCTATATCAGAAAGTCATATCGATTGACGCACGGACGTTTTACTACGGGAAATCCTGGAGAGCCGTAATAACAAGGATGTTGACGAATGACACACCCAGGTAAGCAATGGCAGGCGATCTACCAGCAGGCTAATCTGTCGTGGTACGACGAAAATACCGTAACTCCTCAATATCTTGAGCGCTGGGTGCGCTCCGAGTGGATTATGCGGATGCTTCATGCCACAAAACTTAGGCATTCACCTTCTCATCACCGTGTGTTAGAAGCGGGTTGCGGGACAGGAATGTATTCCGTATGTTTGGCAATGCTTGGCTTTTCGGTTGACGCCTTCGATTATAATATCGAGGCTCTAAAAATAGCACAAGATCTCACCCAGAAAATTCATTGTGCTGGATACGACCTCAATCTTCGCTTTTACCAACAAAACCTATTAAGTATTAGTATAGCATCCGATACATACAATCTTGTATTTAACCAAGCTGTATTAGAGTACTTTATTAAAGGTTATTCCGATTTGTTTTGTCAAGTTGCGATTTAACGCTTTAGAGAGAGCTAAACGCGGTATGAGCGAAATTATGTGCGGTTCCGACTTTACGGCTTTGTGATGCGGTCGTTCTGCAAATCGGAATAGCCT
>CAISPW010000188.1 GCA_903887465.1 uncultured Oscillochloris sp. | reverse complement strand
TTCGGGGGTGGCGTTGCCACCCCCAAACCCCCGCCGGAGGCGACGTTGCAACCGCCCTGTTCAAGATTGCAGGGCGGTTGCGCCAGCCGTGCGTAGGGGCGGGGTTCAGGGATCACGCCCGCATCATGGGCCGCAAAGGCTGCGGACCGCCGCCTCGACATCGATCGGCTCGCCGCCGGGCTGGAGCCAGGCCAGAAACTCCACATTGCCGGCCGGGCCGAGCAACGGCGAGCGCGTCAGCCCGCGCGGGGTCAGCCCGAGTTCGGCGGCCACCGTCAGGACTTCGCGCAGCACCGCCCGGTGGACGTCCGGGTCGCGCACAACCCCGCCCCGGCCGACATGCCCCGGCCCGGCCTCAAACTGCGGCTTGATCAGCGGCACAACCCAGGCGGCGGGGGTAGTCAGGCGGCGCACCGCCGGCAGCACCAGGCGCAGCGAGATAAACGACACATCGATCACCGCGCAGTCGGCGAGGATGGCGGGATCCGGCAGCGCTTCCAGGTACCTGATGTTTGTCCGTTCCAGCACCACCACCCGCGAGTCTGCGCGCAGGCGGTAGTCGAGAATGCCATAGCCGACATCCACGGCGTAGACGCGGGCAGCACCGCGCTGGAGCAGCACATCGGTGAACCCGCCGGTGGAAGCTCCAGCGTCGAGGGCGGTCAGGCCGACCGGGCTCAGGCCGAAGGCGTCAAGGGCGTGGGCCAGCTTGTGGCCGCCCCGGCTGGCGTAGGGCAGGGCGGCCATCACCTCCAGGTCGATCAGTTCATCCACCAGCGTGCCAGCCTTACCCGCCGGCTGACCGTTCACCCGCACGCTCCCGGCGAGCAGCAGAGCCTGGGCCTTGCTGCGCGTCTCCGCTAGGCCGCGCGAGACTATCAGTTGATCAAGGCGAATCTTTGGCATATAGGTGTCGGGGCGCAGCAGTGCGGTGCGGCTGGGGCTACGGATGCTCCAGCCGTGCGATCTCGGACTCCAGGTCGGCGACCAGTGTGATCAGCCAGGACGGCGGCGGGTTGTAGGGGTCGTTCAGCTTGGCTCGCAGGCGGCGCAGTTCGTGGCGGCGACCGGCCAACTCGACGGCGCGGGCATCGGACGGATCCGGCCCGAGTTCGGCCAGCGGGTCAGTCTGTCCGATCAGATAGGCCGCCAGCAGATCGGTGAGCAGCCCGTCGAGGCTCTGCTCGGCCAGACGTAGCAGCCCGTCCAGCTTAGTGCGCTGCTCGACCGTCAGGTAAACCCGTGTCGGGATGGTGAAATGTCCGCCGTCCATACGATCACCGTCGTCTATACGACCGTAAGGCCGAAGCATTCGCGCTGGTCGCAAAGTGACCAACCCGAATGCTTCGGCCCTATACGATACCCCGTAAATACGCCTGCAACTCAGCAATCGGCACACGCTCCTGGGCCATGGTATCGCGGTCGCGCACCGTGACGGTGCCAGCCAGGGAGGCATCCTTACCCTGGCCAATGGTGTCGAAGTCCACGGTGATGCAGTAGGGCGTGCCGATCTCGTCCTGACGCCGGTAGAGCTTGCCGATTGCCCCGGTATCATCATAGACCGTACGCATATTGCCCTCGGCCTGGAGCGTCTTGCGGATCTGGCGGGCAGTAGCGACGATCTCGGGGGCGTTACGCTTGAGCGGGAAGACCGCCACCTTGATCGGGGCCAGGGTCGGCTTGAGGTGCAGCACGGTGCGGTACGACTCATCGAGGGCTGGGTCGGCCTGGCCGCGCAGCTTCTTACCCAGCTCGATACTCGCTGCGCCGGGCATGTCGAGCAGGGCCGGGATCTGGGCCATACTGGTGGCCAGATCTCTGCCGATCAGCTCGGCCCGATCAAGCATTGCGTCGCGCTGCTCGGCAGGTAACTTCTCGCTGCGGCCGACGCTCTTCACAAAAGCGGCCAGCGCCTCGGCTACCGCCTGGGCGCGCTCGGGCGTCACCGGCTTGATCTGCTGCTCGTCATATGCTTCGGTGAGCAGGGCCAACACCCCGCGATCTACCCCCGCCGACGGCTCGATCACGAAGGGCACCAGGTGGCGCTTGCTCTCCGGATCGAAGTAGGTCAGCTTGGCGGTACTGTCCTCGTTGCGGCTCACCTTGGCGCTCAGCCCCAGGCTGTCCTGCTCTTTCGAGTGCGATCCCAGGTCGTAGTCGCTGCGCGAGGCAATGCCCTCTAGCTCCTCAAAACCGATTGGGAAGCGGTACATCAGGTCGTAGGTCGCCTTCGAGTAGTGGGCTAGGTCGGCCTTGGGCACTGTGTAGACCTGAAGGTTATCGCCGCTCAGGCCGACGCTACGCCACCAGGCCAAGCGGTCGTCCAGCCAGCGCTGGTGCCAGGCGTCCTCGCTACCGGGCATGACGAAGAACTCGATTTCCATCTGCTCGAACTCGCGCACGCGGAAGATAAAGTTGCGCGGGTTGATCTCGTTGCGGAACGCCTTGCCGATCTGGGCGATCCCGAAGGGCAGCTTGCGCGCCGTCGTGGCCAGCACATTGGCAAAATTTACAAAAATACCCTGGGCCGTCTCGGGGCGCAGATACGCATAGGACGTATCATCGGCCACCGGGCCGACCTGGGTTTTGAACATCATATTGAACGGGCGCGGCTCGGTCAGATCCTTCGACCCGCAACTCGGGCAGGTGTCCTTGATATGATCGGCACGCCAGCGCGCACGGCAACTGCGGCAGTCCACCAGCGGGTCGGTGAAGGTCTCCTCATGACCAGAATATTTCCAGGTCAGGCGGTTCATAAGGATGGCCGCGTCGAGACCCTCCATATCGTCGCGCTCGTAGACGTTGGCCCGCCACCAGGCGGCCTTGAGGTTATTCTTCAGCTCGACGCCGAGCGGCCCGAAATCGTAGGTGCCCTGGAGTCCGCCGTAGATATCGCTGCCGGGGAAGATGAATCCACGGCGTTTACATAATGATACAAGCTGATCCATGGTGACGGCCGGCATAGAGTCTCCTTCATTCGTGACACAGCGACACGGTGACACGGCGTTACCGTGTCACCGTGTCACCGCCAATTATGCGCAGGGGTCATTCCAGATAGATAGAATCGTCGGGGGTGGCAGCGCCACCCCCAAGCCCTAGCCGTGTGCGGGCGGGTGGCCGCCTGTGCCGCCACCCGCCCGCAGAAACGCCGCTACTCGTCATCTACCTCGGCCTCAACCAGATCGGCGAAGGATCTGCTTTCGGCCTCGCTTTTGGCCCCGCTGCCGTTGCCGCGACCACGGGGGGCCAACTGCTCGGGCATATGGGTGTAGATCTGGGTGGTCGAGAGCGAGGCGTGGCCGAGGCGCTCCTGCACCTCGCGCAGTTCCGCGCCGCCGTCGAGCATATGCGCGGCGAAGGAGTGGCGCAGGGTGTGCGGGGTGAGCGCGTGGAGGCCGACCTGGTCGGCGTAGCCTTTGAGGATCAGCCAGAAGCCCTGGCGGGTGAGCCGTTTGCCCCGATGGTTGAGGAAGAGGCCGCCGCCGTCCTCGCTGGTACCACGGGCGATCTGCGTGCGGGCGACATCGAGATACTCCTCGACCGCGATGGCGGCGGTGGGCGTGAGCGGGAGCACGCGCTCGCGCCCGGCCTTGCCTGCACAGCGCACGGTACCCGTGTCAAGGGTGACATCGACCGTGTTGAGGGCCACCAGTTCGCTCACGCGCATGCCGGTGGCGTAGAGCAGCTCGATCATGGCTTTATCGCGCAGACCCTCGGGGCTGCTGGAGCGTAGGGGCAGCTCCAGCAGTTCGTCCATCTGGTGTTGAGAGATCGCCTTCGGCGGATAGCGATCCACCTTCGGCGAGTCAATCAGGCTGGTCGGGTCGTGCGTGATCGCCTGTTGCGAAGTCAGATAGCCAAAGAACGATTTCACCGCTGCGGTGCGCCGGGCCACCGTGCTCGTGGCATAGCGCCGCTCGCGCAGAAAGAGCATGAAGGCTAGCATATCATCGTGGGTGACTGCCGGCCAGCCTGCCACGTGTCGCTCATCCAGGAACGTGCAGAGCTGGTCGAGATCGGTGCGGTATGCGGCGGTGGTATTGTCCGACATCTGCCGCTCGCCCGCCATATAGGCGAGGAAGTCGTCTACTTGCTCATGCATATCGTGTCCTGCCGACTGTTCGGCCCCACGACAGGGCGTTGTGGGTGTACAGAGGTGTCGCTCATGGACGTGAGGTAGGGCGTATGGTACCGCAAAGGGTAGGCAGTGTCAACCGTTGAACCGCGCCGCTAGCCGCTAGGTAACAGCCGCTAGGCCAGCGTCACAGGGCGTTGTGCGGCGCAGCCGCATAGGCGTCTATTGTAGCACTTGGGGGGCTAGTATGGGGGCAAAGACTACGAACCGCTCACGCATATTCGAATGCGAAGGCGCGCTGGTGCGCGATGTGTATGTTCGCTCATAGACAGGCGAATGGCTCTGCAACGCACTATTCACGTATTCGCGAGCTAATCGTGGTATCGTTTGCGTTCATAAGAACCATTTAGTTTTGTTGCGTTCGCTGACGTTGCGAAATCCATACAAGTGTGCTATGATGAACCCATCACGGCATCGCTGTGGTGTTGTACCTGCACAAATCATTGGCGGTTCTGCCACGCAATCGGGTGGCAGGTAAAATGATGACCGTCGCAGTTC
>CAISPW010000187.1 GCA_903887465.1 uncultured Oscillochloris sp. | reverse complement strand
TGAAGCGGCCTGTCTGAGGCCGCTTCAGCGGCCGTCGTCAACCTCGCCCGCCCGTTTACGGGCCGGGCGCTTGGGCTGACAGGGTGACTTTTGCGGTATTGCGTGTCATCTATTCTGAGGGCCGCAGGCTCCCCACCAGCCGCCGCACCAGGGCGGCGAGCTCGGACAAGCTCACCGGCTTACTCATATACTCGTCGGCGCCAGCTTCCAGGCAGCGCGCGCGGTCGCCAGACATGGCCAGGGCGGTCAGCGCCACAATTGGCGTCGCTGCGATGGCGGGCAGCGCCCGGATCTGTCGGATAGCCGCCAGCCCATTGAGGACCGGCATCTGGATGTCCATCAGGATGAGATCTGGCCGCGACTCGATGGCCTGCGTGATCGCCTCCTGGCCGTTGCGCGCCACCACCACCCGGTAGTTTTGAGCTTGCAGGTATTCGCTGATCGCGCGGATCGACGCCTCGGTGTCCTCGGCCAGCAGGATCACCGCGCTATGGGCCAATGGCTCGTGCCTGTCCCGATGCTCGGCGACATAGGCCAGGGGCGCGACGTCGTTGAGCGTCACCGAGTGCCAGGGCAGGTGGATCGTGAAGCAACTGCCCTGCCCCAGACCCTCGCTCTCGACGTTGACGCTGCCGCCCATCAGATCCGTCAGCCGCCGCACCAGGGCCAGCCCCAGCCCCGTGCCCTCGTGCTGGCGCGCTAGGCCGCTGTCGAGCTGGGTGAACGGATGGAACAGTCGGCCCATGTCCTCCGCCACGATGCCGATGCCGCTGTCCGTCACCATGAAGGAGATCCGCTCACGCGGCGCGTCGATAACAACCTCAAGCCGTACATGCCCGTCCATCGGCGTAAACTTAACCGCGTTGCCCAGCAGGTTCACCAGCATCTGCCTGAGCCGCTTCGCGTCAACCTCCATCATTGCGGAGGGGTCGTCACAGACGAAGTTTACCTGGATGCCCTTGCGCGCTGCGATCTCCCGGATGAACAGCAGGCTCGACTCGCAGATCTCGGCGACATAGTGCGTCTCTAGGTAGAGACTCATATGGCCGGCCTCCACTTTCGAGAGATCGAGGATGTCGTTGATCAGCGTGAGCAGGTGCCGCCCGCTCTCGGTGATATGCTGCGCCGAGCGGAACTGGCGCTCGTTCAGTGGGCCGGCAGTCTGCTCGGTCAGCAGCTCTGAGAAGGCCAGGATGCCGTTCAGCGGGGTGCGCAGCTCGTGGCTCATAGTGGACAGAAACTCGTCCTTCGTACGCAGCGCCCGCGTCAGCTCCGCGTTCACCTGGCTCAGGTCGGCGGTGCGCTCAGTGACGCGCCGCTCAAGCTCGCTATTGAGCTGGCGGATCTCCTCATCACGCCGCTGCCGCTCGGTGATGTCGCGAACAAAACAAACCAACTGCCCGCCGCCGCTGTCGATATGGTGAAAGCTGGCCTCAACGCCAAAGTAGCTGCCGTCTTTGCGCCGGTGGTGGGACTCAAACTGGCCCGACCCGACGACGAGGATTCGTTGAAGATAGAAGGCTTTGCCCTCGGATCGGCTGGGCGGGTTGATGTCAGCAATCTCGAGCTCTAGAATCTCGGCGCGGCTGTAGCCAGACATGGCGCAGTAGGCGTCGTTCACATCGATCAGCCGCCACTGCTGATCGAGAACGAAGAAGCCGTCTAGCGCGGTCTGCAAGATCGTCAGCAGGCGCTCCTCGCTCCCGCGCAGCGCTGCCTCAACATGCTTGTAGTCGGTGATGTCGCGCATGTTGACGACTACCGCGCCCACCGACGGGTCGGCCCGCAAGTTAGAGGTGGTACTCTCCAGCCAACGCCACGATCCGTCGTGGTGGAGTGCGCGCAAGATATCGGTGCGTTCTGTGCCCGGCTTGCTTACCACCTCGTCGAAGACGGCCACAGCTTGCCCCATATCCTCAGGGTGGATCAGGCTAAATATGCTATCTCCAACCCGGCTCTCGCGGTAGCCCAGGATGTGCGCGTAGTTGGGGCTGTGGTAGATCACTCGGCCATCCGCTTCCACCAGCGAGATGGCGTTCCCGCTCTTCTCGATCAGTGCGCGGAAGCGATTCTCGCTGGACTGCAGGTTGTCGCTGGCTTCTTGGCGCTGGGCGAGCGAGCGCGCCAGCCATACCGAGATCGTCAGCCCAACCAGCAGCGCCATCCAGGGCATGGGCGTCTGTCGTATGGACAGATAGGCCGGGGGCGGCAGGGCGGCGAGATGCCAGCTTCGGCCCGCCACCGTGAGCGACTCGGTATAGCCGATGCCTGCCCGCGCTCTGTCTGGGCTGAAGTAGGCATTCGGCAGCTCAGGCTTCGCGCCTACGTGCGTGGAGTGATTATAGAAGGGCGTGCCGCTGTCGGCAGACTGATCATCGTAGATGGATAGTTCAATGTTGCTGTTGGTCGTGGTATGGAGAATTGAGTCCAGCATATCCTGAGTGCGGAACACGCCGATCACATAGCCCGTAATGTTCGCCCGCCGCGCGGCGACGGTGTCGGGGGCCATGCCCCCCCGGTAGACTGGCCAGATGATCAAAATTTCCGGCTGTCGGCTGGCGATCAGGTTAACCGGCGCGCTGGCGGCGACGTCACCGCTATCGCGGGCACGGCTGATCGCCTCGTTCTGGATCGGGTCCGAGCTGAGGTCGTAGCCAACGGCGGTGCGGTTGGACTCAAGCGACTCGTTATAGTCGGACACCACATACTCGGCGCGTGCGGTGGCGCGCACCATCGCGCCGCGCGAGTCACGCTCGGCGATCATAAAGCTGGGGAAGCCCTCGCCGCGCATGGTGGCCTCGTAGGCCGGGCGCGCGGCGGCCGACACCAGCGGTGCCCACATGATGGCCTGGAGGCCGGACGACTGATCCGCGCCCAGTATATGCGCCTGCACAAAGGCGTGAAACTCCGCACGGGTCACGTGGCCTTCCGAGGCGGCGTACAGGGCGCTGATCATCTCCACATGATGCGTACTCTGGACGACCTGCGTGGTAATGGCGCTGACGATAGAGGCAATGTCGCTCTCGAAATCTATCGCGATCCGATCCAGATCGACCTTCCACAGGGTGAAGAAGAGGCCCGCCGAAAGGATCAGCCCCATATTGAGGGTGGCCAGGGCAAGCATGCGAGATACCGATGTGGCCCGCATGCGCAGGCCCAACCACACGAGCGGCGGGGCAACCACCAGGATGCCGATGGTGTCGCTGAGCCACCAGGAACGCCACACCGTCGTGTACATAGCAGGATTGATCAGCCCAGTGGTGACACCCACGGTGACACTGATCGTTGTGCCGATCACGCAGGCCAGCCCGACAAGCCCGAGCGCCTTGAGGATCGTGCCCAGAAGCGACCATCCCCACACCAGGCGACCTTCCAACAAGCTGGTGTAGCGCCGCAGCAGGTGGGCGGCGACTGCCGCCTGCGCAGTTGCACCGCATGCGATTGTGACCGCAACCGCCAGGACGACCAGCGGCACATTAAGGTAGAAGATCAGCCAAATGCTGGCGATGCACATACCCAGCCAGATGCCGGGCAAGGCATAGCGAGGCTTTAGCACCAGCATCACGGCCACCGCGAACCCCGCTTGCGGCCAGATCAGCAGCGTGTCCCAGAGCGGCATCAGCGGCAGCGCACTGATCTGCGTGAGCAGAATATAGATCGCGGTGACTGCACCCGTGGTGAACAAGATCGGGCCGATAGTCTGGTGAAAACGTAGTTTCATTATGTATACCCAAGGTTAGGTACCGACGCTGGCCTGCTGAAGCGCGGCGATCACCGCATCCGTCTGCGCGGGAGTACCCACGCTGATCCGGATATAGTCGCGCAGTAGGGGGGTGTTGTAATAGCGCACCAGCACGCCCGCCCGCTCCAGGGCCAGCTTGAGCGCGTGGGCATCGCCCTGTGTCACCCGGCACAGGATAAAGTTAGACTCGCTGGGGTGCGGCAGGAGGAAGGGCAACGCGCCAAGCCGGGCCAGGAGCCGGTCGCGCTCGGCCACGATCCGGGCCACGTTGGCCCGCAGGTAGTCGATATCGCTCAGGGAGGCGATGGCGGCCGTCTCGGCACCGAGGCTAAGGTTGTAGGGCTGCTTAATCTTCCAGAGCTGGGCAATCATCCAGTCGGGGAAAATCCCGTAGCCAACGCGCATCCCGGCCAGGCCGGCCCATTTGCTGAAGGTACGCAGCACAGCCAAGTTCGCGTGGCGGGGCACCCAGGGGATCACACTGGTGGCCCCGCCCGGCTCGGCAAACTCCATATACGCCTCATCCACCACCACCAGCAACGGCAGGCGCAGCAGCCGCGCAATCTCGGCGGGCGGGGTGAGGTTGCCGGTGGGGTTGTTGGGCGAGGTAAGGAAGAGCAGCTTGGCCCGGCTGGATGCGGCAGCCGCCTCAATCGCCGGAATATCCAGCGAGAAGTCGGCGCGGCGCGGCACCGTGATCAGCCGACCCGCGTTCACCCCAGTATCGAAGCTGTACATGCCGAAGGTGGGCGGGCAGTCGATCACCGCATCGCCGGGCGACAGGAAGAGCCGCAGCACCAGGTCGATCAGCTCATCGGCACCGGCCCCGCAGAGGATGCTGGCGGCCGGCTGCCCGACATAGCCGCTCAGGGCCGCGCGCAGCCTGGTCTGGGCCGGGTCGGGGTAGATCGCAATCGAGAGGCGGCCCGCAGGGCCGTCGATGCTGGCCAGATCCGCCAGCGCCTGCGTCGTGCGCGGCGAGGGGCCGTAGGGATTTTCGTTGGCATCAAGCTTCACCAGCCGCTCAATTGGGATGCCCAGACGGGCGGCCAGCACATCGAGCGGCAGGATCGGCGTATATGGCTCAAGCCCGGCGATCTCGGGCCGGAGTAGATCCGCAAATGACATCGGGACGCTCCTCAGCTTTATACCATAAGGCATGATACCACTTTGAGTTTGAGTTATCGCACGACCACAGGGCCGTTGCAAAGTTGCTGGGGCTGCGCCCCAGACCTCGCTTTTGGTTGGTTTTTGGCAGCGAAGCCGCCAAAAACCAACCAAAAAAGATCGTTCGGGGGTGGCTTTGCCACCCCCAAACCCCCGCCGGAAGCGACTTTGCATCAGCCCTGTCGCACGACCAGCGGCAGGTAGACATGCCTATCCAGCGGCAAGATAGGCGTGGTTATAATCGCAACCTCGGCGGCGTTGGCGCTGGTGAATGCCTTCAGCGCGGCCGAGGTATCGCTCCAGCCGCCAGTTCCGTCGTTCACATCGCTGTAGGTCCAGGCCCAGGATCCGCCGTAGCAGTTCGCGTGCAGCGTATCGAGCAGCCCCGCCGCGCTATAGTTCGTCCCGCCCGCGTTGGCGGGCAGCTCGCCGATCACCGTCGGTTTATCGAATCCGCCCGCCGCCCAATCGATCCGCGTCGGCGCGTAACTCCAAGTCAGATTGCCATTCATCCAGCCGTAGTAGTGGATCTGGTAGAAGTCCAGGAAACCCTGCGCGTCGTAGGGCGTCAGCGCCGCGTCCTTCCACATGTTCCCCACCGTGCCGAGGCCCGCATCGCTGTTCCACTTCATCGACGCGCTACCCACCGTCACCAGTTGATTTGAGTTACGGTGGATGCTGCCCGCCACCTCGGCGATGAACCGGCGCATCTGGGCCAACGTCACCGGCTGGCTGATATTCCCATCCACGCTGTTGAGGTCGCTGATGCCCCACTCCGGCTCATTGAAGATATCCCAGCCGAGGACGTTGGGGTGGGTGCCAATGGTATAGCTGGTGCCGGGGACTGGATACGCGAGCATGGGCAGGAGCGCCTTGGTCAGGAAGGAACTGCGCTTGGCGGCGTCGGTGATCATGTCCGTGTGGCCACCGGCATGCTCACCCTTGGCAGAGGCCGAGGAGTCCGGCATGAGCATATCGAAGCTCCAGAGGTTGAAGACGATATAGATATGACGCTGGGCCGCCAGGGCGATGGCGTCGGCCATGCTGGGCAGAATGGTGGCGTCGAGGCCAGTGACGCTGCCGCCGGCGGAGGCGCTGAACTCGGGGGCACCGCGACCGTCGGCAAAAACCCACCAGCGCACGGTATTGACACCGCTGGCCTGAAGGGCGGCGAACATGGCGTCGGTGTTGGCGTGGGTATAGGTGTGCTGGCCCCACTCCTCGACGGTAGCGAAGTCGGCACCGTAGCCGTCGTTCTGCCAGGGCACGTTGACCCCGGCCAGAAACCAGCGGCCACCCTGCCAGGGCACGAGGTGGAGCTTATTCACGGGGCATGCGGCGGCGGCGACCGGGGGCACCGGGGCGACATATGCCGATGCGAGGGCGAAGATCAGGCCCATAACGAAGGCACCCAGGCGTAGGCCGAGGGGGCTGTGCGAGAAGCGGTACATCGTAAAACTCCTTGCGTACGTTTTTTTGGCGATATTATAACGCATGCGCCTACGGACACAAAAACGCCCCACAGCCATACCCGGTCGCGGGGCGTTTTTTGGCAATAGACAAGGTTCGCGGATACTTTACAGTTCTCCCCCCCCTAGCCCCCCCGCAAGCGGGGGGGAACAACGCATTGATTCCCCCCCGCTTGCGCATATCTTTACCCACATCTTTTGCTCTGCCGAGATGGGTGAAGGAAAGAGGGCATATGAGGCGTCCTAATGCATAATACGGTACATTTCCGCAACTTCGACGAGGCGCTGAAACCCGTTCCACAT
>CAISPW010000186.1 GCA_903887465.1 uncultured Oscillochloris sp. | reverse complement strand
TGGTGCTCGACAAGCTGCATTGAGGATGGCTTTCACACGAATGTGCGTATACGTAGAGTATAGCAGGAATGACGCCTTTCCGCAATAGGACGCAATAAAACGCGATGAAACGCAATGGATCTTATGAACGCAAACGATACGACAACATCCGGGGCACCACAGGTGGCACCCCGGATCGGCTGTCAGTTATACATCCCGCCGCGCACATACGCTATGGCAGATCTGAATTGGAAGGCACAGAAGTATTATCCGTAGATCGCTGCCGCTCGGCAAGCTCCTGGAGCTTGCTAAATAGCTCGATCCCCAGCAGGACACCGGTAGGATAGCCCTTCTGCGTGATGATCATCGGCTGCTGATTCGTCCGTGAGCGCTTGATCAGCGTGGCCAGAGATGAGGCAGCCCTCGAGATCGGCACGACGCCATGCTCTAGGTCGATCGACTTCATGAACAACCCTGTCTCCCATTACGATAAACCATTAAGACACTTGTAAGTGTATCGTAGCACATGTGGGTGGGAATGTGCAGGCGGCTTCACCGCCCCCACCCATCATTCGCCGGTGATCACGAGGTACAGCCGCCCATGGGCAACGCCCTTCTCGTCGATGCCGGGGGCACCGGCGGCCGTGATCGCCTTAAAGGGCTTGAGACGATCCGCGACGGTCAGGTCGCTGAATGCGCCCATCTGCTGGGAGAGGCTCACAATAGACGGCACATTCACAAAGATCAGGCCAGCGTTTGGCGCGGGCACGGCTTTGAGTCCGACCTGATAGGCCGGGTTGCCGCTCAGAGGTGCCTTGGGACTGGCCGCTGCCGTCAGGGTCTTCGGGCCAACCCCGATCACCAGATCGTCGCCGATAAAGGCGTAGCCTACAACGACCTGCTGGCTGGGGCCAATAACCTGCCAGGCGACGCCGCCCAGTTGCTCCTCGCGCAGGGCGAGCATACCGCCGCCGGCCGTATCGATGGCGGTGGTGATCCGCTTCAGGCCGTCCTGGGCCGCTGCCTTGTTGTTGGTTTTGAGCGCGAAGTAGCCGGTCACCGGCGCGGGCGTGCCGACGACATCCTCGCCCGGCATCAGCACAATCGTCGCCTCGCCCTGGAGCCAACTCAACAGGTCGCGCTTGAGGTCGAGGTCGAACTGTTTCTCCACCGAGGCGACCTGCTCTGCGGCACCGGGGGTGCTGGCGATGGCATCGCTGATCTGCTGGCCAAGGCTGGCCGGCAGGCGGAAACTCAGCGCGGATAGGGCATCGCTGCTGATTCGACCCACCCGATCCGCGCTCACCGGATCGGCCGTCTCCTTGATCTGGTCGAGGGTGGCCTGGCTCAGCTTGGCGCGATCAACCTGAACCAGGGCGTCGAAGGCCACGCCGTCGGCGAGGATGCTGATCGAGAGGCCGACGCCCTGGAGGGCGGCGGCGCTCTTGAGTTGCTCGCGCAGCCGGTCGGCGGTCGTGCCCTGGATCTGGCCGACGATCTTCTCGGTATTGGCGCTAACGGCGTTGGACAGGGGCACGCCGTCGACAAACACGAAGCCGATGTGGCCGGCGGGGAGGGCGGCGAGTACCTGCTGGAAGCGCGGACTGGCGGCCAGGGTATCCTTACCGTTGGGGTCGCGGGCGGCGATGGCGGTGATCAAGTCGGCGCTGGTGGCGAAGATGACATTGCCGCGCACGATCCCGAAGGCCGTGATCGGGCTGGGGGTGCCGCCCTGCTGCGCGTAGATCGTGCTGTCCTGGGCCTGGCTGCTGGCAAACTGCTGGCCCTTGCCCTCGCGGTATTTACGCTGCTTGTCGAGGAATGTCTGGGCGGCCTTCTCATCGCGCGAGGTGAACACCAGCGTCACCTTGGCCTTCTCGACCTGGGAGGTATCACCGGCGAGGCTCGCGCTGCGCGGGTCGAACAGCGTGTCAAAGGGCAGGCCGCTCACCGCTACCGCCACCTCCGTGCCGATCCATGGCGCGATATCGGTCTTGAAGTCAACGCCCAGCAGATCCCTAAGCTGGTTGGTGGTGGTGATGTTATTCTGGTAGTCGATGGTCTCGGGGAACGCCTTGCGCAGCCGGTCGATGTTCGGCAGGTCGCTCAGGTTCGGCGTGATCGCGGCATAGATCTGCGTGTCACCGGCGAGCAACTGGGGGATGCTGTTCGGGCGGCGGCCAAGCAGGGTGAAGGCCAGAACCGCCACGCCGACGGCGATGGCGATCAGGGCAATCACTCCGCCGCCGATAAGCAGCAGCTGGGTGCGCCGATTGCCACCTTGGTTCGGGGTGTTTGACGGGAACGGGCTGGCGGGTGGTAGTTGCATCTTCGATCTCCTCCTTCATGTGATTAACGCCTCAGGCGCACCTCCATTATACGCTGGAGGGGCGGAGATGCTAGGTGACAGATAGGCTTTTAGCGGGGCTGTGCCAATTTTGCCTCCGGCGGAGGTTTGGAAAAGGCATGTCTGCGGCGCAGCCCCAGCAACGTTGCAACCGCCCTGGACGGCCTCGGCATCGCCATGGCGCGCCTATGCTATAATTTGCTATGCATGTTCTCCAACTTTCCTGGGAGTTTCCGCCCCACGTTGTCGGCGGGATGGGTCGCCACGTCGCCGAGCTGTCGCCGGCCCTCGTCGACGCCGGCATGCGCGTGTCGGTTCTCACCCCGCAATTGCACGGCGGCCCGACCGTCGAGGAGTGGGCCTCCGGCCTGCGCGTCTACCGCATCCCAATCTCCCCGGCCCTCGGCGCTGACTACCCGCACTATGTGACCAACGCTAGCCGTGATCTGGAGCGGGCCGCAGATCGTCTGCGCGATTCCCTGGGGCGCTTCGACCTGATCCACGCCCACGATTGGCTCACCGCTGAGGCCGCCGGACGACTCAAACACCTCTGGCGCATCCCTTTGATCGCCACCATCCACGCCACCGAGCGCGGGCGCGGGCGCGGCATCCTGAACGACCGGGCCGCGCAGCAGATCAACGACCAGGAATGGCTGCTCACCTACGAGTCCTGGCGGGTGATCGTCTGCTCGCAGTTTATGGCTCAGCAGGTAGGCGACTACTTTCAGACACCCGCCGATAAGGTCGATGTGGTGCCTAACGGCATGGGCATGCCCCCCCGTCTCTTCGCCCGCTCGGAGGAGCGCCTAGCTTTCCGGCGGGGCTTCGCCGCCGACAATGAGCGCCTGATCTTCTATGTCGGGCGGGTGGTCTACGAGAAGGGGCTGCAGATCCTGATCGCCGCCTGGCCGCAGATCGCGCCGGTTGGCGCACGCCTGGTGATCGCCGGCACCGGCAGTTACCTCGATGCGCTCCAGTCCCAGGCCGAGTCCGCCGGGCTGAACGGGCGGGTGCGCTTCACCGGATTTCTGAGCGATGAGGATCGTGATAAAATCTACCACGTGGCCGATGCGGCCGTCTTCCCGTCGCTCTACGAACCCTTCGGCATGGTTGCCCTGGAGGCGTTCGCCGCCGGTTGTCCCCTGGTGGTGAGCGATGCCGGTGGACTCGCTGAGGTGGTGCGCCATGGCAAGACCGGGCTGATCGCGCCCGCCGACGATGTCGACGCCCTCGCCGCCGCCGTGCTGGAGTGCCTGTATCGCCCAGACGAGGCCCGCATCCGTGCCAACGCGGCGTTCCTTGAGGTGCGCCATCACTATGCTTGGGACAGGATCGCCGATTCGACGATCAGCGTCTACCGGCGCGTCATCGCCGAGTGGCAGTCAAGCGATTGGGGAAAGTAGGCAGCACTGAACCTTGAATATTCATTCGAGGTTCAGGATTCAAACCATATGCCAGGAAATAGCTTTGGGCAGAGCTTCCGCCTCACCACCTGGGGCGAGTCACACGGACCGGGGGTGGGCTGCACGGTCGATGGCTGCCCGTCGGGGCTGGAACTGACGGTCGAGGATGTGCAGCGCGAGCTGGATCGCCGCCGCGTCGGTCAGAGCAAGGTCAGCTCACAGCGCCAGGAGTCCGACACGGTGCAGATCCTCTCCGGGATCTTCGAGGGCCGCACCACCGGCGCGCCGATCAGCATGGTGGTATTCAATCGCGACGCGAAATCTGCACACTACGAGAGCATCAAGGATCTGTACCGGCCCGGCCACGCCGACTATAGCTGGGACGCCAAGTACGGCTTCCGCGACTGGCGCGGCGGCGGGCGATCCAGCGCCCGCGAGACGATTGGCCGGGTGGCGGGCGGTGCGATTGCCAAGCTGCTCCTGGCCCGCTCTGGCGTGCGGATCGTCGGCTACACGCTCCAGTTGGGCGACCTGCGGGCCAACATAATCGACGAGGACGAGATCGAGCGCAACATCATGCGCTGCCCTGACCCGGCGGTGGCCGAGGAGATGGTGGCCCGTGTGGATGCGGCCCGCCACGCGCAGGACTCCCTCGGCGGCGTGGTCGAGGTGCGCGCTCGCGGCGTGCCGGTCGGTCTGGGCGAGCCGGTCTTCGATAAGCTTCAGGCCGACATCGGCAAGGCGATGTTCTCCATTCCGGCGATCAGGGGCGTGGAGTTTGGCGAGGGCTTCGGCGTGATCGGCCTGCGCGGATCGCAGAACAACGACGCCTTTGTGCGCCGGGATGACGGCAGCATCGGCACGGCCAGCAACCGCCACGGTGGCATCCTCGGCGGGATCTCCACCGGCGAGGAGATCATCGTGCGCCTGGCTGCCAAGCCCCCGCCGAGCATCGCCCAACCCCAGCAGACGGTGGATCGCGACGGCAACCCGGCCACCATCGAGGTTCACGGACGTCACGACCCGACGGTGCTGCCGCGCCTGGTGCCGGTGGCTGAGGCTATGCTGGCCCTGGTGCTGGCCGACCATCTGCTCAGGCAGCGCGCCGCACGGGCTACGTTTGCGTAGGGCTATTCCAACATTCCTGGGACGTAGCCCCAGATTTAGCTTTTTGTGGCGATCTGGCGGCAAAGCCACCAATCGCCACAAAAAATATCATATGGATAGCCTGCGCTCTCAGATATCGCTCTCGATCTTGGCGGCGGTCGCCGCTGGGCTCTGCTGGGCGGTCGCCCTGGCCCTGCTGCTGTTCGGCGGGCTGCACGCCGGGGAGCCGCATCTGGCCCCGCAGCGACTGATCTACTATGTTATGGCCCTCGGGGCGGCCCTGCTCACCTTCGCGCCGCTCGAGTCCGGCCTGGGCATGCCCGGCCTAGCGGTGGAGGGGACGGTGGGCACAACCCTGCTGCTCTACGGCCTGGCCTTCGTGCCGCCGCCCACCGAGTGGCTGCTCTCCCTACCCGACATGCCGGTCTACGCCCTGCTGATCGGCGCGATCTTCCTCTGCGGCGCGGCTGGATCGCGGCCCTTCCTCTACGTCGTCGGCCAGCGCATGTTCAAAGAGCGTGTCCAGGCGCTCGACCAGCGCCGGGTGCGCCGCCAGTCCTACGAGGTCGGCCTGCTGATCTCCGCGCTCGCGGCCCTCGCCGGTCTGCGTGTCCTCACCTGGGTGAGCGTCCTGCTCCTGGCCCTCGTCCTGATGATCGCCGAGTTGCTTTTTCTGGCCCGCTTCCAGGCTAAGACAAATCTCTAGCGATGCACGATTCTAAGGGTCTGCGATCCGCACCTATAGGTTGGTTGAATTTGCCAGCGAAGCCGGCAAATTCAACATCCGCAGGGCTGATGCAACATCGCCTCTGGCGGGGGTTTGGGGGTGGCTTCGCTATCCCCGAACGATCTTTTTTGGTGGATTTTTGGCGGATTCGCCGCCAAAAATCCACCAAAAGCGCGGTCTGGGGCGCAGCCCCAGCGACATTGCCACCGCCCTGATGCACATCCGCGAGATGACATGAAGGAGATATGGTTATGATCCGCATCGCCATCATCGGCCTCGGGCTGATCGGTGCCTCGCTAGGGATGGCCCTGCGCAGCGCAGACGCGAGGGAGAGTCCGCTCGGCGAGATCGAGGTGGTTGGCTACGACCGCGACCCCCGCGCGGCGAAGGAGGCGCGCGGGCGTCTGGCGATCGATACGGTGGCCCGCACGCTGGCGGAGGCGGTGCGCGACGCGCAGGTGGTGGTGCTGGCCACCCCGGTTCAGGCCGTGCGCGCGGTGCTTGGCCAGCTTGGCCCACTCCTGCCGGACGGTGCCATTGTCACTGATGTGGCCAGCACCAAGGCCCAGGTCGCCACCTGGGCTGCCGAGTTGCTGCCCGCTGCGATCAGCTACGTCGGCGGCCACCCTATGGCCGGTAAGTCGCAGGCCGGCGCGGCGGCGGCCGACCCCGCGCTGTTTAAGGATGCGATCTACTGCCTTACCGTCAGTCCCAGCACCCGCCGCGAGGCTGTCGATGTGGTTGAGGCACTGGTACGCACCGTTGGTGCCAAGCCCTACTATATCGACGCCGAAGAACACGACATCTACGTGGCCGGGATCTCGCACCTGCCGTTTATGCTCTCGGTCGGCCTCGTCGAGATCACCGGCCGCAGCCCGGCATGGAAGGAGATGGCACCCCTGGCCGCCAGCGGATTCCGCGATGTCTCGCGCCTCGCCTCGGGCGACCCCGAGATGCACCGCGATATTAGCCTGACGAATCCCGCCGGGCTGAGCCGCTGGATCACGGAGATGGTTGACTTCTTGCTTGAGGTACGCGGCCAGATCGAGTCCGGCGATGCTGAGGGGATCGAGGCCATGCTGCGCCGGGCCAAGCAGCAGCGCGATGCTTGGCTGGAGAGCCGCCCAAATCTGCGCCCCGGCGAGGATACCTTTGCGCGCCCGCTGGTGGTAGATCGGCCCAACTTGCTCTCGTTCCGGTTGCCCAACCGCCGAAAGTAGGGGAACACCCCAACTCCTGGCTACCTTGACATCGCTCGGAACTTAGTGCTACACTTCACAGAATGCGTTGCAATCTCGTGGAGGCTCTCTGTGGAACGTCTCGAAGATCCGCCGGACGTCGTTATCCGTCGGCTGCCGCTCTACGCACGAAGCCTGCGCTACCTGCTCGACGAGGGCATTAACTCGGTCTCGTCGCAGGAGCTGGGTGAGCGCATCAACGTCACCGCCGCACAGATCCGCAAGGATCTGTCGTACTTCGGTGAGTTCGGCAAGCAGGGCATTGGCTATGATGTCGAGAAGCTGTTCAACCATATCGAGCGCATTCTCGGCCTCACCCAGAGCTGGCCAGTGGTGCTTGTCGGCGTCGGCCATCTCGGCCAAGCCATCGCCCGCTACGATGGATTCCACTCACAGGGTTTGCAGATCGTCGGGCTCTTCGACACCGACCCGCTCAAGATCGGCCAGAAAGTGGCGGATGTCGAGATCTGCGCTTACGCCCATATGCCCCAGGTGATCCACGATACGAACGCGCGCCTTGCCATCGTCGCCGTACCTGCCTCCGACGCCCAGCCCGTCGCCGATATCCTGATCGACGCTGGGATCCGTGCGATCCTCTGCTACGCGCCGATCATCCTCCAAACCCCCGATGATGTCTGGGTGCGCTATATCGACCCGGTCGCCGTGCTCCATAGCATGACCTACTACCTCGCCCGCGAGCATATGTAGTGGCACAAGGGAACCGGGAACAGGTTCAGATCGCTTGCTGATACGTTTGCCCGGTTGCCGGTTCCCTTGTCTCAAGAGTGGGCGTATCTAATGAAGCGTAGCGCGCCTCTGAGGCTGACGCCTCTGCCGATCTTCATGCTCGCCCTGGCATACCTGCTCGTCGCCGCGCCGTTGATCTGGACGCTGCCCGGCGCGCGCGGCCTGCACCTTGCGCCGCCGCAACTGGCCGCCGACGCGGGTATCTCCGCACCGGCGGCGGCCCGCGCGCCCCTGGTCGGTGGTCAGTCCCCGGTCGAGGCACTCGCCGCGCTCCAGTCGCGTGGCGACGGGCTCCTCGCCGTGCGCTGGGACGAGCGCAGCGGCGTCCCCACCTTCCTCAGCGCCGCCGACCCGACCGGGCATCTGGCCTATCAGCCCACCCCCGCCGAGCTTGGCAACCCGCTGGCCATCGCCCGTGGTTTTCTTGACCAGAACCGCAGCCTCTTCGGGCTGCGCTCTGCCGCCGAGGATCTGCGCCTGCTGCGGGTTGAGCCTGACCTCCAGCGCGGCTATGCCCACATCCGCCTCGATCAGCGCTACGCCGGGCTGCCGGTCTTTGGCCACCAGTTGGTGGTCCATCTCGACCCGGCAGGCCAGGTGGTGGCGGTGAACGGCGAATTTGCCCCCGCCCTCCAGCTCACCACCCGGCCCACGATTAGCGCCGCCGCCGCCGCCGTCGCCGCGCTG
>CAISPW010000185.1 GCA_903887465.1 uncultured Oscillochloris sp. | reverse complement strand
GGAGGTTGGCACCGTATGTTCCCCCCCGCTTGCGGGGGGGCTAGGGGGGGTAATCCAAACAAACTACAACTGTAGTATTAGGCGCTTCCGCTCTGTGCCGATACAGAAACGTCGGCGCACCGGCGCGCTCGCGCAGATGGCCGACGTCAATCGCCTGCTCAAAGAACTGTTCAACTGTGGTCGGGGCGGAGGGATTTGAACCCACGACCCCCGCGTCCCAAACGCGGTGCTCTACCAGGCTGAGCCACGCCCCGATATGCGCTAAGGGTAACAGCAAGAACAACGAATGTCAAACGAATGAACGAAATTGGTTCCCGGCGGCCCTCGGCGCGGTCGGCCCCAGGACGTAACGGTCGCGTGGAGCAAACGCATCGCGTTCGCCTCACCATGTTATAATCGCCGCCGATGTCTCACACACGGCGGCGGGCGCGGCCTGCCCCAACGAGGAGCGATTGCCACGATGCCCAGGCGCACTGATCTGCATACGATTCTCATTCTCGGCTCCGGCCCGATCGTCATTGGCCAAGCCTGCGAGTTCGACTACTCCGGCGCGCAGGCGTGCAAGTCCCTGCGCGAGGAGGGCTACCGCGTCGTCCTGGTCAACTCGAATCCGGCGACGATTATGACCGACCCGAGCCTGGCCGACGCCACCTATATTGAGCCGCTGACCGTGCCCAGCCTGAAGCGGATCATCGCTAAGGAGCGCCCCGACGCCCTGCTGCCCACCGTCGGCGGGCAGACGGCCCTCAACCTCGCGGTGGATCTGCACGACGCTGGCGTCCTCGCCACCTACGGCGTCGAGCTGATCGGCGCGTCCATCGAGGCCGTGCGCGTGGCCGAGGACCGCCAACTCTTCAAGGAGAAGATGATCGAGATCGGCCTGGAGGTCGCCAAGAGCGGCACGGCCCATACGATTGAAGAGGCCCTCGCGGTGGTCGCCAGCACCGGCTTCCCAGCGATCATCCGGCCCTCCTTCACCCTCGGCGGTGCCGGCGGCGGCATCGCCTACAACCTGGAAGAGTTTAAGGAGATCGTCGAGCGCGGCCTCGACGCCTCCCCCGTCACCCAGGTGCTGGTTGAGGAGAGCGTCCTCGGCTGGAAAGAGTTCGAGATGGAGGTGATGCGCGACCGCATGGATAACGGCGTGATCATCTGCTCGATCGAGAACATCGACCCGATGGGTGTCCACACCGGTGACTCGATCACCGTCGCTCCGGCCATGACCCTCACCGACCGCGAGTACCAGCAACTGCGCGACCAGTCGCTCGCCGTGCTGCGCGCCGTGGGCGTGGAGACCGGCGGCTCGAACGTGCAGTTCGCCGTCAGTCCCACCGACGGCCGGATCTATGTGATCGAGATGAACCCGCGCGTCTCCCGCTCGTCGGCTTTGGCCTCCAAGGCCACCGGCTTCCCGATCGCCAAGATCGCCGCCAAGCTGGCCGTTGGCTACACCCTCGACGAACTGCCCAACGACATCACCCGCGAGACCCCGGCATCTTTTGAGCCGACCCTCGACTATGTCGTGGTGAAGATCCCGCGCTGGACGTTTGAGAAGTTTCCCCTGGCCGACCAGACCCTGACCACCCAGATGAAGTCGGTCGGCGAGGTGATGGCGATTGGGCGCACATTCCCCGAGGCGTTCCAGAAGGCATGGCGCTCGCTGGAGCAGGGCCGCATGGGCTGGGGAGCCGACGGCAAGGAGAAGATTAACCCCGAGCGCCTGCGCGAGCGACTGATCACGCCCCACCCCGAGCGATTCTTCTATATCCGCTACGCCCTTCAGAGCGGTATGACCGTGGACCAGGTGGCCGCCCTCACCAAGATCGACCCCTGGTTCCTCGATCAGCTTGAGCAGATCCTCAACCTGGAGGGCCGCCTGCGCGCCTTCAGCCTAGAGAACATTCCCGCTGACCTGCTGCGCCAGGCGAAGCGCACCGGCTTCTCCGACGCCCAGTTGGCCCACCTGCTGCGCGTGCCGGCCCTCGGCCCATCCTGGGGAGCCGAGATGACCGTGCGGGCCAGACGCCGCGAGCTGGACATCTTGCCCACCTTCCACCGTGTGGACACCTGCGCCGCCGAGTTCCCGGCCTTCACGCCCTACCTCTACTCCAGCTACGAGAGCGAGAGCGAGGCCGATCCCACCGACCGCAAGAAAGTGCTGATCCTCGGTAGCGGCCCCAACCGCATCGGCCAGGGCATCGAGTTTGACTACTGCTGCTGCCACGCCGTCTTCGGCCTGCGCGACATGGGCTTCGAGACGATCATGATCAACTGCAACCCCGAGACGGTCTCGACCGATTACGACACGGCCGACCGGCTCTACTTCGAGCCGCTGACCCTGGAGGATGTGCTGAATGTCGTCGATGTAGAGCGCCCGGACGGGGTGCTCGTGCAGTTCGGCGGGCAGACGCCGCTGAAGCTGGCCCGCGCCCTAGAGGCGGCCGGCGTGCCGATCTGGGGCACCTCGCCCGACGCGATTGACCTAGCCGAGGATCGCGACCGCTTCGGTGCCCTGCTCGACCGGCTGGGCATCCCGGCCCCGGCCCACGGCAGCGCCACCTCGTGGGCCGAGGCCCGCGCCGCCGCCGAGCAGATCGGCTACCCCGTGGTTGTACGCCCCTCTTATGTGCTGGGCGGGCGGGCCATGGCGATTGTCTACGATGAGTCGAGCCTGGAGCGCTACATGCGCGAGGCGGTGGACGCCTCGCCCGAGCACCCCATCCTGATCGACCGATTCCTTGAGGACGCCTTCGAGATGGATGTGGACGCCGTGAGCGACGGCGAGACGGTCGTGATCGCCGGGATTATGGAGCAGATCGAGCTAGCCGGCGTCCACAGCGGTGACAGCGCCTGTGTCATCCCAACCTACATGGTAGCCCCCGAGCACGTGGAGATGATGCGCCGCCACACCGAACACATGGCCCGCGAGCTCGGCGTGATCGGCCTGATGAATGTCCAGTACGCCATGAAGGATGGCGTGGTGTACGTGCTTGAGGTGAACCCACGGGCCTCGCGCACCATCCCCTTCGTCGCCAAAGCCACCGGCGTGCCGTGGGCGCAGATCGCCGTGAAGGCCGTGGCCGGGGCGAGCCTCGCCGACATGACCGGCGACCTCGTCGTCCAGACGCCGACCACCGGCCAGCAGGCATACCACGTCAAAGAGGTCGTGCTGCCCTGGGCGCGCTTCCAGGGTGTAGACACCTTGCTCGGGCCAGAGATGAAGTCGACCGGCGAAGCTATGGGTAGCGGGGTCAGCTTCGGCGAGGCGTTCGCCAAGGCCCAGCTCGGCTGCGGCCAGAACCTGCCCCTGGGCGGCAACGCCTTCCTTAGTGTGAACGACCGCGATAAAGAGAACCTTGCGCTGATCGCCCGCGACCTAGCGGCCCTCGGCTTCACCTTGCTGGCCACCGGCGGCACGGCCGCGTTCCTGCGCGCCGCTGGCCTGGCCGTCACGTCGATCTACAAGGTGAACGAGGGCCGGCCCAATGTGGTGGACTACGTCAAGAACGGCCAGATTGCCCTGATCGTCAACACGCCCCTGGGCAAGGCCAGCTTCTTCGACGAGGTTTCCATCCGCCGCGCCGCCATCCACTACGGCGTCCCCAGCCTGACCACCCTCTCCGGCGCGGCCGCCGCCGTGCAGGCCATCCGCGCCCTGCGCGACGATATCTGGACGGTGGAGAGCCTCCAGGAACGCGCCGCAGCGCGCCCCTAAGCAGGGCGGTTGCAACGAAAGATCTTGTTAGACAAGGTTCGTAGATACTTTACAGTTCTACCCCCCCTAGCCCCCTGTCAAGGGTAGGTTTTTTTGCTGGATGGCTTTGTGATGCGGAAAAACGCCTCTGGTATGATAAGTGCCATTTTCCGCGTCCTGATGCCGAAAAAGCGACGGTTGCTCCAAAAAACCTACCCTTGACAGCCCTAGCCCCCCCGCAAGCGGGGGGGGACAACGCATTGGTTCC
>CAISPW010000184.1 GCA_903887465.1 uncultured Oscillochloris sp. | reverse complement strand
TGGCCCGGTCGTAGAGCGACCGGGCCAATGCTTCGCCCCTACCCCACATCCCGCAAAACACCCACCAGCCGGTCGATGTCGGCCTTGCGGTTCATCTCCGTCACCGCGAGCAACATGGCGTTGCCGAACTGTGGCTCATCGGCGGACAGATCGAATCCGCCGACGATACCGTGTTTGCGCAGGGCGGCGTTCACCTCGGCGGCGGGACGCGGCAGGCCGACGGCGAACTCCTTGAAGAAGGGGCCGTCGCCCAGCAGACGGTAGCCCGGTAGCTTGGCGATCTCGGCGGCGGCGTAGTGGGCGCGGTGGTAGCACAATTCGGCCACCTTGCGCATACCCTGCTTGCCCATCAGGCTCATGTACACCGTGGCCGCCAGGGCCATCAGCGCCTGGTTCGTGCAGATATTGCTGGTGGCCCGCTCGCGCCGGATGTCCTGCTCGCGGGCACGCAGGGTCAGCACATAGGCCAGTTGCCCGTCCACATCTTTGGTGATGCCGACGATGCGCCCGGCGATCTTGTGGACATACTTCTGCTTGGTGGTGAAAACGCCCAGGTACGGCCCGCCAAAGTTTAGGCCGATCCCCAGGGGCTGACCCTCGGCGGTGGCGATGTCCGCGCCCAGTTCGCCAGGAGTCTGGAACAACCCCAGGCTGATCGGGTCGAAGTGGACACAGAGCAGGGCACCCTTAGCCTGCACCTTTTCGGCGAGGCCACGCAAATCGTGCAGACGGCCCAGAAAATCTGGGTTCTGCACGATCAGCAGAGCGGTCTGGTCATCCACCAGGGCCAGGGCGTCATCAATGCCTGCGTCAGGATTCTCATCGCCGGTGACGGTGGCATCGAGCGCTTGGAGGTAGGTGCGCAGCACGGCGCGATACTGCGGGTTGACGTTGCGGGCGACGACGATCTTGCGCCGGCCGCGCACCACGTTCAGGGCCATAATCGCCGCCTCAGCAATTGCCGTGGCCCCGTCGTAGTGCGAGGCGTTGGCAATCTCCATGCCGGTGAGCGAGCAGATCAGGCTCTGGTACTCGAAGATTGACTGGAGCGTGCCCTGGCTGATCTCAGGCTGATAGGGCGTGTAGGCGGTAAAGAACTCGCCCCGGCGCAAGATCTGATCGACGGCGGCGGGGACGAAGTGGTTGTAGGCACCCGCCCCCAGGAAGATGCTCTGGTTCAGGGCGTGGGCGTTCTGGCCGCTCATCGCCAGCAGCTCGCGCACCAACTCGGGTTCCGACAGCGGCGCGGGCAGATCGAGCCTGGGGAAGCGCTTCTCGGCGGGCACATCAACAAACAGGTCGGCGGTATCGGCCACCCCAATCGCCGCGAGCATCTCGGCCCGCTCGCCTGCGGTGATGGAAATATAATGTGACATCATGTATTATCGTCATGGGTAGGGGCGAAGCATTCGGGATTGTCACGTAGCGACAAACTCCAATGCTTCGCCCCTACGTGTTAATGTGCGCGATCCGCACAATGGGCAGCATACGCCTCGGCGTCGAGCAACTCCTCCGCCGCGCCAGAGGCGCGCACGCGGATCAGCCAGCCGGCCCCGTAGGGATCCTGGTTAATCGCCTCCTGGCTGGTCTCCAGATTGCCATTCACCGCCACGACCTCGCCGCCCACCGGGGCGTACAGGTCAGAACTGGCCTTCACCGACTCGATCACCCCGAACGAGTCGCCGGGGGCGAGTACGGTGCCGACCTTCGGCAGTTCCAGGTAGACGATGTCGCCGAGCTGATCCTGGGCGAAGTCGCTGACCCCGATCACGAGATCGTCACCTTCGGCCCGCACCCACTCATCAGACTTGCTATAGCGAAGTTCTGCCGGGACGTTGTGGCTCATGTCGCTTGGCTCCTTCAAAAAAAGCGGGAAGTTCAAGGAGGGCTTTGCCCTCCCTGAGACCATCCGCCCCTACTTCTTATATCGCGGCGTATAGAACGGCATTTTGATCGCCCGCGCACGCACGGGCTTCCCACGGATGATAATATCGAACTCGCTACCCTCGGCGCTGAGGGCGGTAGGCACATAGGCCATGCCCAGGGGGCGGCCCAGGGTTGGCGCGGGCATCCCGGTGGTCACAGCGCCAACCAGTTCGCCGTCGAGGTTGTGTACCGGGTAGTCGCCACGGGCAACCCCCTTGCCAATCATTTCGAAGCCGGTGAGCCTGCGTACGGGACCTTCGGCCTTGATCCGGGCCAGCGCCTCGCGGCCCACAAAATCGCCCTTATCGAGCTTAACCACCCAGCCCAGGCGCGCCTCGTAGGGGTTGATCGTATCGCTGATCTCGTGGCCGTAGAGCGACAGGCACGGCTCAAAGCGCAGGCTGTCGCGGGCACCCAGGCCACAGGGCTTCGCGCCCAGGCCAACCAGCCGATCCCAGAACTCCTCGGCGTGTACCGCGTCGAAGAAGAGTTCAAAGCCATCCTCACCGGCGTAGCCGGTGCGGGCCACCAGGGTGGTGTAGCCAAAGAGCGCACTCAGGGCCACCCCGTGGAAAGGCAGCGCGGAGAGGCTGCCGGCTCCCGACTCCTCAGCCTGGATGAGGATCGCCTCGGCCTCCGGCCCCTGCAGGGCCAGCATCGCCCAGCGATCCGAGCGGCTTACAATCTCCACATCGAAGCCTGCGGTGTGGGCGTGCAGCCACTGCCAGTCCTTCTCGCGGTTCGATGCGTTGATCACCACCAGGTACTCTTCGGGCAGGTGATAGACGAAAATATCGTCCACGATCCCGCCATCGGGGTGGCAGAGCAGACCATAGCTCGACTGGCCGAGCGAGATGGCCGACACATTGCAGGTGGCCACATGCTGGAGGAATTCCTCGGCCTGGTTGCCGCGCACCATCAGGCGGCCCATGTGGCTAATGTCGAAGATCCCCGCCCGCTGGCGCACCGCCGTATGCTCGTCGATGATGCCGCTATACTGGACGGGCATCTCCCATCCGCCGAATTCAACCATGCGTGCGCCTGCGGCGACGTGTTTCTCGAAGAGGGGGGTACGTTTCAGCATAAACTCTCCATTTTAGATTTTAGATTGTGGACGTTGGATTGCTACAATCCAACATCCAAAACCTAAAATCTAAAATCCAAAATCACCCGTCAAGTCCCTCGCGGACTCGCCGCCGCAGCCCGCAACTCAGACAGAGCTTCGCGGCGGGACTCAAGGGCGCTGGCCTGCCGATCATGGCCCGCGTCGAGCGCCTGGTCGATCTGCTTGGCCAGCAACCCATCGACCTCGGGGCGCAGCAGCAGCGGGTATGCGCCCACGGCGACCCGCAGGTCAGCCCCGCTCTGGGTTTGCATCAGTGCCTGGATCGCCAAGTCAGGCAGCGCCGAGATGATCGCCTCGGCGGATGGCGCGGGCGGCGATCCCCCGCGTCGGCGATCCATACGCTTGAGCATGAGAGCCACCCCGTCCACATCTTGGGCGATATCCACATCGGCGAGGTAGGGGCGGCGCTGCTCCTCCGGGATAGCGCTCACCAGGAGGGCGTGTAGGTTGCGGGCCTGGTCGCGCACCTCGTGATCGGCGGTCCCCGGTGCCCCGGCGAAGATCACCCGCCGGGCCTGGGCATCATGAAAAAGCAGCGGCCCTCTGACCGGGCCGTCGCCACCGCAGTGCGGGCATGTCACGCGATTGAGCAAGCCACGACGCAGATCATCGACCACCCCCGGCTGCTCCTGCGCGTCGAGGATCTGCCAGACTGCGGCAGTGACGTTTGCTCCGCAGTTGGGGCAGGTGAACTCGGCCTGCTTCTGATACGAGATAGGCATAGCGGGAGAACAGGAGGACAGGGAACAGCTCCGATCACCTCCACACGCTAGGTGTCTGCGGGCTGTCACGTAGGCTTGATATCGTGAAGTCGGGGTTCCGTACGCCTATTGTACCATCAGATGTCCATGCGCTTCGCGCACAACGCAGGGCGGTTGCAAAGTTGCTGGGGCTGCGCCCCAGACCGCGCTTTTGGTTGGTTTTTGGCGGATTCGCCGCCAAAAACCAACCAAAAAAGATCGTTCGGGGGTGGCTTTGCCACCCCCAAACCCCCGCCAGGAATGGCGCTGTTGGCAACTCCAACGGTCGTACTCTCGGCTATCGGCTATGTTCACCTGACCATAATCTCATACACATGGCGCACCTCGTGGGGCACGCCGGTGAGTTCTAGCTCCAGGGCGTAGCGCCCGGGGGTGGTGGGGATGAGGCGCAGCCGGTCGGCCTCGACCGGTAGACAGTCGGCTGGCAAATCGAGGGTGCGCGCCGTCGTGGCCAAAGCGGTGCCGTCGGGGGCGCAGAGACGTGCCACGAGACGCGCCCCGCCCACCGTATGTTGCGCATCGTTCACGGCAAAGAGCGGTAGTTCCACCGCCTCGCCGACCGCGTACGTACGCGGGTGGAACAGGCAGAAGGCGTACTGCGGGCTGAAGGCCATACGCATCGCGTAGTACGAGCGCTTCGGCACCCGCCAGTAGTCCACCACGCTCCAGAGAACCGCCGGGTAGGCGTCCACAAAGATGAAGGGTACGATCCCGCCGGTGGGCCGATACTTGCAGGCGCGCAGCCGGTCGATGTAGTAGCGGTTGATGAAGATCTGGTAGTCCTGCGACAGCTCGACGACCTCGGCCAGGGATCTGGCCTGGCGCCAGGGGATCCAGTGGCCCATGATCTCGGCTTGAAACCCGTGGTGTTCGCTCAGGCGGGTGATCGCCCCCGCGTCCAGCGGCTCGCGGATAAAGCGCCGGCTGCTCTCCAGGTTCGGGAAGCTCTGGGCACCAAACTCGGTGACGAAGCTGATGTTGGCCGGGAAGCGCCGCCGCATCACCTCGGCGTCGTCGAGGGTGCCGTAGGTGCGGTACCAGCCGAAGTAGGCGTGGCCGTCGGTGCCCTTGCGCAGGTAGGGCACATCGAGCTCGCCCGAGCTACGGATCGCCGGGCGGGTCGGATCCTCGGCCTGCACAATCGCCTTGAGCTGCGTGTCCATCACATCGCGGTTCCAGTTGAAGCCAATGCCGGTGGCGTAGGTGCGCAGCCGGGCCGCGAGGCTTTCATCGGCGGTGTTCTCGATCAGCACGGCCTCGTTATGCATGCACCAGACCGCCACGCTGGGGTGGCTCCCCAACAGGCGCACCATCGCGCGCACCTGGCGGCGGGCCTCCGGCAGAATGTGCTGGTCGTAGAGCCACTGGAGCGGGAAATCTTGCCAGATCAGCACCCCCGCCGCGTCGGCTGCCGCGTAGAACTCCGGGTGATCGACGTGGGCGTGAACCCTCAGCATGTTCATGAAGCACTCGCGCACCAGCCTGAAATCCTCATCGTAGCGCACGCGAGTCATCGTCGCGATACGCATATCGCCGGGCGGGTAGTTGTTGCCCTTCACCAGAAAGCGCACCCCGTTGAGGTAGGCCGTCCAGCCGCGCAGCTCGAAACGGCGCACGCCGAAGCCAAACTGCTGCGCGTCACTGACCACCTCGCCCAGCCGCACCTCGACCGTCAAGTCATACATATCGGGGCGACCGAGGTCGTGAGTCCACCACAGGTGCGGCTCGCGCAGCTTGATCAGCCCGCCAACCTCCTGCCTCCCGGCGCGCAGCGCCCGGCGCTGCGTGATCACCTGCGGCGCGCCCGCGAAGGTTCGCGGCGTGAAGGTGAAGCGCAGGGTCGCGATCTCCGCCTTGGCCGCGTCGATGTCCAGATCGAAGCGGATCTGGGCGAAGCGATCATCGCAGGCCATGGTCAGACAGCGAGCATGGCTCAGGCGCACCGGCCCGCTGACGTGCAACTCCACCGGCAGCCAGACTCCACCGGGGTTCGCCTCGGGATCCATACAGTCCCAGTGTGAGAAGATCCCGGTGATCATGCGCTTGCTAAGTTTATCGCGCTCCTCGGGGCAATCCAGCTCGATCAACAGTGTGTTATCGGCCTGGAGCAGCCCGCTCACCTCGCGCTCGCAGGGCGCAAAATAGCCCTCGTGCTGGCCCAGATCCACGCCGTTCAGGTAGATCCGGCTGTAGTAGAACGCGCCATTGATCCGCAGCCAGCGGCGATCCTGGGTGTCGGTCGACGGTCGGCCATCGAGGCCAAAGCGGCAGCGGTAGACCACCTTGCCCGTATGATTGGCCAGTTCGGGGATCTGCTGCCAGTGGCCTGGCACGCTCGCCGGCAGCCAGCCATCCTCACCGCGCGGGTAGATCCCATGGGTGAAGACGCCGAGTGGGCGGATCTGCCAGCCGTCGCTGAGGGTTGTATCGTGCATAACGCTACGGGTGACGTATGAATACGGGTGACGTATGAAAGGTGCATGCGGCATGCACCTTTATCATACGTCGCGAAGCACCTCGCGGTACACCGCGATCCGCTGGCGGCGCAGGTCGGGGCAGTGGCCGAGCATGAGCTTGAGTCCCTCGGCGGCGATCTCGTAGATATAGCCGAGGCGCAGGGCGGCCCGCAGCAGCCTGGCAAATCCCCAGCCAAACCACATGCGCGCCAGCAGCAGCTTGCTACGCTGGAAGTGTACGTGCCGTCGCGAGATCGCCTGCTCGCTGCTCTTGCCCTCGTAGTGAATAATCTCAGCCTCGGGAATATACATCATTGCCGACGGTTTGCTGCCGGTTGCCGGTTGCAGCCGCGCCTGCCACTCCAGCTCCTCGCTGTACATAAAGAAGCGCTCGTCGAGCAGCCCGGCCCGCGTGATCGCCGCCGAGCGCACCAGCAGGGCCGCGCCGACCAGCCAGCCCACGGGCTGGGCCACGGTGTCGGGCAGATCGGCGCAGCGGTAGCGGCGGGCCCAGGGGTTTTGTGGCCAGAGCCGCTCTAGGGGCGTACTCTCCCAGAGCATTTCCATCCGCGTCGGAAAGCGCCGCCGCGAAGACTGCACGCTGCCGTCGCCGTAGCGCAGGCGCGGACCGACGACCACCAACTCCGGGCGGGCCTCCAGTTCGGCCACCAGCCGCGTGATCGCCCCGCCGACCACCTCGGTATCCGGGTTAAGCAGCAACACGTAGTCAGGAATTGCCGATGTACCGATGGCCGATTGGGTTGGGCCAATCGGCCATCGGCCATCTCCAATTCCCAATACAGTGCGCAGCGCCAGATTATTCCCCGCCGCGAAGCCCAGGTTCGCCCCCGCCGCGATCAACCGCGCCTCGGGGAACTCATCCCGCAGCATCTGCGGCGTGCCGTCGGCGCTGGCGTTGTCCACCACGATGATCTCATACACGAGGTCGCCGCCCGCCAGGGAATCCGCCAGCGAGCGCAGGCAGCGCCGCAGCAGCTCACGCACGTTCCAGGAGACAATAATGATCGCTAGTGTGGGCATAGTGCAGCATGCAAAAGGGTTTTTGGCAGTAGAGCAAAAGTTGCCCTGCCAGCCCAAGCGCCCGGCCCGTAAACGGGCGGGCGAGGTTGACGACGGCCGCTGAAGCGGCCTGTCTGAGGCCGCTTCAGCGGTCGTCGTCAACCGCGCCCGCCCGTTTACGGGCCGGGCGCTTGGGCTGGCAGGGCAACTTTTGCTCTACTGCCAAAAACCCTTTTGCATGCTGCACTATGCCCACACTAGCGATCA
>CAISPW010000183.1 GCA_903887465.1 uncultured Oscillochloris sp. | reverse complement strand
TGCTCTATGCCCACCCTGCGCGACATCCCTAGCATCGACCGGCTGCTGCTGGCTCTGCGCCAGCGTGATCCCGCCGCGTCCCACGCGCTGCTGCGCGATGCGGCCCGCGCCGAGGTTGATCTGCTGCGTGGCGAGATCCAGACGGGGGCATGCCTGCCCGAGATCCGCCCGCTGGATCTGCTGGTCAGCCGGGCGACGGCGCGGCTGGCCCGTGATCTCGCCCCTAGCCTGCGCCCGGTGATCAACGCCGGCGGCGTGATCATCCAGACCAACCTCGGTCGGGCACCCCTGAGCGCGGCTGCCCTGGCGGCGATGGCGCGGGTGGGCGCGGGCTACTCGAACCTAGAGTACGACCTGGAGGCGGGCGCGCGCGGCAGCCGCAGCGTCCACCTGGAGAGCCTGCTACGTCGGCTGAGCGGTGCCGAGGCCGCCCTGGCCGTGAACAACAACGCCGCCGCGATCTACCTAGCCCTGAGCGCCCTCGCCGTCGGTCGCGAGGTGATCGTCTCGCGCGGGCAGGCCGTCGAGATTGGCGGCGGGTTCCGCATCCCCGACGTGCTGCGCCAGAGCGGCGCGGCTCTGGTGGAGGTGGGCACCACCAACCGCACCTACGCCAGCGACTACGCCCAGGCCATTTCCACGCGCACCGCGCTGCTGCTGCGTGTCCACACCAGCAACTTCCGCCTGGTGGGCTTTGTCCACGAGACGGGCCTGGCCGAACTGGCCGAGCTTGGCCGCGCGCGGGGCGTGCCGCTGCTGGACGACCTGGGCAGCGGCACGCTGCTGCCCACCGCGCCCTACGGCCTGGTCGCCGAGCCAACCGTCCCCGAGAGCGTGGCCGCCGGTGCCGACCTCGTCACCTTCAGCGGCGACAAGCTGCTGGGCGGCCCGCAGGCCGGGCTGATCGTGGGCAAGCAGGATCTGGTAGATCAGCTCAAGCGGCACCCGCTGGCCCGCGCCCTGCGCCTCGACAAGACCAGCATCGCCGGGTTGGAGGCGACCCTGTTGAGCTACCTGCGCGGGCGAGCCACCGAGGAGATCCCGGTTTGGCGCATGATTGCCGCGCCCCTGGGCGGGCTGCGGGCGAGGGCCGAGTCGCTCGCGAGGCGGCTGGCCGATACCGGCGCAGACGCCGTCGTGGCCGATTGCGCCAGCGCGGTCGGTGGTGGCTCGCTGCCCGGCGCAACCCTGCCGAGCGCCGGGGTGGCCCTGGCCCCCGGCCCGCGCGGTGCCGATGATCTGGGCCGACGGCTGCGCACCGGCCAGCCCGCCGTGGTGGCGCGGGTCGCCGAGGGCCGGGTCGTTTTCGACCTGCGCACGGTGCTGCCCGAGCAGGACGAGACGCTGGCGCAGGCCATCCTGGCGGCATGCTAGTGGCAAGCCCCTTCCCCGCACCCCGCCCGCTGGACATCCCGCATCATCACAACTTCCGCAGGGAGACCTGCTCCAGCGTGTGGCGGGGACCCTTCTCCAGGATGAGGTCGGCCCGCTCGCGGGTAGGCTCGATGTTCAGCCTAAGGTTGACCCCGTTGATCTCGCGCCAGATCCGCCGGGCGATGGAGACAGACTCATCGGCACTCAGTTCGCTGTAGCGCCGGAAGTAGGAACTCGGGTCGCGGAAAGCCGTCTCGCGCAGCCGCAGAAAGCGCTCGATATACCACTGCTGGAGCAGCGCCTCGTCGGCGTCCACATAGATCGAGAAGTCGAAGAAGTCGGAGACGAAGACCTGCGGGCGTCGGCTGGGCTGGCCGCCGCGCTGGAGGACGTTCAGCCCCTCGACGATCAGGATGTCTGGCTGGTCGACCATCTGCACCTGATCGTCCATAATGTCGTAAATCATGTGCGAGTAGATCGGCGCGGCCAGCCGGGGGTGGCCGGACTTCACATCGGCTATAAACTGGATGAGTCGGCGGCGGTCGTAGCTCTCGGGGAAGCCCTTGCGGTGCATGATCCCGCGATCTTCAAGCACCCGGTTCGGGTAGAGAAAGCCATCGGTGGTGACAAGGTCAACGCTGCGGGCGACCGAGCGGCTGGCCAGGAGCGCCTGGATGATACGCGCGGTGCTGCTCTTGCCAACGGCCACGCTGCCAGCGATGCCGATCACATAGGGCACCTTCTCGGCCAGGCCGCCGAGGAAGGCGTTCGTCTCTCGGTAGAGCTGCTGGGCAGACTCGTAGTAGAGCTGGATAAGCCGCACCAGGGGCAGGTAGATGTCGGCCACATCCTCCAGCGAAACGCTGTCGTTAAGGCTGACCATCGTCTGGAGCTGGGCCTCGCTTAGGGGCAGCCGCGATCCGTTTCGCAGCCTAGCCCACTCAGCGCGCGAGAAGGAGGTATAAGGGGCGAGACGGCGCTCGCCGACGAGCGATGCGTGCATGATGGGTTCCTCTGGGGCTGCGCCCCCAATCCCCGCCCAAGGGCGGCGGCGATCACGCAGTGAGGCCAAGGGTTTTGGCCATACGAATACGCTGGAGCTTGCCGGTCGCCCCACGGGGCAGGGCGGCGAGAATATGGATCTGGCGCGGGATCTTGAAGTCGGCCAGGGAGCGGGCGCAGTGATCGCGCAACTCCTGCTCGCTGGCGGCGGCTCTGAGCACCACCGCCGCGTGGACATCTTCGCCCAGGGTTTTGTGGGGCACGGCAAAGGCCAGCGCCTCGGCGACGGCGGGGTGACGCAGGAGGACGTCGTCGATCTCCAGGGGCGAAATCTTCTCGCCGCCACGGTTGATCAGCTCCTTGAGCCGCCCGGTGAGGGCCAGGTAGCCATCCGCGTCGAGGTAGCCCTGGTCGCCGGTGCGGAACCAGCCATCGCTAAAGGCTGATGCGTCGGCCTCGGGGTTGTTCTCGTAGCCGTCCACCACATTGCCGCCGCGCACCACCACCTCGCCGTGTTCGCCCTGGGCCAGTATGCGGCCGGCGGCGTCCATAATCGCCACATCCACGCCCACGCCCAGGCCCACGCGGCCGACCTTGCGCGGGGCGGGCGGCAGCGGGTTCGAGGTCATCTGATGGCTGGCCTCGGTCATGCCGTAGCTCTCCAGCACCGGCGCGGCGAAGGTGGCCTCCAGACGCTCCATCACCACCGGGGGCAGCGGCGCGCTGCTTGAGCGGATGAAGCGGAAGGGGTTGGCGCGGATCACCTCCCGATTGCGCTCGGCACGGGCCAGCAGCAACTGGTGCATGGTGGGCACCGCCGAGTACCATGTGGGCCGGTACTGCGCAACCCAGCCCCAGAAGCGCAGGGCGTCGAAGCCCGGCGGGCAGATCAGGGTGCCGCCGGAGGCCAGGGTGCTGATCATCGAGGCGACGATGCCGTGGATGTGGAAGAGCGGCATCACGCAGAGGGCGCGGTCTGCGGGGCCGAGCTGGTATGTTGCGATAATGTTGGCGGCCGAGGTCGCCAGGTTGCGCTGGCGGATAGGCACGCGCTTGGGTCGGCTGGTGGTGCCGCTGGTGTGCAGGATCATGGCCACGTCGTCGGGCGAGGCCGAGAGTTGAAGGCTGAAGGTTGAAGGTTGAAGGCCGAAGGAGAGAGTCCCGTCGGGGTTGCCGGTCGCTTCGATCAGCCGCATGCCGGGGAGCAAAGCGGCGCGGGCCTCATCCTGGGTATCGGGGGCGACGATCAGCGCCCTGGCGCGGACATCCTGGTAGGAGAAGGTGAACTCGTCGGCGCGGTACTTGGGGTTGAGGGGGGCGGCGGTGGCGGCCGTGGCGACGGCCAGGAAGGCGACCACCAGATCCGGCCCGTTACCCATCGCGATAGCAACCCGGTCATCGCGACCGATACCGACGGCATGGAGCTGGGCGGCCAGATCGGCCACATTCGCCCGCAGCGCGGCGTAGCTCAGGTCGGGCCGGCCGGGTGCCACGAGGGCCGGGTGGTCGGCGACGCCACGGTCGAGCAGATCGCGCAGGGTAGACATGACGGGTTCGCGGGCCATAGACGCTCCCTCGGGTCGTATACGCGCATCGCCAATGCCTACAGTATAGCAAGTGAGGTTTCAGGGGGTTGGGGCAAAGCAGCAGGGCGGTTGCAACGTCGCCTCCGGCGGGGGTTTGGGGGTGGCGTTGCCACCCCCAAAAGATCTTTTTTTTTGTTGGTTTTTGGCGGCTTCGCCGCCAAAAACCAACAAAAAAAAAGATCTTTTGGGGGTGGCAACGCCACCCCCAAACCCCCGCCGGAGGCGACGTTGCAACCGCCCTGCTGCTTTGCCCCAACCCCCTGAAACCTCA
>CAISPW010000182.1 GCA_903887465.1 uncultured Oscillochloris sp. | reverse complement strand
TTGAGGGTCGTATGCGTCGGCATATGCACTCGCTGCCGGGTTCGCCCGGTAGGGCACCCGTAAACGTGCCGTACTGCTCGGAGGCAGGTTCGCCTGTCGCGCCAGAGCAAAGCCCCCGCCTTTAGGCGGGTGGTGGTTTACCTCGATTCAGCCCTAGACGATACCACGCAACCTCAGCCCGCTGGCATCTGCCAGAGGGCTTTTTTTGTGTTTGCCAAACGCTCATGAGCCGTCCTAGCGGATCTTGAATAGTTGTGGTTACTCATCTATACAATGGACTTGTTACCGTTTGGCGGAGACGCGATGAGGTGAGGACGCGATAGCATCGCGTCGTCGCTGAACTGTCAAGTGCGTTTGAAACATCCCCATCCTGTGGCGAGCCACTAGAACGGCTCGGGCGGCGGCAGGCGCAGAAAAAGCGCGTCCGCCCACACCACCGCCGTCTGCCACGCGATAAAGGCGTACATCGCGATCACCACCACCCGAGCGGCCTGTCCGCGCCGCCAGAGCGCCGTGAAGACGAATGCCGAGGCCACGCAGATCGCCCAGCCAGCGAAGGTGAGCCAGCGCGTGGTGATCGACGAATGTGTGATCAGCGGGAGCAGACCCTGGCCCAGCGCAATACCCAAGATCAGCCAGATCAGCGGCGGCAGGATGGTGTGGCGATAGCGCGGGCTTTGGCTCATCATCACGGCCCCGACCAGCGCCAGGATCACCGGGAACATCCCGTAGTGTACCGTCAGCCCCTCGTTCCAGATCACGCTGAGGATCACGCTGCGCGGCACGGGGTCTCTTCCGGTCACGCCATTCAGGCCAACCGTCGCGACCCCGGAGATCTGCGTCGTCACCAGATCCCAGAACGCGGTGTAGTAGAAAACCCCGGCGAAGGCTGCGGCAATCGCCCCGGCACCGAGGATCTGTAGGGTACCTCGGCGCTCTTCGGCGTTGCGGGCGCGCCACCAGAGCAGCGGGATGATCATCAGCCCCACGCAGGCCGTGTTGATGAGCGATCCGATGTGACCAAGAAACACCAGGGCGAAGAGTACCGTGATGCTCCCCCAGATCGCCCAGCCCCGATAGGTCGGCCAGCGCAGCACCAGCAGGCTCAACAGCAGCGTCGTGTAGAGCTGCGTACTCAGCTGGGTCTGGAACGAGTACCACGTATTCATGTGGCCGACCGCAGCCAGGGCGCAGGTCAGCGCAGCAAAGAAGCCGAGGTGCGCGTCCTGAGCCAGTCGGGCCACGGTCATGTAGAGCAGCAGCACGCCGGCGCACTCGAAGAGCGCGGCGCTCACCTCAAAAAGGACGCCGAGCGGCGCGCCGGTGAGGATGAGCGGGGCCAGCACCATGTAGGGCGCGTTGGGAAAGGGGAAGGGGAGTCCGCGATGCTACGCCCGGATATAGATATCTCCCAAGGCCGTGAGGTTAAAGCGGTTGATGTGCAGCTGTAGATCACCCGGCATCGCGTCCGGGTAGAGCTGGCCCGTATACTTCAGGCCGAAGCTGAGGCTGAGTATGAGCACGAGCCAGGGCAGCAGCCGGGCCGGGGCCGGGACGGCGAAGCGCCGCAGAATCATCGGCGTCAGCCAGGCAAAGATCAGGGCTGCGGCCAGCGTGATCAGGCCAGATTCGACGGCCCAGCGCCCGCCGAAGGCCAGACGCGGGATCTCGAAGAGCGCGGCCAGGGGCAGCACAAGGGCCGGGCCGGCCACCACCGCCGTTGTGGGCCACGGGCCAAGCTTACTGGCGCGCACAGCCAACCAGAGCAGCCCCAGGCCCAGCGGCCAGCCCAGCAACTGAAAGTCGGGCCATACCGGGGCGGAGCCAAGGCTGCGAACCGTTAGGCTCCCGCCGACGGCGACGCCGAGCGGGCTGCGCGGATCGCCGGGGTTACTCCAGGGCTCAGAGCGCAGGCCCAGACGCAGCACCCCGTCGCGCAGGGCGCTCGATGGCACATAAAGCTTATAGCGCGCGGGCGCAGACCGCAGGGGGATCACCACGGAGCCAGCCCCGGCGTTCAGCGTCATGGTCACCGGCGTACGCTGGGGCTGCCAGATACCCCGGTGCGAGACGATGGCCAGATCGACTGCCAGCGGGCGCTGGCCGATTCCCGGCACGGTGATCTGGGCCGACTCAGGCGACCAGCGCCAGGTATTGGCCTGATCGACCGACTCGGGGGGGTAGAAGCCCTGCATAAAGGGCAGGTCGCTCGCGTCGCCCCACTCGACCCCCGCCTGGAAGCGATAGAGCAGCGGCCGCTGCGCCGCCAGCGCCAGCAGCGCCGCGCTCCCAAAGACGATCAGAAACATGCGCCAGTCGGTGATAGCGACGATCAGGCGCACAAGGCCGGTGATGACTGACGCGCCGGTAGACCTGCGTCCATTGATACGATCCATATATATGCGAAGCTACTCCGATTTGCGAATCGGAAGTTGCATCCGTCCCTCGCCCTTGGTAGGTATGTCAGCCAGACCCCAAGCCTACCACGGCGAGTCGGAAATAGCAAAACGCAGCCTCGCGTGCCGTCTGAGCGTACCTTTTCGTCCTCCTGTGACGGTACACATAGCGAGTATTATGTTCTCGCTTCGGCATCAGGAGGCTCCTCATGAGCGACCGCGTCCTCTCCACCGGCACTGCCCGCCAGGCGATCACCCGCTTCCAGTCGATCGTCAACGGCCCGCTGCTCGAACAGATCAACGAGCTCCACAGCCAGGGGCAGATTCTCTCTGACCCCAACAACTGGGACGGCCAGTTGGCCAGCCAGTTCCGCAGCTACTGGAGCGATACGCACGGCAAGCTGCTCCAGATCCAGCGCGCCCTTGAGGATCTGCGCCAGCAGGTCGCGCAGATCAACCAGAACATTATGCAGGCCGGTGGCAATAGCTAGACGGCGGTGGACATCAGGGAGGGCGACGCCCTCCCTGGCCGCCTTTATTGCAACCCCTATGCCACAGACAACCAGTTCATCGCAGCCCGCCGCCCTTATGCGCTACGCCGACATGCTGGCGGCTCAGGGCGACCAGATCGCCGCCGAGGGCCGCCGCCTCAGTGCGGCCCTCGCGCACCTGACGGCCACCTGCCGCGAGTACCCCCTCGGCCAGATCGCCGCCCTCGGCGACCGGGTGCAGTCCCTCGACCGGCGCGACGCCGAGATCGCCGGGTGGGCGCGCGGCGTCGCCGAGGCATTTGTCGCCGCCGATAGCCCGCCGATTATCGCCACCCTTCAGGCATGGCACGCCCAGGCTGATCAGTTCGCGCTGAACATTGTCCAGCGCGGCGAGATCCTGTTCGACGTATCTACGATGATTGTTGATGTGGTCGCCTGGAATAAGGCGGCCAAGCAACTGCTCGAAGCACTCCAGTTTATCAACGCCACCACCGCACTCAGTGGCGACCAGCTCTGGGGGACGGGGCTAGGCGTAGATCTCGCCAAAGTGCCGCTGGGGGCGAGCCTGCTCGCCATCGGTGGCTTGATCTTGCTGGAGGATGGCCCGCGCTGGTTCTCCGAGCCCGTGGACTCGCCTGATGACGGGTTCAATCTTCTTGAGCAGGGCTTCTGGATCCTGGCCTTCCACCGGGTCGCCCCGGATCTGCTGCTGGCCTTGTCTGCAGAGATCGAAGAACTGAACCGCCGCACCAGCGCCGAGCGGGGCGCAGGAGCGAACCCGCGCCCGGCGAAATTCGATGAGACAAACCTGACGCCGCAGCAGGTGTTCCCCGACGCTAGGCCGGATCCCGCCACGGGCGACCTGGCCCTGCCGGCATGGTCGGTGATGGACGGCGACCACCGCGCGATCAGCGCCTATCAAGACGAGCAGATCTCGCTTTTTCGCATTGGCCAGGCCGAGTACCTGTTCGCGATCTGCGGGCTCGACCTGACGAATATGGCGGTGTCGCCCAACGGCATGACGGCGGTGATCCTGACGGCCAACGAGCCCGACCCGATGGCCAACCCCTACTACCGTCTGATCAAAGCGCGCTTCATGGCCTACCTGGCGCAGATCCCGCCCGGCAGCACGATCAACATGACCGGACACAGCATGGGCGGCGGCATGACCATGTTGCTGCTGAACGACCCCGAGGTGCAGGCCGCCATGGTCGCGGGCAGCTACACCCTGCGCAGCGTCGTCTTGTATGGTGCCGTTCGTCCGCTCGACCCGCAGCACAATGGGGTTCCGCCCAGCCAGCCCAGCGCGCTGTCGGACACGCTGCTCACCGGCACCGAGGTGCGGATCTATGTGGACACCGAGGACAAGCTGGCCCTCAACGTAGGCGCCGGGCATATGGTTCACGCGGATCAGGCCATGCCCAACGTCCACATGCTCGACAACGGCAAGCTGGACGGCGCGACGACCGCGCACACCAGCTATGACAACCCGACGGGCTACGCCGACCTGCCGACTGAGCTTCAGGAACTACCTTTCCACGTCGATCCGCGCTACTGGGAGCACACGCGCAGCCCCGATATGGGCGATGTGCGCCCGGATGCCTGGCGTGATAGGGTAGGGCTTGTGGGAGCGCCGCAGACGCCGGCCGCCGCTTGAGAGGAGGCCCCCGTGCCAAATTGGACCCCGAACTGGCAAGACGTGCGCTGGGATCACGGCGCGTCGGACGCGGCGATATCGGCCCTCGGGTGCGCGGCGAGCGAGGTAGACCGCATGACCGGCGAGCGGGCCAGGGTGGCTCGGACGCTGCTGGGCGAGTGGCGCGGGGCGCACCGCGAGAGCTTCGATGAGCGGCTGCGCCGCGCCGGTGGGGATGACACCGCCCTGGCGGGCGACCTGCGCCGGGCGGCGCAAATGCTGGCCCGCCTTAGCCAGCGCGCCCGCGAGGAGCAGGCCCGCCGCGTACGCGAGCGGGCCGAGTGGGAGCGCGAGCGTGAGCGTGAGCGCCGGCGCGCCCGCGAGGACGCAGCCGCCAGAAAGGGGCAGAATAATGCGGGCGCATAGCTTCAATCGTCCGCCCAGGGTGCGCCCGCGCTGGTCGGGCGAGGAGGTGGCCCTACCCGCGCCCCCGCCGCTGCCCCCCGGCCAAAGCGCCGACCGGATCACGCTACTACTCCCCCTGGTCGGGGCCGGCCTGATGGCCTCGGTAGCGATGACTGGCGGCGGCAGTTGGCTCTTCGCCCTGCCCGCCGGGGCCATGGCCGGGCTAGGCGTCGTCGCAGCCCTGCGCACCGAGCGCACGGCGGCCCGGCGTGTCGCCGCCGAACACGGTGCGCGGGTGGAGTTCTTCGAGGATCAGCTCGACGCAGCCCGCGCGCGCCTGCGTCGGCTCTACGAGCAGGAGCGCGTCGCCCGCCTGCACCTCGACCCCGACCCCGTCGAGCTGCTGGCGATCCTCGGCGTCGGCGCGTCCGCCGCGCCCGACCCGCGCCTCTGGGAGCGCCGCCCCGCCGACGACGACTTTCTGGCCCTGCGCGCGGGCTCCGGCGACCTGCCCGCCGCCTGTCGGGCAACGGCCCCGTCGCCGTCCCCCGACAGCCCAATCGACCTGCGGCTGCCCCGGCTGGCCGCCGAGTACGCCACCCTGCGCCAGGTGCCGATCTGCCTGCCGCTAGGCATGCTCGGCTCGCTCGGGGTTGCCGGGCCGCGCCAGCACGCCATGGCCCTGCTCCATGCCATGATCTGGCAGGCGGCGGTACTGCACGCCCCGGCTGACCTGCGCATCGCCCTGGTCGCCCCCGCCGCCGCCGGGGATTGGGAGTGGCTGCGCTGGCTACCCCACAGCATCCCGCTCACCAATGAGCCCGCGCACAGCCAGCGCATGTGTGCCGCCGACCCGGTTGCCGCCGCCCGGCTGATGAGCGACATCCTCGACCAGCTCAGCCGCCGCCGCGAGGCGTCGGTTCAGGCACCGCCGACCCCCGCACCGCTACCACGGCTCCTGCTGATTATCGACGGTGCCGATGTGGCCAGGGCGCACCCCGCCGCCGCTGAGATTATGCGCCACGGCCCGGCCCTCGGCATGGCCGTGGTGGTGCTGGCCGCCGCATGGCCGCACATCCCCGACCCATGCGCGGCCATGCTCGATGTCGGCCCATCTGGCGCACGCTGGGTGCGGGCCGGAGAGCCATGGCCGCGCGCCCAATTCGCCCCCGACCGCGCCGACACCGCCGCGAGCGACCGGCTGGCCCGCCGGATGGCCGCCGTCCAGCTCCAGGAGGATGGCGGGAGCCAGGACGTCCCGCGCAGCGTGCGCCTCTTCGACCTGCTCGGCCTGCGCGGCGAGGCCGACCTGACGCCGCCGCGCTACTGGGCCGAGCCGCCGACGGGAGCTTGGCGGGCCGACGTGCCAATCGGCGCGCTCGCCGAGGGCCAGCCGATCTGCCTCGACCTGAACGAGAATCGCCACGGCCCCCACGGGATTATCGCCGGGGCCACCGGGGCCGGTAAGAGCGTGCTGCTCCAGAGCATCATCGCGGCCCTGGCCGTCACCCACGGCCCCGAGCGGCTCCAGCTTCTGCTGATTGACTTCAAGGGCGGCGCGGCCCTCGCGATGTTCGGCGGCCTGCCCCAGCTCGCTGGCCTGGTGACCGACCTGGAGGGGCGTTTGGCCGAGCGGGCGATGACCGCGATCAAGAGTGAGTTGCGCCGCCGCAAGGCGCTGCTCAAGGCCACCGCCGCCGCATGCGGATCCAAGGTCGAGCATATCGGCGACTACCGCGCCCTCGCCGCCGCGCACGCCCTGGCACCGCTACCCAACCTGCTGATCGTGGTGGATGAGTTCGACGAGATGGCCCGCAGCTACCAGGAGTTTGTGGCCGAACTGGTGCGCGTGGTCAAGCAGGGCCGCTCCCTCGGCGTCCACCTGCTGGTCGCTACCCAGCAGCCCGCCCGCGCCGTCAGCGACGAGATCCGCAGCCAACTGAAGTTCTTCATCGCCCTGCGCCTCGGCGGCAGCGACGACAGCCGCGAGATGATCCTCAAGCCCGACGCGGCCTTCCTGCCCACCGACGTGCCCGGTCGGGCCTATTTTCGCACCGGCGCGGACCTGCGCCTCTTCCAGGTAGCCCAGGTGACGGGCATCCACCGCAGCGGCCAGGACGCCGCCGCCCCCAGAGTGAGCTTCGTGGCCGACGGGCGCGAGCGCCCGATCACGATCACCCCAGACGATGGCCCCGGCGAGCCGCGCTCTCGCGAGACCGACTTGGATGTGCTGGTGCGCGCCCTGGGCGCGGTGGCGGATGTGCCAAGGCAGCCGCCGATCTGGCAGCCGCCCCTGCCCGCCCGCCTGAGCCTCGGCGGGGTGATCGGGGTGGAGGCTGCGCCCTGGCTGCACGCCCCCCTCGGCCTGCTCGACATCCCTCAGGAATGCCGCCAGGAGGCATTTATTCTGGATCTGGCCGCCGCACACCTGGCCGTGGTCGGTGCGCCGGGCAGCGGCAAGACGATGCTGCTGCGCAGCCTGATCCTCGGCCTGGCCGCCGCCCACTCGCCCGCCGACCTCTGGCTTTACCTGGTCGACGCCGGTGGCCAGGGTCTGGCCCCGCTGGCCGGGCTACCCCACGTAGGCGCGATCATCCAGGCCCGCGAGCGCGAGCGGGTACGCCGCCTGATCCGCACCCTCGACGCCGCCATCCGCGAGCGCCAGAGCTGCCTGCGCGCCGCCGACGCCGCCGACTTGCCCGCCTACCGCGCCGCCGGTGGTCGCGATATGCCCGCGCTGCTGCTGGTGATCGATAAGCTGGCCGTCCTCTGCGAGGAGCTGCGCGATGCCAGGAGCGAGACGAGCATCCTGGACGACCTAGTGCGCCTAGCTCGCGTCGGCCGGCCCTGCGGCGTACACCTGGCGCTCAGCGCCGACCGGGTGGGCGACCTGAGCTACCGGCTGCTCTCGCTCTGCGATGCCCGCCTGGCCCTGCGCCAGGCCGAGTCCCACGATTACGCCGATGTACTCGGCGCGCGGGTGGCTGCGCCCATCCCGGTCGCCCTGCCGGGCCGCTGCCTCTGGCCGCACCCCGAACACGGCCCTCTGGAGGTGCAGGTGGCCCTGCCCAGCCTGGAGCCACCCGCTCCCGGCGACGGCACCCCCGGTGCCGAGCTGTCTGCCCGCGCCCCAGACGGCGAACTGATGGCCGACCTGCGCGAGCAGGTGGCGGGGATCGCGGCGGCCTGGCGGGCGAACCCGGCCTCAGCCCGCGTTTGCCCGCTGCCAATCGAGTTGCTGCCCGACCGCCTGAGCCTAGCCAGCCTGGGCGCGCACCCCGCCGACGCCCGCGCGGGCCTGGCCGCGCCAATTGGCCGCGAGAGCGCGGGCCTCGCCGTGGCCGAGCTGCGCCTGGGCGACGAGTCTTCCCACGCGCTGATCATCGGCCCCCGGCGCAGCGGCAAGACCACGGCTATCGACACGATCTTGCGCGGCCTCGCCGCCGCCCACGGCCCGGAGGCGCTGGAGCTGATCATCCTCGACGGCCCGCGTGGCGGCCTGGCCGCGCTGCGCGAACTGCCCCAGACCCGCCACTATGCGCGGGCCGAGCAGGGTGCCGAGGCGCTGATCGCCGCCGTGGCTGACTTGCGGGAAACACCGGGTTCCGCCAAGCACCGCCTGATCGCCATCGACGACTACACCCTCTGCCGCGAGCGTCTGCGCGACCAACTCACCCCGAGCTACGGCCCTGAGCCGAATCTGCTGGCGAACCTCTGCGACCTGGCCCAGAGCGGGGGACCGCAGGGCGCGCATATCCTGCTGGCAACCACGATGACCTACGCCGATGACGCCCTGCTGCGCGCCCTGGACGGCGGGCGGGGCGGGATCGTCCTCTGGCCAGGGCGTTACGAGGGCGGGACGCGCCTGCTGGGCGTGAGCCTGCCCTTGGCCGAGCAGCGCGACGCGGAGCAGCCCCCGGGCCGGGCGCTGCTGGTGCGCGAGGATGCCTGGGCGATCATCCAGATTGCCCAGGTATAGCCGAGGATTGTTAGGGCGGGCAAAGCCTATGTGCAGCTTTAGCGTTTGGCGATGAGGCGAAGATGCGCCGAGGCGATGCTATCGCGTCCCCGCCAAACGGTAAAACTGTTCTGAACCATGTCTTAGCTTGATGCACATGGGGCGCAGCCCCAAATCTGATTTTTGTTGGGTGTTGGCAGCGAAGCTGGCCCAAATCTCAGGGCATGAGCAAAGTCGCCTCCGGCGGGGGTTTGGGGGTGGCAAAGCCACCTCCGAAAGATCTTTTTTGCACTACCGCAAAAGTCGTTCATGCGCGGGGCGCACACCGCCGCGATGAACATGGTCGCTGATGCCCGGCTATCGGCTATCGGCTATCGGCTATTTTCACATCAGTCACCC
>CAISPW010000181.1 GCA_903887465.1 uncultured Oscillochloris sp. | reverse complement strand
CGCTGGCAATTTCAACCGAACAGACAAAGCGACACCGGCAGTTCATGACCAGGGCTGATGCAACGTCGCTGGGGCTGCGCCCCAGACCGCGCTTTTTGTTGGTTTTTGGCGGCTTCGCCGCCAAAAACCAACAAAAAAAGATCTTTCGGGGGTGGCTTTGCCACCCCCAAACCCCCGCCGGAGGCGACTTTGCAACCGCCCTGGGTTCATGACCTCCACGCTTGCCCCTGGCCATTGGCGTCGGGTATAATGCCTTCTGGCGCGTACTATGTGACACATGATGCGCGGGGCGTGAGCGGATCGTCGCGTCCTGCGATGGAGATACAGATGCTGAGTTGGCTGAAGAAGGTCGTCGGCGACGGGAATGATCGGGCGGTACGCCAGATTCAGCCGATCGTCGTTGAGATCAACGCGCTTGAGGATGCCTACAAGGCACTCTCCGACGAGGCCCTCGGCGCGAAGACTCCCGAGTTGCGCGGGCGGCTGGAGGCGGGCGAGGATCTCGACGATATCCTGCATGAGGCGTTCGCCGCCGTGCGCGAGGCCGCCCGCCGCACCATCGGTATGCGCCATTTCGATGTGCAGCTGATCGGCGGCGTGGTGCTGCACCAGGGCAAGATCGCCGAGATGAAGACCGGCGAGGGCAAGACGCTGGTGGCGACCCTGTCGCTCTACCTCAACGCCCTGGAGGGCAAGGGCGCGCATCTGGTGACGGTGAACGACTACCTGGCCAAGGTCGGCGCGGGCTGGATGGCCCCGATCTACCACTTCCTCGGGCTGAGCGTCGGCTTTATCGCCCACGACACCAGCGCGCGCTACGACCCGGAGTATACCGACCCGAGCGCCAACCCCGAGGATCAGCGCCTTGTCCACTGGCGGCCCTGCCTGCGCCGCGATGCCTACTACGCCGATATTACCTACGGCACCAACAACGAGTTTGGCTTCGATTATCTGCGCGACAATATGGCCTACGAGCTGGAGCAGATGGTTCAGCGCGAGTTGCACTTCGCGATTGTGGACGAGGTCGATAATATCCTGATTGATGAGGCCCGCACCCCGCTGATTATCTCTGGCCCGGCCCAGAAGAGCAGCGACCTCTACCGGCAGATGGCCGTGCTGGTGCGGAACCTCAAACGCAGCAGCGTGACGCTCAAGCAGATCAAGGACGAGGGTATCGAGCCCGACGGCGATTTCCTGATTGAGGAGCGCAGCAAGAGCATCACCCTGACCGAGCAGGGCATCGAGAAGCTTGAGCGGCTGATGCGTATCCCCGCCGACGAGAGCCTATACGACCCGGCCCACTACGAGAAGACCCACTACGTTGAGAACGCCCTCAAGGCGAACTTCATCTTCCACCGCGATAAGGACTACATGATCACACCCGCTGGTGAGGTGCTGATCATTGATGAGTTCACCGGTCGCTCGATGCCCGGTCGGCGCTGGAGCGATGGCCTGCACCAGGCCGTCGAGGCCAAAGAGGGCGTGCAGATCAAGAACGAGAACGTCACCCTGGCTACGATCACCTTCCAGAACTACTTTCGCATGTACAACAAGTTGGCCGGGATGACTGGCACGGCCTACACCGAGCGCGAGGAGTTCGGCAAGATCTACAACCTGGATGTGGTGATCATCCCGACCAACAAGCCGATGGTGCGCAAGGATATGGTCGATCAGATCTACCGCACCGAGCAGGCTAAGTTTGAAGCGGTGGTGCGCGAGGTTCAGGAGATGGTGCAGGCCGGGCGGCCGGTGCTGATCGGCACCACCTCGGTGGAGACATCCGAGCGGGTGAGCGAACTGCTCCATCGCTCGGGGGTCACGCACAGTGTGCTGAACGCCAAGCAGCACGAGCGCGAGGCCGGGATCGTGGCCCAGGCCGGGCGCAAGGGCGTGGTGACGGTGGCTACCAACATGGCCGGACGTGGTACCGACATCCTGCTCGGCGGCAACCCCGATGGCCTGGTAGACGACCTGCTGGCGACCAAGGGGGTTAAGTTCGATGCCGCCGACCCCGAGCAACTCAGCGCGGCCCGCACCGAGGCGATCCGCCTCACCGCTGTCGAGGGCGCGCAGGTGCGCGAGCGGGGCGGCCTGCATATCGTTGGCACCGAGCGTCACGAGGCCCGCCGGATCGATAACCAGTTGCGCGGTCGCGCCGGTCGCCAGGGCGACCCCGGCTCGTCGCGCTTCTTCCTCTCGCTTGAGGACGAGCTGATGCGCCGCTTCGGCCCGGTGGATCGCATCCGCAGCATCATGAGCCGCTTCGTCGAGGACGACCTGCCGCTGGAGGCGGGGATGCTCGACCGCACCATCGAGGGCGCGCAGACCCGCGTTGAGGGCTACAATTTCGATATCCGCAAGCACACCGTCGAGTTCGACGATGTGATGAACAAGCAGCGCCATATTATCTACGCCGACCGGCGGGCCATCCTCGACGGCACCGACATGCGCGAGCGCGTGCTGGAACTGGTGGGCGAGGAGATTGCCGGCCTGGTCGATGACCATCTCTCCGCCGACAGCCGCGAGGACTGGAACAGCGAGGAACTGCTGCGCGAGTACCGCAAGATCAACCCGATGCTGTCGGCCTCGACGACGCCGACGAGCGTTCAGAACAAGAGCCGCGATGAGATCGAGGGCTGGCTGGTGGATCAGATGGAGGCGGGCTACGCCGAGCGCGAGCGGGTGATCGGGCCAGCCCGGATGCGTGAGGTCGAACGTCGCCTGATGCTGGGCGCGATTGACCGCCAGTGGATCGACTACCTGACCGCGATGGACGAGCTGCGCCAGGCGATCAACCTGCAGGCATACGCCCAGAAGGATCCGCTGACCGAGTTTAAGCGGGCCTCGTTCTCGATGTTCGATGAGCTGAAGGACAACATCACCCGCGATATCGTCTACAACCTGCTGGCGGCATCGTTCCAGTATGAGGCGTACCTGCGGCAGATCGAGGCCGAGCAGCAGCAGCGCCTGGCCACGGCCCAGCGCGCCGGCGGCAGCAGCGAGGAGGAGATCGAGCATGCGAAAGCGCACAAGCAGGTGACGCTGCCGGGCCGCAACGATCTGTGCCCGTGCGGCAGCGGCAAGAAGTTTAAGAGTTGCCACATTGGCCGCGAGGACGAGATTATGCCGCTGATCCTGGCGGCGGCGAACGGCCCCGCCGCTGCCCCGCCGCCCATCATCCGTCGCGAGAATCTGGCCATCGCCGTCGAGGCCGCCAAGATTCTCCAGGCCCAGCAGCAGGCCCAGCCGCAGGCTCCGCCGAGCGCGCCCAAAACCCTGGATCCGCCGCAGACGCCGCATGCGCGTAACGCCCCGCCCGCCGTGCCACGGGGAAAGAAAAAATAGCCCAGCGTAAGGCCGAAGCAACGGGTCGGTCGCTTCACGACCCGCCCGCGCTTCGGCCCGTGCGAACCCCGCCGTCAGGTGGCACCTCACAGGGCGATCCGTAGCTCGCTCGATTGTCGATCGCGAGACACTGCGTTACTTTGGTGGAGGCTCAACACATAGGCATCTAACATCCAGTGGAGCAACCCTATGAGACGTCAGTATATCGCCATGATTGCCGTATTTTGGTTTGCGTTGGTTGCGGCCTCGGCTATCTGGAACATCAGCCAGATCCAGGCGGCGAATCAGCAGGCTGATGTGCAGGTTGCGCGCTCATTCTTCGAGCTGATCGTCACCGTGCGCGAGTGGAACGCGCAGCATGGCGGCGTGTATGTGCCGGTCTCGGATCTGATCCAGCCAAACCCGTATCTGAACGTCCCCGACCGAGACATTCATCTGCCCAATGGGATAACGCTGACAAAGGTGAACCCGGCGTATATGACCCGCCTGATCGCCGATCTGGCCCAGAATGGCAACAAGATCCGCTTTCACATCACCAGCCTGAAGCCGATCAATCCTGGCAATGCGGCGGATGTCTGGGAGACCCAGGCGCTCACATCCTTTGAGCGCGAAGCGCAACTGGAGTTGTATAGCTGGGACGCTCAACCCCAGAGCTTCACCTACATGGCCCCCTTGATCACTCAGTCAAGCTGCCTGAAGTGTCATGAGCAACAGGGCTACAAAGTGGGCGATATCCGTGGCGGGATTAGCGTCGCCTTCCGCACCCAGCCGGTCGTTATTTGGCCGGTTCTGCTGAGCCATGCGCTGATTGCCCTGGTTGGTATGGTGGCGATCACGCTATTTGGGCAACAGCTAACGCGGGCCTTCAGCGATCTTGAGCGGCTATCGCAGATCGATAGCCTTACCCAGTTGCATAACCGTGGATACTTTGATCTGTATCTCCACCGCGAGTTCTTACGGAGCAGACGGCAGCAATCATCATTGTCGGTTATTCTCTGTGACGTAGACTACTTCAAGTCCTATAACGACATCTATGGGCATCAGACTGGCGATAGCTGTCTGCGACAGATCGCCGCCGCGCTCACGGCCACGGTGAAGCGACCGGGCGATCTGATTGCGCGCTATGGCGGCGAAGAATTTGTGATGGTGCTGCCAGATACGCCCGCCGCCGGAGCCATCGCCATCGCCGAGATGGTACGGGCGAAGATCGAAACGCTCAATATTAGCCACAAAGGGAGTCATGTGAGCAATCACGTGACGATTAGCCTCGGGGTGGCGGCCTTTTGCGAAGATCTGAAAGAAGAGACCTTACTGGAGCGCGCCGACCAGGCGCTCTATCAGGCGAAGCATGCGGGAAGAAACATGGTTGCCAGTGCTGCGCTGACGCTCACCATTTGACGATCTTCCTTGCCGACAACATTCAGAACAGCTTTACCGTTTGCCGTGTTCGTAGTGCGGGCTTGCAGCCCGTCAGATGCACGTCGGCAGGCTAGAAACCCGCGCTATAGCAGTCCTAAACTGGTTATGAAAAGGAGTCGAGCCTTTAGGCGGCCCTATCCGGCTAAAGCCTCGACTCCACGCAACAACCCTAAGAGGATGGCTATACGAACGGTCAAGCTGAAACCTGGCACCTGAAATCTTGTTTTTCACGCGACATGGGAGGGCGGACTGGGCTGGCGACCCTGGTCGGCGTGATCACCAGCGCAGGCTCGGCCTTCTTCGATATCCGCGCCCTCCGCGTTTGCCTTATTCGCCCAGTTTTGCGCCCTTCGCGATCCAAACCCCAACCCCCGCCACCGCGCTCAGGGCCGCTGCCGCCGTCGCCGCCTGGGCGGCGGGCGCGATGATCGCGCTGTCCGCCTGCTTCTCGGCGATCCCCCGGAAGGCCCAGGCCAGCACGAGCGGGAAGGCCACGTCGCCGCGTAGCACGCTCATGCCTGCCCCGATGGCCGTGCCGGTGCCCAGCAGCGCCGCTGTCCAGATATCTTCGTCAATCTCCATCCCGGCCCAGCCAATGTCGTACAAAACCACGGTGATATTCACCAGGGTGGCCACGCTGACCCAGCCCAGGTAGACGCTGAAGGGCAGCTTGGCCAGCAACTTCTCGCCCAGCGGTCCCTGGAGCAGCTTGCCCAGGCGCGTGTTGACCGTGATCAGGGCCAGCAGGAGGCCGAACATTGCCCCGAGGCTGAGCCGAGGCCGGTTGTAGTGCCAAAGGAAGATCCAGCCGATGTTGGCCACGCAGCTTAACACGAAGGGCCAGCCCACCCGGCGCAGGCGCGGGTTCTCGCGCTGAGCCGGCAATGCCTGGTAGATCCCGTAGCCCAGCAGCCCGCTGTAGATCAACCCCCAAATGCCAAATACGTACCCCGGCGGCGTGATCTTGATCGGGAAGCGGGCCGAGAGCTCGGCGGTACTCTGGCCGTTCAGCGGCAGGGTGGTCGCAAGCGTGTTGACGGTCAGGGTGGCGGCCAAGGCCGCGAGTACCGCCGCCTGACGGGCGATATCGGCACCGCGCTGGTTGTCGGCGGTGGTCGGGACGGATGAATCTGCCATGGGTAACTCCTGTATACTATTTCGTATCGTGTAGGGGCGACGTATCGGCACCCCATCGTTGGCGTTTGCCCATACCTATCTGGTGCCCATGCGCCGCAGCTACGACCACATTCATTGTACAGGAGTTGCAAAGATTATGCCAATGTGGAACCGCTACCTTGAGCAACACCAGCCGCGCTTTCTCGCCGAATTGCTCGACTTCCTGCGCATCCCGAGCATCTCGGCGATCTCGGCCAACGCGGGTGACGTGCAGCGCGCCGCCGAATGGGTGGCTGCCCGCGTGACCGCCGCCGGTATGGAACACGTGCAGATCCTGCCCACCGGCGGGCATCCCGTGGTCTACGCCGACTGGCTGCACGCCCCCGGCACGCCCACGGTGATGATCTACGGCCACTTCGACGTGCAGCCGGTGGATCCGCTCAACCTCTGGACAACGCCGCCCTTCGAGCCAGACATCCGCGACGACAAGGTGTTCGCTCGTGGGGCCAGCGACGACAAGGGCAACATGCTGGTGCCGATCCTGGCCGTCGAGGCCATGCTCAAAACGGCGGGCGTCCTGCCGGTGAACCTGAAGTTTTTCTTCGAGGGCCAGGAGGAGATTGGCAGCCCGCAGCTCGGCGAGTTCATCCCCAAGCAGACACAGTTGCTGGCCTGCGACATGGTACTCAGCTCGGACGGTGGCCAGTGGAGCGAGAGCGAGCCGCTCATCCTGGTGGGCCTGCGCGGAGGCTGCGGCGTGCAGATCGATGTGCGGGCCGCCCGCGCCGACCTGCACTCTGGCATGTACGGCGGCGTGGTGCAGAATCCCATCCACGCCCTGGCGGCGATCATCGCCTCGATGCACGGCCCCGACGGCACGGTGACGGTGGACGGATTCTATGACGAGGTGGTGCCGCTGACTGCGCAGGATCGCGCGCGGATCGCCAAGGTGCCCTACGACGAGTCCGCCGAGGTCGAAGCTCTGGATGTGCCAACCCTCTTCGGCGAGGCGGGCTACACCCCGCGTGAGCGGGCCTGGGCTCGGCCCACCCTCGAAGTCAACGGGATTTGGGGCGGATTCCAGAGCGAGGGCATCAAGACGGTGCTGCCCAGTGAAGCCCACGCCAAGATCACCTGCCGCCTGGTCGCCGACCAGACTCCCTCGCGGATCGTCGATCTGCTCCAGACTCACGTGGCCAGCCACACCCCGCCCGGCGTGACCGCCACCGTCGCCCCGCTGGCCTTCCGGGCCTTCCCCTATCTGGTGCCCGAGGACGAGCCAGGCAACGCGGCGGTGCGCGCGGTGCTGGTGGAGCTCTACGGCCAGGAGCCTTACAACGTGCGTAGCGGCGGATCCATCCCGGTGTGCAGCCTCTTCCAGCGCCACCTGGGAGCCTACACCGCCAGCTTCGCCTTCGGCCTCGACGACGAGGACATTCACTCGCCGAATGAGTTCTTCCGCCTCGCCAGCTTCCGCAAGGGCCAGGCCGCCTACTGCACCCTGCTGGAGCGGCTGGGGACGTAACGTAGGTGCGGGCTACAGGGACGGCTTCGCCCTCCCTGCAGCCCGCATTCGCACACAAGAGGAGTCTCCTATGCGCCGCTATCTTGCGCTTCTGAGCCTGGCCGGGTGTGTGCTGTTGGGCGGCGTCATGACGCCGACGAACGCCGCGCCGACAATCGCCGCAGCGGTGGGGAAGCCCGTCCTGAAGTGGCAGTACGGCGGCTGCGCCGCGCCGCCACACTACTGCGATACCGGCTGGTACGCCTCGCCCGCCGTCGCCGACCTGGACAACGACGGGAAGCCGGAGGTGATCTGGGGTGGCTACAGTCTCTTCGCGCTCAACGGCGAGGACGGCAGCACCCAGTGGAGCGCGAAGAACGGCGCTCGGATCTGGCCCGGCATCGCTGTGGCCGACCTGGACGGCAACGGATCGCTGGAGGTTGTGGTCGGTCGCGGCGGCGACCAGGTCACCGCCTACGCGGCGACCGGTGCGATCCTCTGGGCGCGTAACCCCTTCGGCGGCGGCGAGGTACGCACCCTGGCCCTGTCCGACCTAGAGGGCGATGGGCGCTACGAGATCATCGTCGGGCGGGCCAGCGGCGGTAATACCAAGCAGGTGAGCGTGTACGAACCCGACGGCAGCCTGCGCCCAGGCTGGCCCGCCCGTCACGACGGTGATCCAGGCTATGGCTGGGGCATGTACAACGAGAACATCGCCATCGCTGATATGAATGGCGACGGCAGGCAGGAGATCTTCGCCCCCACCGACACGCACTACATCACCGGGTTGGCCCCGGACGGCAGCCAGCTTCCGGTCAGCCCGATCTACGGCGCGGGCAAGGTCTGGAGCCAGGTGGGCGTCCACGTTGATCATGCGGTTGACCTGCGCGGGTACGCCAACTGTGGCACCGAACACCGGCCGAACTTCGCCAACGCCGCCCCGGCGATTGCTGACATGGACGGCGACGGCAGCCTGGAGTTGATCGTCCCCGGCGACGTATACAACTGCGGTGTCGGCGACCCCGCCGGCGATATGTACTATCTGCCGTGGATCCTCAAGGCCGACCGCACCCGCTGGAGCGGCAGCGGGTTTGACTGGACGGTATTGCCCACGCCGGTTTCCAACAGCGGCGCACTTTCGCAGGACTACAGCGTGATCGAGAATGCCGTGATGAACGCAGTAACGGCCGATCTCGACGGCGACGGCAAGCGCGAGATCCTCTACCCATCGTACGACGGGCGGCTGCATGCCTTCTGGCTCGACAAGACCGAACACGGTGCCTGGCCCTTTGATGTGCCGGGAAGCGGCATCCGCTTTGCCTCCGAGCCGGTGGTGGCCGACCTGAACAACGACGGGCAGGCCGAGGTAATCTTCACCTCGTGGCCGGAGGTCGCCAGCGGGCAAGTCGGCCAACTGCACATCCTCGACAGCCAGGGGCATCAGCTCTACGCCATCGATCTGCCGACGCCGGGATCTGGCGGCACCTGGAACGGCGGGCTGGGTGCGCCGACCATCGCCAACATCGACGCCGACCCCGACCTTGAGTTGGTGATTGGCACCAGCCATAGCGGGGCCGTGGCCTACGACCTGCCGGGGAGCGCCGACGCGCGCCTGTTCTGGCCCACCGGGCGCGGCAGCCAGTTGCGTAACGGCCTGGCCCCGGCCACCCCGCCCGTGCTGGCGATCAGCAGCGTGGCCCAGGCCCAGGCGATCATCGCCGGGGCCAGCGCCAGCTACCCGATCACCCTCAGCGGCATCGCTGCGCCGATCAGCATCTCGTCCGGCCCGGTCAGCGGCCCCGACCCTCTGCCCACGCTCACGCTCACGCCGCAAAGTATGAGCGGGCCGGGGCAAGTGACGCTGACCCTGGCGGATCAGCACGCGACCGGATCGCTGGCCCCCGGCGCAGCCTATCAGGTGACGCTGACCGCGACCAGTGGCAGCAACACGCGCACCCTGACCGTGTACCTGATCGTCGGCGGGGCCAGGGGCTACCTGCCAGTAGTGCGGCGCTAAGTCGCGTAACCTGCGCCGTCCCCCCGGCGGTATAGACTTGAGTCTGTGTCGATACCGCCAGAGGGGCCATGCTCATCCGTCTTGCAATTGCCTGGATGCTCGGGGTGGTGGCCGGGTCGCTGTGGTGGCCGGGGGCAGGCGGGCTGTGGGCGCTCGTCGGCGCGGGTGCCCTCGCTGCCCTGGCCCTGCGGCGGACACCGCGTGGGCGCGATCTGGCCCTGGCCCTGGCCTGCGCCGCCCTCGGCGCGCTGCGCTACGGCGCGAGCGTGCCGCCCGCTGGGCCGGAGGACGTGCGACGCCTGGCCGCGCGCGGTGAGCTGCATGTGACCGGCACCGTGACCGGCGACCCACGGCGCAGCGAGGATGGCCAGCAGGTGACGCTCCAGGTCGAGGCGACCCGCCTCGGCGCGGCATCGCGCCCGGCCGAGGGGCTGATCCTGGTGGCCCTGCCGCCCTTCCCGATCTATCGCCACGGAGACCGGCTCGCGGTGACGGGCGTGCTGAACACTCCGCGCGCGGCCGAGCGACCTGGCGACTTCGATTACCGGGCCTACCTAGCCCACCGTGGCATCCACGTGCTGATCCCCGTGCCGAAGGAGGTGCGCCTGCTACCGGCGGCGGGCAGCGGGCCGCTGCGCCTGCTCTACGAGGCCCGCGAGGCATGCCGGGCCACGATGGTTCGGCTGCTGCCCGAGCCGCAGGCGTCCCTGATCGTCGGCATCCTGCTGGGCATCCAGTCGAGCATCCCCGATGACGTCTACGCCAACTTCTCCGCGACCGGCACCAGCCACATCCTGGTGGTCTCGGGCTGGAACTTCACCATCGTGGCCGCGCTGCTGGGCGGGCTGACGGCGCGGCTGCATCTGGGGCGCTGGTCGGCCTTCTGGCTGACCCTGGCAATCATGTGGGTCTACGCCATGTTCACCGGCGGGTCGGCGGCGGTGTTGCGCGCGGCGGTGATGGCCAGCCTGATGGTGCTGGCGCGCAGCAGCGAGCGGCGCAGCGAGCCATGGACGCTGCTGCTATCCGCATGCTGGATCATCAGCGCGGCCGACCCGCACACCCTGTGGGATCTAGGCTTTCAGCTCTCGTCCCTGGCCACCGCGAGTCTGTTCGCCTTCGCCCGTCCGGTGGAGGGCTGGATATCCGGTCGGCGGCCCTTCGCCTGGCCCTGGATGGCCCCCTTCACCGAGGCGCTCACTGCGACCCTGGCGGCGCAGGTGCTGACCCTGCCGCTCATCCTCTCGGCCTTCGGCAACCTCTCGCTGATCGCGCCGCTGGCCAACGTGTTGCTCGTGCCAGTGGTGCCCTACGCCATGCTCTTCGGTAGCCTGGCCCTGGCCGGTGGCCTGCTCTGGCTGCCCCTCGGCCAGATCCTCGGCCTGCTGCTCTGGCTGCCGCTGACCTGGATCGCCCAGGGTGTGGCCCTGCTCGCGCAGCCATCCTGGGCCGCAATCATCATCCCGCCCCTGCCGCTCTGGATGCTGCTGACATACTACGCCGTGGTCGGGGGCGTGTGGTGGTGGCGGCGAGGGTTGCGCGTTACCACATAAGGTCGGGGAATACAGTAGAGGGTTAGAGTCTTGAGCCATCGCATAGCGTCAAGGAGTTTTATGCCTTACCTGACAAACGCCCTGGGCCAGCCGAACCATGTGGAAACGGCTGCCTCTCGGCAGCCGTTGGGGGTGTTTATGGAGGGCAACAGTGAGGAGTTACTGGGGCCAGCCCCGGCGTGTCTGTCGCTACCAACGCCGGACTATGTGAACAGCATAACAAATGGGTCATGGCCACGCCATCGGCCAAAAGGCGGATCTCCGCAGCGGGCCGGGGGTGTGGTACAATGCAAATGGCGTCTATTTCAGCTCGTATGTTCGCTTGTCCCACCCTATGCTGCTTGAACTCCAGATCCGCGACTTCGCGATCATTGATCGGCTGCATCTGCGCCTGGAGGAAGGATTTAACGTCCTCACGGGCGAGACGGGGGCCGGCAAGTCGATCATCATCGACGCCCTGGGCACCCTGCGTGGAGAGAAGGCCGATGTCACGTTTGTGCGGGCGGGCTGTAGTCGGGCGCGGATTGAGGGCATCTTCAGCCTTGACGATCGCGCCGCAGTGCTGCCGCTGCTCCAGGAGTACGGCCTGTACGACGAGGACGACGGCCAGGTGATCCTGGCCCGCGAGATCAGCGCCGAGAGCGGGCGTAGCGTGGCGCGCATCAACGGGCGGGCAGTCTCCGCTAGCGTCCTGCGCGAGGTGGGCGGGTGCCTGATCGACATCCACGGCCAGCACGAGGGACTCTCGCTGTTTAACCCGCGCACTCACCTGGAGATGCTCGACCGTTTTGGCGAGCTGATGCCCATACGTGCGCAGGTGGCCGAGCTGGTCGGACAGCTGCGCCGCACCCGCAACGACCTGGCCGAGCTGCGGCGCAGCGAGTTGCGCCGCAAGGAGCGGCTTGAAGAGTTGCGCTTCCTCAGCGAGGATGTCGCGGCGGCGAAGCTGCGCCCTGGCGAGGAGCAGGATCTGCTGCGCGAGCGGGCGGTAGTGCAGAACGCGGCGCGGATCACCGACCTGGCCAATGATGCCTACGCCACGCTCTACGAGGGCCGCGACAGCGGGCGGGCGGCGGCTTGTCCCGTGCTTGAGGCCATGGCCCAGATCGCCGCCGCCCTTGAGGATCTGGCCCGCCTCGACCCGAGTGTGGCCCATCTTGCCGCCCAGGCCAGCGATCTCCAGTACCAGGCCGAGGATCTGGCCGCATCCCTGCGCTCCTACCGCCTCAGCCTCGATTTTGAGGCCGACCGGATCGACCAGATCGAGGACCGGCTGACGGTGCTGCGCGATCTCCAGCGTAAGTACGGCGGCGATGTCGCTCAACTGATCGAGCGCGCCGACCGCGCCGAGGCCGAAATCGAGCGGCTTACCCACAGCTCCGAGCATATCGCCGCCCTGGAGCAGCAGGATGCCCGCCAGCTCGGCGAGCTGGCGAGCGCCGCCTTGGATCTCTCGCGCCGCCGCCGCGCCGTCGGCGACCAGCTCGCCCAGCTGATCGAGGGCGCGATGGCCGACCTGGCCATGCCCAACATCCGCTTCAATGTGCGTATGGAGCACGCCGAAGAACATGCCGGCGTGCCGGTGCCCGGCGCGGCTCCCGTCGCCTACGATAAGACCGGCATCGACCGGGTGGAGTTCATGATCTCGCCTAACCCCGGCGAGCCGCTCAAGCCGCTGGCCCGCATCGCCTCGGGCGGCGAGAGCGCCCGCCTGCTGCTGGCCCTCAAGTCGATCCTCTCGCGGGTCGATGAGGTGCCCACCCTGATCTTCGATGAGATCGACGTAGGCGTGGGCGGGCGGGCCGGTCAGGTGGTTGGCCAGAAGCTCTGGGCGATCACCGCCAACCACCAAGTGGTCTGCATCACCCACTTGCCCCAGGTGGCGGCCTTCGCCGACTCCCACTACCATATTAGCAAAGAGTTTAGCAGCGACCGCACCCGTACCACGGTGCGCCTGCTTGACGATGCGCAGCGCGTCGATGAACTGGCCGCGATGCTCGATGGCACGCCCAGCGAGCATAGCCGGGCCAACGCCCGCGAGATCATCGGTCGGGCCAGCGGCTGGAAGCTTCAGCAGCGCAACCCGCAGCTTGCCCGGTAGCGCGGCGCGTGGCGCCGCCCCGAATCCGTATCATCAATAGTGCGGCGTGGCATCCGCCGCGCCGCACTATTGATGAGTATGTGTGGGAGCGGCGCAGCCGCACCCACGCCCTCACTGCGTGAGCTATGCAACGAGAGACAACCATCAGCCGCTGGTCTGCGCGGATCATCGAGGCATGCTGGGTACTCGCCCTCACCCTCGTGCCGATCTACTTCAGCCTCTTTACCGCCCGCCATTTCGAGCCAGATAAGGCCACCACCCTGCGCTCGCTGGTGCTGATCGCCTCGGCCATGGGCCTCATCCGCGCCTTTGAGTTCCTCAACACCCGCAGCGCCATCCCGCCGCCCGCCGCCGGGCCGGGCCTCTGGCGTCGCTTCACCGCCATCCCGCTGGCCGTGCCCGCCCTGGCCTACGCCATGGTCTTTCTGATCACCACGGTCACCTCGGTGGTGCCTGCCACGAGCTTCTGGGGATCGTACCAGCGGCTCCAGGGCACCTACACGAACCTCTCGTATATCATGCTCTTCGTGCTGATGCTCGCCACCCTGCGCACCCGCGCCCAGATCGAGCGGATCATCACGATCACGATCATCTCCGGGGTGACGGCCGCCAGCTATGGGGTACTCCAGCACCTGAGGATCGACCCGCTGCCATGGCAGGGCGATGTGATCTCTCGCGTGGCCTCGACCCTCGGCAACTCGATTTTTGTCGCCGCGTTCCTGATCCTGGTGACGCCCCTGGCGATCTACCGGCTCGTCGCCGCCCTGGGCGAGATCCGCGCCGCCCCGCCCAGCGCTCGCCCGCGCACTGAGTGGCTGTGGACCCTCGCCCGCGCCATGCTGCTGTTCAGCGGGATGCTGCTGCTGCTCGCGGTGATCAAGTTCGGTGCCGCCGTGCGGACCGTCGACTTCCGCTACTGGTGGGTTTTTCCCGGCGCGGTGATCAGCGCCACCGGCCTGTGGTGGATCTTGACCACCGACTTCGACCGGACGAGCGGGCGTCCCCCGCTCTGGCCCGGAATCCTCACCCTGGGCTTTTTGCTCCTCTTTGGCGCGCAGTTCGCCCACACCGCCAACGCCGGGATCCAGGTGGCGGCCCTGCCCAAAGATGCACCCAACGCGGTGGACTGGTGGATCTGGCTATTTATCAGCATCGGCTGCGGCGTGACTGGCTACGGGATGGCCTTCATCCTGCCGGCCCGTGCGGCGCAGCCCTCGCGCCTGAGCCTCGGCATCGGCGCGGCGGTCAGCGCCGCCGCCGCCCTGCTGATGGTGCTGGCCACGGTCTTTACCCAAAGCCGTGGCCCCTTCATCGGCCTGGGCGCTGGTATGTTTATCTTCTTCTCCATGCTGCTGTGGGTGGCCCTGCGCCGCGCCCGCGCCAGCGGGGCCGCCAAGCTCGCCGGGCGCCTGCGCGTTCTGCTGATCAGTTGGATTGGCGTCACCGTGCTGGCGGCGACCTTTCTGGCGGCCTTCAACTTCTCGGATGCGCCGATCTTTGTGCAACTGCGCGAGGTGCCCTACCTCGGGCGCATGGGCAAGCTCACCGAGGTTGATAGCGGCACCGGCCTGGTGCGTCGGCTGATCTGGGCCGGCGATGCCCACGGCGGCGGGGCAATCGCGCTGATCGCATCCAACCCCCTGCGCAGCCTGATCGGCTGGGGGCCGGAGAGCATGTTCGTCGCCTTTAACCCGTTCTTCCCGCCCTCGCTCTCCAATGTCGAGGCCCGTGGCGCTTCGCCCGACCGCTCGCACGAGGCGATCCTCGATGAGTTGGTGACGAAGGGAGTCGTTGGCCTGGCCAGTTACATCTTCCTGCTGATCAGCTTCTTCGTACTCGCCACCCGGCTTGCGCTACGCGGCCATGACTGGCGCTGGCAGGTGCTGTTTATCGCCACCCTCAGCCTGGTGGCCAGCCATGTCGTTGAGGGTGCCACCGGCATCCCGATTGTGGCCACCCTGATGCTGCTCTGGGTCGCCCTGGCGCTGACCGTGGCCGGCGGTGCCCTCGATGGGCACTACCGGCTGAGCCTGCGCCCCGCACCGCCCGCCGCCGATGTGGAGTCCCCCGCCGCCGAACGCAAGCGCCAGGGCACATCGAGCGGACGCCGCAGCACCCTGCGGCCCGCCGCCCGCCGAGAGGGCCGCGCCCCCGCCCTGCTGGCCTACACCGCCCTGCTCCTCGTGACCTTCTGGTTCACCTGGGCCGTCAATATCGCCCCGGTTTACGCCGATATGCGCTTTCAGGAGGCCCAGGGTGCCAGCGACCGCGCCGGGATCGATCTGAACCAGTTGGTCGTCGTGCTCGACGGCTATATCGGCACGGTGCGCAGCAGCCCCGGCGAAGACTTCTACTACCTTAGCCTCGGCCGCGCCCTGATGACCACCGGCGACGCCCTGCGCGTCCGCAATGTGCCCCTTGGCCAGCCAAAGCCCAATGCGGATATGCAAGATCTGATCCGCCTGGCCGATCAGCAGGCGGTGGCCGACTTCATCCAGAGCAGTTCGCCCCTGAGCATGATGAGCTACGCCGAGGCGGTGCTGCTCAAGGCCCACGACCTCAACCCCCTGAACAAAGATCACTTCGCCAACTTGGGTCGGCTCAATAATTATTGGTATGGAATTACCCGCAACTCCGAGCGCCTGCGGCTCGCCATACACTGGTACGAGCAGGTGACGCCGATCGCCCCCAACGATGTCACCTTGATCAACGAGCGGGCCGGTGTGGTGGCCGCGCTTGGCGATTACACCAAGGCCGTCGGCGATAGCGTCCAGGCCCAGGCATTGTATGATCAGGCCGCCGAGTTGCTGCGCCACTCCGAGGTACTCGACTCGCGCTACGCCGACACCTACCTGCGCCTGGGGGATCTTGCGCAGCGCCGTGGCGGCGATCTGGCCAAGGCCACCGACTCCTACGTCAAGGCCATCACGCTCTCGCCGACAATAGCGGCCAACAACATCCAGAATGTCGCCGACGCCATGGCCGATCACCCCGACATGATCGGGCGTCTGCGCGATGCCTTCAGCGCCGCCGCCCAGAAGAGCGAGGATCGCCTGTCGATCCTCGATCGCGACCCTGAGCATGCGAGCGACGCCAGGATCGTGCGCGGCCAGGCGGCTCTGCTGCACTCGGTGGTGGGGTTGCTCGCGGTGCGCGCCGGTAACGTGGCCAGTTCGCTCGAACCCTACCAGCGCGCCGTGGCGCTCCAGCCCGTCAATGTCGAGTACAGCCGCAACTACACCATCGTGCTAAGCGACACCAAGCGCTACCTTGAGGCGGTCAGCGAGGCCAACCGGCTGATTACCGCGCTTCAGGTGGGCGGGCAGACCGACAAGATCAGCCAGGTGCAGCAACTCCTTCAGGCCGTGCAGAGCGCGCAACGCTAGAATCTGAAATATTGGCACGGTTGCCCGCCCCGCAGGATAGCGGTACAATAGCGCGACACACCTACTGAGGAGCGAGCATGTTGACCTATGATGATCTGGTGAGCGGCCTTGAGGATGCCTGGCTGGCGGTTGGGCTGCACGAACACGCCTTTATTGAGAGCGTGATTCCGACCACGCACGACCGCACCTGCAAGATCGAACTCTTCCCCGAACACGAGGAGCCGCTCACCAACGAAAATATCCCACCCTGGCTAGAGATTGGCTTCACCTGGTCGGCTGTCCACCAACTGATCTCGGAGGGCCGCGAGCTCCCCACCGAACCGCTCGATCTAACTTGGGCCTACACGGCTACCCTGCTGGGGTCTCAGGATCGTAACGACATTGAGTTGGTGCGGATGTTCCAGCGCGCCGTTCAGATCGCCTTCGTGCGCTACTACCCCGCCGAGGCCGCCGAGATGGAGCCGGTGGCGGTGGAGGTGCGTAAGATCTACCAGAGCGACGGCCAGAAGCTGCAGATTGAGTATATCCAACTGGTCAGCACCACGGTCTCGGATATTTTTGAGCAGTGGTCTGACCGCGATCTGGCCGGGCTGCGGGCGCTCTTGCGCGTCGAGTTACAGCTTGCCAGTGCGATCATTGCGAACTTGAGCGATATGTTCACGCCTCGCGGGCGCGGCGGCTACCGTACGGTTGATGCGGCGTGATGCGTGACCGCGCCACGGATTATGTGTCACGGTGATATGCGCCGGGCCAGCCCGAGCGCGAGCGCCGCGATCAGCAGGGCCAGGGGCGGCAGCGCCCAGCCCGCCCAGCCCGCTGGCAGGCGACCCGCCATCCCTGCCGTGAGGGCCGTCAGGATCGGTATTGCGCCGATCCAGAGCTGGCCCAGCTCGCCGAGTTGCGCCGCCCGCCCCCGCGCCCCGGCGTAGAGTCGGCCCTGCCCGATCAACCACAGCCCGCTCCCACCCAGCAGCAACCCCCAGCCCAGGGCCGTGTCAGGTGCCCGCAGCAGCCGACTCAGCTCCATCCCACCCGCGCCCGTGCCCATCGCCATCGCCCCTAGCAGCAGCAGCCCGTACCCTGGGAGCAGGGTGCGCAGCCTCGCGCCCTCCAGCGTGCCGTCGGTCGCCTGGCGGCGCAGCCGCGCCCAGCCGAGCAGCGCCAGGGCCGTCACGAGATCGATGCCGTAAGGGAAGCTGCGGGCCGGCGGGACGGGCAGCAGGGCCAGGGCCAGCAGCGGCAGCAGGGCGGCGGCAATCTCACGCGGTGGGTGCGGGAACCGCTGCCCCCCGCGATCAGCTTTTTGATCATTGCCGACGGAAACAAATCTCATCCAGCGCGCGAGCAGCCAGGCCAGGCCGAACGCGGCCAGCCCGCCGGGGTAGAGCAGCAACCTGAGCCATGCCTGGCCCAGGCTGCCGAGCATCTGGCCCATTGTGACACTCCGCAGGGGCTAAAGCCCCGCAGCTTCTCGTGAGCCATCCGCTGGATGTACCTCCCGAGCTACATGCCCCGTGTCTGGGGAACTACGGCGCATAAACGCACGCCGATACTTCACGGAGCCAACCTGCACATGG
>CAISPW010000180.1 GCA_903887465.1 uncultured Oscillochloris sp. | reverse complement strand
TGATCCGCTGAACGACCCGTATGCGGCGGCGAGTTGGGATTCCGCCTCGCCCTATGCTCCCTCGCCATCCGCGTACCCAGGGATGGCCAATGGTCTCTGGACGGCGATCAGCTTGGCCAAGCCCGCAATGGATGGTGCCCGTCGGGCGCTGCCCCACCTGCGCCGGTTCGGGGCCCAGCGCATGCTCATCGCTGGGGCTATCGCCGCCGGAGCCGTTGCGGCGGGTGAGTTGGTGCTACGCGCCAGCGATGGACTCGGCCAGGGGACGCCCCAGGGCGGTGCACTCTCGCCCCTGCTCGCCAATATCTACCTGCATCCCTTTGACCTCGCACTCACCAGTCATGGTCTCCGCCTGGTGCGCTACGTGGATGATTTTGTCGTGATGTGCGCGAGTCAGGACGAAACCACCCGTGTTCTCCAATTTGTCAGTGACCAGATCGCCACCCTGCGCCTGCATCTCAATCCTGAGAAGACCCGGATTGTGGCCTACGCCGACGGGCTGGAGTTTCTTGGCCAGACTCTTGCGCCGCCGCAGACCGGCCCGCGTCTCGGTGAGGGGCTGGGTAGTTTTGCGGAAGCTGAGCAGGCGTTGCGTGCCGCAGCGCGGAAGGTACGCACCAGCGCCGACCATATGGGCCAGCGGTTTCAGCGACCAAACCAGAAGAAAGGTGAATGACCCATGCCCACTCTCTACGTCCAAGAACAGGGTACGACGGTGCGCAAGAAGGATCAGCAGGTACTCGTCACCAAAGGCAACCAGACGCTCCAGGAGGTGCCGCTGAACCGGATTGACCAGGTGGTGCTGATGGGTCGGGGGGTACAGATGTCCACCGCGCTGCTGGTCGAGCTGATCGGGCGCGGCATCCCGGTGATGCTGACCAACAGTAAGGGCAGCCGTCACTACGCCACGCTAACCGACGGCCCCTCGCGCTTTGGCGCTCTGCGGCTCCAGCAGATGCAGCGCATCCTCGACCCGGCGTGGTCGCTGGCGCTGGCCCAGGGGTTGGTGACGGCCAAACTGGTGAGCCAGCGGGCGCTGTTGGCGAGTACGGGCTGGTCGGCAATTACCGCCGCGATCACGCAGATTAACGCCGCGCTGGCCGGGCTGGCTCGCGCCGACACCATCGACGCCGTGCGCGGCTACGAGGGTGCGGCCGCCGCCGCCTACTTCGGCGCGTGGCGCGTGGCCTTCCAGCATGCCTGGGGCTTCCAGGGTCGGGCGTTCTATCCGCCGCCTGACCCGATCAACGCCATGCTCTCGTTCGGCTACACCCTGCTCCTGCACGATGTGCTGAACGCCGTGCAGTTCACCGGGCTTGATCCCTACTTTGGCACCTTCCACGTGATCGAGGCCGGGCGACCTTCGCTGGCCCTCGATCTCATGGAGGAGTTCCGCCCGATGGTCATCGACCAGATCGTCCTCGACGTGCTGCGGGCCGATGCGGTGAGCCGCACCCAGTTCGCCCGCCCACCCCAGCGCCCCGACGCGGTCTACCTCGACGCCGGGGGGCGGGCGCTGCTGGTGGAACGCTACGAGATGGTGATGCAGGCTCCGGTACGGCTTCCCACCGGCGAGCAAACGCCGCTGCGCCGGGTGGTGCTGCTCCAGGCCCAGGCGGTGGCCCGCGTCGTGCGCGGTGAGCAGGAACGCTATGGCGGCTATCTGCCGCGCTAACGCGAAAATAGCCGGTAGCCAATACCCGATAGTCGGGCATCAGCGGCCATGTTCATCGGGGGTTGTGCGCCCCGCGCATGGACATCTGAATAGAGGATCTATGTTCACCATCATCAGCTACGACGTCGTCGTAGACAAGCGCCGCACCAAGGTGATGAAGTTGCTCAAAGGTTATGGCACCCACGTCCAGTATAGCGTCTTCGAGCTTGACCTGGACGCCCAGGAGTTCGCCACGCTTGGCCGTAAACTACGCGACCTGATCGACCTAAACACCGACAGCGTGCGCTGCTACCGGCTCGACATCGCCGCCGTCCAGCGAATCACCATCCACGGCATCGGCACCGTCTCCACTGAGCCGAACCACTGGCTGGTGTAGTGGTATTCAATGCAAAATGCACAATGCACAATGCAAAATTCGGCTCATTTTGCATTGTGCATTGTGCCTTATTCCTCCAGCCAGACCCGCACCAACGGGCTATCCGGCGGCGGGGCGGGCGGCGCGGCGAAGAAGCCGGTGCGCGGGGCGGGCGGCGGGCGATGCGGCGCGGAGTCTGCCGCCGGGCGCTCACCGTCAGGATGCGC
>CAISPW010000179.1 GCA_903887465.1 uncultured Oscillochloris sp. | reverse complement strand
GCGCTGGCGGCGGCGAATGCCTCAGGGCGCAGGCTCTGGCCGTTGGCGATCACCACCTGCACCTGCACCGGGTAGCCGACCACATCGCCCAGCGAGCGCCGCACGGGGGCCATAAAGCGGTTTTCAAGCCCCTCCTTGTGGAAGGTTGAGGCCGTCCCAACGGTGGCCAGCCCACCATCGAGGGCGAGCAGCGCGGTGCCACGCAGCCATGTATCAAAGTCCTGGCGCGATGTCTGCAGCTGGACGGTGCCGAGGGCTGCTTGCCAGATTTGGGTTAAGTTCACGGATGCTCCCCTTTAGAGGCGGAGGCCCAGGAGAGACACAAGCGATTGCGACTCTTCAGCCCTGGGGATTAGCGCCCCGCTTCAGCGGCTTTAGCGTACAAGGCTGACCTAAAGCGTCGCTCGTGGTACAATTGTTCTTGTGCGAGGGCACGAAACCGGTGTGCCGGTAGAGACGGTTAGCTATGCACATTTCCAACTGAGCCTTGCGGGTTCCATCGAAAAAACCTCCGATGGGTAAGACGATTGCGTGCCGTACGCGCTGTGGGGCACACACAAAGACACCCACCGTGAACGGGTCGCTCACGCGCGCTTGTCGCCCACCGTTATCGTCTCGCTGGGGGGTGCTATCCAGGCTCGGTCACGTGCTGCTGATCATACTCGATCCCGCCCAAGTTTTCAAGCAAGGGAGTACGGGGAATCTATAAAAAATACTTATAGTCTGTGCCTATGCTGTACGGGCTCTACATAGGATAAGCGTGGGCGATTCGCGCCATTATGTAGACAACCGCATCCGCAGCCATGTGGATAACGCTCCAAGGTGTCATCACTTTTGATCGCCCCCGTTCGCATTAGAGAAGCCTTCGCAGCCAAGCGTTACTCCGGCAATTCTTCGCAGCGGCCATGTGGATAACTTGGCATTGGCTGTGGAAAACCTGCGGGGTGTCTGCCCCGGCGGCGAGGCGCTCCGCGTTCCCCCCCGCCGTCCACCATCAGGCATCGGCAACTCCTCATGGCCGCGCGCCCGCATGATCAAGGGTAACCGGCAGGGAGATCTCCATCGGCGGCAGATCGGCCAGACTGGTCAGGCCAAACTGCTGAAGGAAGAGCGGCGTCGTCGCGTAGAGGATGGGCCGACCCACGCGCTCCACCCGCCCGACCTCCGCCACCAGATCGCGGACCAGAAGCGCACGCAGCGTCCCGCTGCTGTCCACCCCGCGAATCGAGTCGATCTGCGCGCGGGTGAGGGGCTGGCGGTAGGCGATGATCGCCAGCACCTCCAGGGCGGCGGGCGAGAGCCGGGCGCTGGCCTGGACGCCGAGGAAGCGGGCCACGGCGCGGGCGCTCTCGGGGGCGCTCACCAGTTGCACCTGCTCGCCGTGGCGCTGCACGCGCACCCCACGGCCCTGGCACTCGGCCTCCAGCGTCACCAGGGCGGCGGCGACCGCGTCGGCGGGCAACTCCAGCGCCTTGGCGAGCTGGGCCAGGGTCACGGGCGCGTCGGCCACAAAGAGCAAGCTCTCGATGAGTTGCACAGGCGCGCATGGCGCTTCGCTTATAGGTGTCATGAGGAGAGCAGGAATCAGAGAATCTTCGCCTATCAATCCGGTAACGCGGCGCTAGTATAGCAGATCGGCCAGCCGCCGCCGTCTTATGCTATGATAGGCGGGCAGCATTGAGGGTAGAAAGGGTGACCTATGCCCAAGCGTCGTCGGGGCATCACGCGCCGTCAAGCCATCGCCGGTTTCTTCATCCTGATCGGCCTGCTGATGCTCGTGGCCTTGGTGCCGCAGCTAGGTGCCGAAACCCCCCTCGTCACCAGGCTTCTGTTTATCGCCCGCCAGCCACCGCTCCAGGTGCCCGCCGCACCAGTGCTGACCGTGATCGCGGTCGTCTACATGATCGCCGGCAGCGCCGCCCTTGTGCCGCGCGCGCAGATGATCGGCACATGGCTGCTCTGGTTGAGCGCCACGCTGCTGTTCCCGGCGATCCTGATCGCGGCCGCCGCCGGCAAGCAGCCGACAAGCGTGGTAACGATGATTAGCGATCCGATGCGCCTGAGTACGCCGGTGGCCCTGGGTGCCCTGGCCGGGATCTACGCCGAGCGCTCGGGCGTGGTGAACATCGCCATTGAGGGTATGATGCTGATCGGGGCGGGCTTCGGCTTCGCGGCGTTCGCCGGCACGGGCAACATCTGGCTGGGCGCGGCGGTCGCCGTCATCCTCGGCGGGCTGATCGCACTTCTTCACGGGCTGCTCTCGATCAGCTTCAAGACCGACCAGATCATCAGCGGCACGGTGATCAACATCCTGGCGATTGGGGTGACGGGCTACCTACGCCGCCAGTATATTGTCCCGCTGGGGATGGCCAACAATACAAGCGGCGTGCTGACCCTGCCAGAGTTCGCGATCCCCGGACTCAGCGACATCCCGATCATCGGGCCGATCTTCTTTGTGGGCAAGCCGATCTTCTTCGCGATGCTGGTGCTGGTGGTTGTGACCCACGTGGTTCTCTTCTCCACGCGCTGGGGCTTGCGCATGCGCGCGGTGGGTGAGAACCCGCACGCCGCCGCCACGGTCGGCATCAATGTGAGCCGCACGCGCTACATAAATATCGCCATCAGCGGGATGATCGCCGGCCTGGGCGGCGCGTGGCTCTCTCTGGAGAAGGTGGGAAGCTTTGAGGACGGCATGACCGCAGGCAAGGGGTTCATCGCTCTGGCGGCGATGATCTTTGGCAAGTGGACCCCGTTCGGCTCGCTCGGGGGGGCGATGCTCTTCGGATTCTCCGAGTCGCTCGGCATCCGCTTCCAGATCTTAAAGGTGGAACTGTTTGGCGGGCCAGTGCCGATCCAGTTCTTGCAGATGCTGCCCTATGTGCTGACGATCGTCGTGCTGGCCGGCCTGATCGGTCGCTCGGTAGGGCCGGCGGCGGCGGGGAAGCCATACGAGAAATAGGGTTGAGCGTTGAGATCAACCCTTAACCCGCAACCTTCAAATCCCCTCAGCATCGAGCCAGCTTTGCACATCGACATCTGAAGGGGCGGTGTTACCGCCAGGGATATAGCGAAACCGGTCGCCGTAGCCGTCCATGACGCTGTTACGCAGCGCCTCAGCCTCCGGGGTGGTCTCGATGTCAGGAACCGTCACCACCTGCCCGGTCTCAAGATCGAGATAAAAGCTATATGCCGGGTCGGTCTCGGCCAGCGCGGCGCGGATCTGGTTACGGTTGTAGCTGCCTGCCACTGCTCCCTCCCAACGTGCATCAGGGGACATTTAGATACGTGCGGTCGTGCCCCCGGTGTCAACGACTTCACCCTGATGGTACACGATGCGGCGTCGTTCTGCAAGTCGTACGCGCATCCGCTGAAACCTTCACGGTTCACGTGCGTACATCTGCTCAAGCGGGGGGCTTCTAATGGATCTGTTGGCAGAGGAGGCGCAGCTCGCCCGGCGCGCTCAGGCCGGCGACCATGTGGCCTTCGCGGATCTCGTGGGGCGCTACACCGGCATCGTCTATAACCAGGCGTACCGGATGCTCGGCAACGCCCAGGAGTCTGAGGATGCCGTGCAAGAGGTGTTCCTGCGGGCCTACCGGCGTCTCGATATCTACGACCCTGGGCGACGCTTTGTGACCTGGCTGCTGACGATCGGCTCGAACTACTGCATCGACCGGTTGCGGCGACGGCGCATGAGCTGGCTCACGCTCGACGACGTAGCCTTTTGGCTCACCAGCGGCGAGGCCGGCCCCGAGCGCCGCGCACTTGAGGGCGAGCGCCAGCGCTACGTCCAGCAGGCTCTCCAGCGGCTCCCCGAGCGCTATCGCAGCGTGACGGTGCTACGCTACTGGAATGACTTATCGTACCTAGAGATTGCCGAGGCTCTGAGCCTTACCGAGGCCACAGTCAAGACACGGCTGCATCGGGCGCGCAAGATGCTCCGCGCCGCCCTTGGTGCCGATGGAGAAGAGCTATGGGACGTGGAGACAACCAGCTGACCCTTGATGATGATGCCCTCGATGCGGCGGAGGCGGAGACACGCCGCCTGCTGGCGCGCTATGGTCATCCGCGTGCGGTGGAGCCGCCCGCCGAACTGGCGGGCCGAGTGATGGATGTCCTCGTCGATCCGCCGCCGCCGCCACCACCCGCATCCCGCCGCCGGATCTATGGCGGGGCGATCTTGATCAGCTTTCTGGTATTGTTTGCCTTGGGGGTGTGGGGCGTGCTGCTCGACAGCAGCGGGCCAGCACGGCTCTTTGGCGACCTGGGCGGCGGCTTCAGCGAACTGCTCCTGATCCTCACCCTGGCCGCCAAGCCGCTGATCAATCTGCTGATCTCCTCTGGGGCGGGATCTCTTATCGTTCTTGTGGCGATTGTTGGCGGCAGTTGGCTCTGGTGGCAACTGCTGCGTCGCGAGCTGGCCGGATCACTGGAGGCTGGGGCATGAGCCGCTGGATCGCACTCCTTCTGGCGGGGCTGGTCGCCATGGCCCCCGGCCCCGCGCTGGCCCAGGAGCCGCGCCCGCTCACCGTGGTCGCCGACGAGGTGATCCATGGCGACCTAGCCTCGGTCGGCCAACCGATTATAATCGTCGGCACGGTTGACGGCGATGTGACGAGCTGGAGCGGGCCGATCACCGTACTTGGCGCGGTACACGGCGACGTGGTGAGCTACGCGGGCAGCATCGACCTCGGCCCTGACTCACAGGTGACGGGCAGCGTACTCTCGCTCGGCGGCGGAGTGCTACACGAAGGGCACGCGCAGGTGGCCGGGCGCACGCTGGGCGAGCATCCGCTCGTGGGCGGTGAGGCGCTGGTGAATGCGCTGAATCTCCTTCAGCCGCAGCCTGGGATCGCCGCCGCCGCCCTGCCCCTGCCGCTGATCAGCATAGCCCTGTCCATCCTGTTTCTGCTGCTCGCCATCGCCTGCGCGGCCATCTGGCCCAGGCGGACGCTGGGGGTGAGCCTGGCCCTGCGCCAGGAGCCTGGGCGCTCTGTGGCCTTTGGCCTGCTCACCACCGGCCTGGGTGCCCTGCTGATCCTGCCCCTCTGCGGCCTGATTGCCCTGAGCCTGGTGGGCTTGCTGCTGCTGCCGCCGCTCGCCCTGATCGTCCAGACCCCCTACATCTTTGGCCTGGCCGGGCTGGGGCTGGCGCTTGGCAAGCGTATTCGCCCCGGCACCCAGACGGTACTCGCCGCCGCAGTCGGCATCGCCCTGCTGCTGCTGCCCCTGGGTATCCTCGGCACCGTGTCGCCCCTGTGGAGCCTGATCCTCTTCTACGTGGCGGCAAGCGCTGGCATGGGTGCCGCCATCCTCAGCCGTGGCGGAGCCTACGCCCTGCGGGTGCGGGCTTAGGGCTACCATCCTAACAACCTGCGCTAGCTTGCAAGCTAGCGCAATCCTACATAATTAGGTTGTGAAAAGGAGTCGAGCCTTTAGGCGGCCCTATCCGGCTAAAGCCTCGACTCCTCACAACAACCCCAAGAGGATTGCTATAGAACATACCGGGATTCTGCGGCCCTCAAGCCTCATGGCTATTGCAACAAGACTGCTGGCAAGGCCACCCCCGAAAGATCTTTACGTTGTGAGGTTTGGGGTGCCGCCCCAGGGACGTTGCATCAGCCCTGCTACCGCCCCGCACCAGCGAGGGTGATGATGAAGAGGGCGCAGCAGCCGAGCAGCAGCAGCAGTACGCCAATCAGCGGGTAGAGCAGTACGGCGAGGGTGGCCCGGCCGCTATCGAGGCGGTGGGCGACGCCGGTGGCTACGACGAGGATGACCAGGCCCCAGGCATGGGCGATCAAAAAGAGGGTAACGCCAAACATCGGGATAAAGTTGAGGGCGTCGAGGGCGTGGGGGGCCACCGAGAGCGCGCCCAGGCCGAGCATCTGCTGGATGGTACCCTGGCCACCGAGTTGCCGGGCGGCGATGTGGGTGAACACCACGGCGAGCATCAGGCTACCCAGGTAGCTCAGGGGCATGCTGGCCATCTGCCCGAGACCCTGGAAGATGACGCTTACCGGGCGTGGCAGGGGCCGTGGCAACTCCGCCATCGTGCGCGTCAGCTTGAGAATTCCCTCTTTGTTATCCTTGATCTGCTGCAGCAGCTCGCGCTGCGCGTCAGTTGTCGCGTCGCGGGGCTGCTGCTGGAGGCTCTGCTCCATGGGCGTTACGACCGCCGTGATCGTCTGATCGATCTCGGCGGTCATCCGATCCGAGCTAGAGTTAGTGATCATGGCGCTGAGCGCCTGGACTCCACCCACCAGCAGGCCGACCAGCAGAACGAGCGTCAGCCCACGGCGCACCACCTCCGGGGATTCGCGCATGCCTTTGAAGAGCGTCTGGCTGAGGGTTAGGGCACCGTTAAAGGTGTCGATCACAGGACACCTCCCTGTATAGCCGATCTGGCAGCGCTAATCATGAGGGCGAGCCCAACACAGGTAACGGCGATCAAGATAAGCGCGAGGAGAACCGGGCCGAGGATGGTGGCCCAGAGCGTGCGCCAGGGCGGCAGCCCGTGGGCCTCGCGGATGGCCACATAGCTGGCCACGAGGCCCAGCAGCATTGTGCCAGTGACCTGGGCGAAGGGAACAACCTCGATGACGCCGAGGATGTTGACGCCGGAGGCGAGGGCGGTGCAGGCCAAGGTCTGGTGAAAGGCGGCCCGACCGCCGAGGGCACGGGCCATCAGGTGGGCGATGGTACCAAAGAGCAGCCAACTCACCACCATGATCAACGGTGTAGTGATTATACCGGCGAGGCTACGGATCATGCCGCCATCACTGATGGTCTGGATGCTCTGGGTTATCTGAGCGAACTGCTGGTCGAACCGGGCGGGGAAGGTCGAGTCGAGCTCGCTCACCTGGGCGAACCAGGGCATTGTGCGTAGACCGACATAGACCGTCTTGACGATTGCTTCAGAGCTTGGCTGCGACGCATATTCGCCGAGGTTGCCAATGAGTGAGGCGGCCCCGATGATCAGCCCGATGATTGCGATCAGCGTGAATCCCCGGCGCAGCCCGTCCGGCGAGTCACGCTGCTCGCGGTAGGCCAGGGGGTTTAGCAGCAGGCCATCGATCCCCAGGCGGAACAGACTCAGTACCGATTGCATCGGTCTCCTCTATCGCTACATGGCACGAGTGCGTCGTGGCCATTCTACCATAGCGCACTGAGCCAACCGCTTGAGCCGTCGGCGGGGAATTGAGGGCCGCAGACCCCCAAAATAGCTGTATGTTCGGTTGAAATGCCAGCTTCGCTGGCATTTTCAACCAGACATTAGGTAGGTCTTTAAGGGCGCATTACCTGCACAAATAGCCATGATATAGAGCAACTGCACGACCGCATGTGCCAGCAAAGCTGGCACATGC
>CAISPW010000178.1 GCA_903887465.1 uncultured Oscillochloris sp. | reverse complement strand
CCACCGCACAAGCCGGCAGCATCGCCGAAAAACTCAGCGCAGCGCTAGCCATGCCCTATGTGCTCAAGGTGCAGCACGAGGGGAAAGCGGAAACAACGGTCGAGCACCGTTGCACGGCCAGCATTGGCGTTGCCTTGTTCAGCAAAGATGACACCATCCAGGAGGACATCCTCAAGTGGGCGGACGCGGCGATGTATCAGGCCAAAGAGGCTAGCTGTAATTTGATTCGATTTTACGCTGGGGCCGATGCGTGAGCGTCCGCTGCTGGCGCAACCGGTACACGCGAGCTTCGTAGACATCAGCGGCCGGTTCGTGGCCGTTATGAAATTCATTTCATAACTGCCATTATGCAAAGTTCCCAGTTATGGGAAGTTTTGAGACGACGTAGGCCGGAAAGCCGCGTAGACACTCGCGGTCCGTGGGACGGAGACGTACTGCACTCGACATAATTCCGGTGCTCAGGTAGCACTGACGGTCCCACTTCTGGAGACCGTCATGACCAAGATCCCTGCGTTGCACCCCATTGTGCGAGCCTGGTTGCTCGAAGGCCCGCTATCTACCCATGTTCCGACGTACGTCGCACGCCTCAGGCGTGGCGGGTATGCGAAGAATACGTCTAGCCGCTGCTTGAACGGTGTAGCGCACTTCGCACACTGGATGTCGATGTGTAACCTGCCGGCGCAGATGCTTGACGACGGTTGCATTGACCAGTTTCTGAGCTATCACTTGCCGCGCTGCGATTGCCCCGGCAGGGCGTTGCGCACACCACGTGAGTTGCGTGCCGCGCTCGTGCCACTGCTAGCGATATTGCGCGAAGAGCACGTCATCGCACAGCCACCACCACCGGCAGGCCCGATTGCCGATGAGCTTCGCAGCTACGACGCACACATGCGCAATGCCCGCGGCCTGGCCGCAGGAACCTGTCGCGGGCGTCTGCGCATCGTCGAGCGGTTGCTATTGGCGAAGTTCGCAGGCCGGCCGGTCATCGTTGGAGAACTGCAGCCCGAGGATGTGCGGCGGTTCATCGCCGAGCAGCTGGAGTCCCTGAGCACCACCAGCAACGCAATCACGATCGCATCCACCTTGCGCGCGTACTTGCGCTACCGCGCTAGTTGCGGCGACGCGGTGCAGCCGCTGCTAGCTGTCATCGCATCGCCCCCGAACTGGAGCCTGGCGTCACTGCCCAAGTGTCTTAAGCCCGAGGAAGTGGATCGACTGCTAAGTTCCTTCACGGACGCGCTGCCTTCTCCTCGACGTGGCATTGCCGTCGTCCGCCTGGCGCTCGACCTGGGGCTGCGCAGCATCGAGATCAATCGGCTACAACTGGCCGATATCGACTGGCGCATGGGCACCGTCACGCTCAAGCACACGAAGTCACGTCGGCAGGACATCCTGCCGTTGCCAGCAACAACCGGTCTGGCGTTGGAGGCCTATCTCCGACACGAGCGTCCCAAGACCAGCGACAGGGCGGTGTTCGTGCGTCACCTCGCACCCTATGACCGTCCTATCGGCGTGGACGCTATTCGTCGCGTGGTACGCGACGCCTTCCGACGGGTGGGGATCGCGCATGGCCGCACCCATGCGCTTCGCCACACGCTGGCGTGCCGATTGGTCAACCAAGGCGTCTCGATCAAGGAGGTGGCCGACGTGCTGCGGCATCGGTCGCTGAACACCTCGATGATCTACGCCAAGTTAGACCATGGTGCCTTGGCTGGTGTCGCTTTGCCGTGGCCCGGGAGCGCGCAATGAGCGCCCGGCTCACCTTGCAGACCAGGGTCGAGCAGTACTTGGTCGAGCGGCGGCAACTGGGCTTCGAACTGAGCACCATGGGCCATGGATTGGCTCGTTTCGCCCGGTACGTCGCCAAAGTAAAGCATCAGGGACCGCTGACGGTCGATCTGATGGCAGCGTGGGCACGTCAGGCAAAGGGTGGTCACGGCGACCGCGCCACTTCGGCGCGCCAGTTGCAACTGCTGCGGCCATTCACCGGCTGGCTGCGGCAGTTCGAGCCAGCTACCGAGGTGCCCGACGAAGCTGTCTTCGGTCGAGTGCCTGGCCGGATGGCACCGCACGTCTACCGCGAGCAAGAGATCGTCGAACTGCTGGCCGCGGCTAGGCAAATCGGGCCGCTGGGAGGCCTGCGCGCGGCGGTGATGGAGACACTGTTCGGGCTGATAGCCTGCACGGGGCTGCGCATCTCCGAGGCGCTGGGGTTGCTGGAGACCGACGTCGATCTGAAGGCGGCGGTGCTGACTATCCGACAGAGCAAGTTCGGCAAGACCCGACTCGTGCCCTTACATCCGAGCGCCGTCGAGGCGTTGGCGCGCTACCGGGCGCAGCGCGCCCGCCATGTGCGCACCGTCCCTGAGGCGCCATTCTTCATCACCACACGCGGGCAATTGCTCGGGCAACCCCTTGGCGATCGCCAGGCACACCGCGTCTTCGATCAACTGCGCAAGCGACTCGGTTGGGTTGATCGTGGGAGCCACGGCGCGCCACGCGTGCACGATCTGAGGCACGCCTTCGCCGTACGCCGGCTGGTGCTCTGGCATGCGCAAGGCGTGGATATCAACCAGCGCATGCTGGCGCTGTCGACCTACCTCGGCCACGCCAAGGTCTCCAACACCTACTGGTACCTCACCGGCGTGCCGGAGTTGATGGGCTTGGTCGGCCAGCGCTTCGAGCGCTTCGCCAATCCGTGGGAGAGCGGTGATGAGTAAACCCACGACTCCGCGAGCCCCGCCGAGCTTCCCCGCACTGGTACAGGCCTTCTTCACCGAGCACTTGACGCAGCAACGGGCGATGAGCCCGCGCACGGTCGCGACTTACCGCGACGCGTTCGTGTTGTTCCTCGATTTCGCTGTAGGTCGCCTGCACAGGCCGCCCACGGCGATCCGGCTGGAGGACATCACGCCGGCACTGATCCTGACCTTCCTCGACCATCTGGAGCATGAGCGCGGCAACGCAGTGCGCACGCGCAATGCCAGGCTGGCGGCGTTGCGCGCGTTCCTGAAGTACGCGGGCCACCGCGATGTCGGGGCGCTGCATGTTGTCGAGCAGGCTCTTGGGGTGCCGATGAAGCGCTTCGAGCGACCGATGCTCGGGTACCTGTCACGCGAAGAGATGTTGGCGATCATCGGCAAGCCCGGTGCAAGTTGGACTAGTCAGCGTGACCACCTGCTGCTGCATATGCTCTACAACACCGGCGCACGGGTGTCGGAGATCATCGGCGTGCGCTTGGCCGATGTCATACTCGACGGCGTCGCCTGTGTGCACTTGCATGGCAAGGGACGCAAGCAGCGAACGATGCCGCTGTGGCGCTCGACGGTCAAGGCCGTTCGGGCGTGGTTGAGGTTCAACATCGGACTGGTGCCGACGTCGGCGTTGCTGCCCAATCGGGATGGCCATCCGATGACACGAACCAACGTCGCGCAGCGACTCGCGCTGGCAGTGGCGGCGGCAACTCCAGAGCTGCCGAGTCTGCGTGATCGTCACATCTCTCCGCACACGGTCCGCCACACCACTGCCATGCACTTGCTACAGTCGGGCGAACCAATAGAAGGGATCGCGCTATGGCTCGGTCACGAGAGCCCGACCACCACGCATCAGTACGTGGAAACCAACCTCGCAATGAAGGAAAAGACGCTCGCCAAGCTGCAAGATCCCAACACCGCCATCCGGCAGTTCCGGGCTTCTGAATCGCTGATCGAGTTCCTGAAGAAGTTGTAAATATGAAAAGAAGACGAGCGCGTCGAACGACCTACGTACGAGGCAATCGACGCTCTCGTCAGCTCCCAACTTCCCATAACTGGGGACTTTGCATAATGGCCGTTATG
>CAISPW010000177.1 GCA_903887465.1 uncultured Oscillochloris sp. | reverse complement strand
TGTTCACCATCGTGCGTTCGTCTGAGGTGATTCTCTCGCCTGTACCGTTCCTGCTTGGCGTTCTCTAGCGTACTGCGCACCCGCCCGGCTTCACACCATACCATACAGGGTCAACGAGTCTTGACGACTACGCACGACCGCTAGAACTGCGACGGTCATCATTTTACCTGCCACCCGATTGCGTGGCAGAACCGCCATTGATTTGTGCAGGTACAACACCACAGCGATGCCGTGATGGGTACATCATAGCACACTTGTATGGATTTCGCAACGTCAGCGAACGAAACAAAACGCAATGAAACGCAACAAAACTAAATGGTTCTTATGAACGCAAACGATACGCCACCTGCGGCGCGTGCGATTGCCGATTGTGGTCATGTGCGCGAAGATAACGGCGCAAGGACACTGCTCGCGTTTGTGGTGTTCGTAGTGGGCGCGTCAGCGCCTAAGAGGAGTGGCGATGCGCTTCGCGATCCCGCTGTTTATTGTGCTGCTGCTGCTGTCCGCCATCGTCTTGACCAGCGGGCCGGGGCAGGCTCGCCTGGGGCCGTTTCGTGTCTTTGGCGCATTCAGCTCTGGCGATACGGCAGGTACCGCCGCCACTCCGACGATCCAGGTGCCTGATACATCGCTCGCCACCCAGGTGCCGGCCCCAGCTCCCGCCCCGGCCTTCGCCGCCGCCCCCATCGGCCAGCGCCCCTATATCCCCATCCTGATGTACCACTACGTGCGAGCTGTCGATCAGGCCGCCGACCCGCTGGGCTACGGCCTCTCGGTCACGCCCAATCAGTTTGCCGCTCAGGTCGAGTGGCTACGCCGATCTGGCTACGATACCATCCAGATGTCGGCCCTGGCCGCGTGCATCCACGGCGAGGGAGCCTGCCCCGCCCGCGCGGTGGCCCTTACCTTCGACGACGGCTACATAGACGCCTACACCGCAGCCCTGCCTGTGCTCCAGGAGTACGGGGCCACCGCCACCTTCTACATCGTCAGCGGCTTTGTCGGCCAAGACGCCTACATGGGCTGGGACGAAATCCGCGCCCTGCGCAGCGCCGGGATGGAGATTGGTGCCCACAGCATCAGCCATATCGACCTGACCACGCTCAACCACGATGAGAACGTGGATCAGATCGCCCGCTCGGGCGCTGAAATTGCCGCCCAGATCGGCGCACCCGTACGCAGCTTCTGCTATCCCGCCGGGCGCTTCAACGCTGAGATCGCCGCGATCACCCGCGATGTCGGCTACACCAACGCCACCACCACGGTCCAAGAAGGTTCCCAGGACGACCTGTTCGCCCTGCCGCGCGCCCGCATCTACGGCGACATGTCCCAGGAGGGGTTTCAGGCTACGGTGGCGGCGTACCTGCCGTAGGGCGACGCACCGCTTGCCGGGGGGCGAAAGCCTCGGGCGAGGATCAACAACGTCCGCCTACGCGGACGTTGTTGATCCTCGCCCGCCCGTCTACAGGCCGGGCGCTCGGGGTAACTTCCTACACTTTTGCGATCAAAAGCGACTCCTACTTCACATCGACCAACTCAACCTCAAAGATCAGCGTCGCATTGGGCGGGATGACGCCGCCCGCCCCGTTGGCCCCGTAGCCCAGGGCGGGCGGGATGACCAACTGGCGCTTGCCGCCGACGCGCATCCCGGCCACGCCTTCGTCCCAGCCCTTGATCACCCTGCCGCCGCCTACCGGGAAGGGGAAGGTCTCGCCACGGTTGAGCGAGCTGTCGAACATGGTGCCGTCGGTGAGCCAGCCGGTGTAGTGGACGGACGCCGTCTTGCCGGCGGTGGCCTCGGCCCCGCTGCCCACGGCGAAGTCGTAGTACTTCAGGCCGCTGGGGGTGGTGGTGTACTTCGCATCGTCAACCTTGGTCGGGGCGGTGGGCGCGCCGGCCTGGATGTCCACCAGTTCCACCTCGAAGATCAGGGTGGCGTTGGGCGGGATCACCTTGCCCGCCCCGCTGGCCCCGTAGCCCAGGGCGGGCGGGATGATCAGCTTGGCCTTGCCGCCCTTGCGCATCATGCTGATTCCCTCGTCCCAGCCGGCGATCACCATCTTCTGCCCGAGGGCGAATTTGATCGGCTGGCCGCGCTCGTAGGAGCTGTCGAAGACGGTGCCGTTCTCAAGCGTGCCTTTGTAGTGGACGGACACCAGATCTCCAGATTTCGGAAGATCGCCGGTGCCGGGCGCGATCTCGGTGTACGTCAGTCCGCTGGCGGTGGTCACAGCATGCTCCTGGTTATTGGCGGCGGCGGTAACGGCGACGGTGGCGACAGCGGTAGGGGCGACGGCGGTAGGGGCGGCGACGGTGGCGTCGGCGGTAGGGGCGGCGGCAGAACTGCTGGCGGTGGGTGCCCCGCCGCACGCGGCCAGGGCGGCGGACAGGGCCAGCCCAATCATGCCGGCGGGGATGCGAGATACGGCCATAATACTCCTGTGGTAGGGTCGGGGCAAAAGCTTCGCCCCTACGATCGCGCCACTAGCGGCATACGCAGCAGGTAAGCGAGGGGCGGCGCGAGCTTGATCTCAAACAGAGCTGGCCAATATTTGCCGGTGACGAACAGGCGGTCGCCCGCCGAATCGTAGGCGATCCCGTTAAGCACATCGGTGCCCGCCCGTTCAGCGGGGCTAAGGAGCCCGCTCAGGTCAAGCGTACCCGTCACCTGACCAGTGGCCGGGTCGATCCGCATAATCGTGTTGGTCATCCAGATATTGGCAAACACGGCCCCGTGAACATACTCCAACTCGTTGATGTGGATCACCGGGCTTCCGCCTAGCGTCACCGGCACCTGGCGAGTGATCGCCAGCTTCCCGCTCTGGATAGTAGCCACCGGGTCGATGAAGGAGAGCCTGCTGGTGCCGTCGCTCATGATCAACTGCGCACCGTCGTAGGTCAGACCCCAGCCCTCCATCGCGCAGCCCCCGCCGCTCGCCTGCGGGAAGCTGAACTGGCCGTACCGCGTGAGGTCGGCGCGGTGGTAGAGGAAGCCCACGCAGCTCTGCCAGGTGAGCTGGAAGATCGTGTCGCCCACCGGCGAGACACCCTCGCCGAAGAGCGTGGGGTCGCTCAAATTGACCTGGCGCAGCACCTGGCCAGTGGAGAGGCGCACCTCACGCAGCGAGGACTGGTTGTACTCGCCGGTGCCCTCGTAGAGCGTGTCGTCGCCCACATACACCAGGCCCTCGGTGAAGGCCCGTGGGTCGTGGGGGTAGCGCCGCACCACCTGGTAGCTATAGGTGATCGGCGCGGCCTGTGCCGGGGATGGAGCGGCTAGCGGGGCGACGCGGGGCGTGGGAGCTAGGGCTGCGGTGATCGGCGTTCCGATCGCGCTGGCCGACGAGGATGTGGGCGTGCAGCCAACGCAGAGGAACACCATCGTGGCCAAGGCCGCAAGCCACCCGAGCAGGTTAGGTCGCATCGACATCTGACGTCCCCCTCGGCGGGGAGGCTCAGAGGGACTCCGTCCCTCCGAAAGAAAACGATTTCAAACCTCCGCTAGGAATGGCGGCATTGTACCCCAAGCCCCATGTCTGGGCAACCGGTCGTTGCCAGATGATCACCACTGGTAAGCGAACCCTTTCATCGTAGGCGACGCGCACGCGCTATGATTCAAGACACACATAGGAAGGCACATACGAGCACCACAACAGCAAGGAGGCTTGTTATGAGCGCGACGATTACCTCAACCAACTCTGCACCTTACGTGCCCGTTGAGCAAGAGGTGCGCTACTGGATGCGCGTGCCGGCAGTTACGATTAACCTGGCAGCGCCCCTGAGCGACGCCTTGGCGCTCATGCGCGAACACGAGGTACGCCGTCTGCCGGTGGTGATCGATACCGGCGAGCTGCGCGGGATGATCACCCAGGGCGACATCCGGGGTGCCGATATCATGCGTATCGCCGGGTTCGACCCGCTCGACATTGCCCAAGCCCTGCGACATGTCAAGGTCTATGAGGTGATGACCCACGACCCGTTGACGATCACCCCGGAGACCGGCCTGCGCGAGGCGGCCATGCTGATGATCGAGAATAAGATCGGCGGCCTGCCGGTCGTCGACGATCAGAACCGGGTGGTCGGGATCATCACCGAGAGCGATCTCTTCGAGACCCTGGTACTCCAGCTTGATAACGCGCGCGCCGGTCGGTAGGGGCGACCCGCACGCCGCCATGGCTCTGGGGTGCCACCAGCAGGGGTTTGGGGATGGCTTCGCCACCCCCGAAAGATCCTTTGTTAGCGCGCATAACCGCTGGGTTAAACCTGGGAGCGCGGGCGTCCCGCCCACCGCGATCCTGGCGGGCGGGACGCCCG
>CAISPW010000176.1 GCA_903887465.1 uncultured Oscillochloris sp. | reverse complement strand
GCGGCGGAATTTTTTCCGCCGCCCGCCGCTGTGATTCTTAGGCAATGGTTCAAACACACGTGACCGTTCCGCGACGAGACGATGACGCGATGAGGCGATAGAAGCGCGGCATCGCCTCGTTGCCGCATCGCAGGACGGTCAAGCTGAAATCGCTCGATCTGAACCATGCCTCAGCGGCTCAGTGCCTCAGCGATCTGTGTCGGCCCAAACCCGAAAGGCAGCAGATCCTGCGGTGTCACCAGCCGTCGTAATCCGCGCAGGTTCAGCAGCAGCACGGCGCTGCGCGGGGCCAGCTCGAAGATCACCTGACGGCACGCCCCGCACGGGCTGGCCACGTCGTCAGTCGGCGTCACCACCGCGAGGGCCACAATCTCGCGCTCGCCCGCCGCGTAGGCGCTGAAGATTGCCACCCGTTCGGCGCAGACCGTCATCGGGTAGGCCGCGTTCTCAATATTGCCCCCCAGAAAGATCTTGCCGCTTGCGGTGAGCGCCGCTGCCCCAACGTAGAACTGCGAGTAGGGCGCGTAGGCCCGCTCGCGGGCCGCAATTGCCGCCGCCGCGAGGGCCGCGTAGTCAGGCTGGGTCATGGATACCCCCTTCTGTCGGCTCGCCGCCCGGCAGCGGGCCGTCCACCTCAGGCTGGCGGCGGACGACGCGCAGTTTCTGTGGCCGCACGCCCTTCACCGACAGCACCGTCACCGTCGCGTGTGCGAGTACCAGCTCGTCGCCCACCCTGGGCACGCGCCCGAGTTGCTCGTATACCAGCCCGCCGATCCGGTCGGCGCTGACGGATGTCAGCGTCAGGTTTGCGAAATAGTTGATGTCATCGAGCGACACTCGGCCATCGACCATATACTCATTGTCGCTGATCGGCTGGATCGACGGATCCTCGGTGTCGTACTCGTCCTGGATCTCGCCGACAATCTGCTCGATCAGATCCTCGATGGTGGCCAGGCCAGCGGTGTTGCCGTACTCGTCGACGATGACCGCCATATGCACCTTGCGCCGCTGGAGATCTTCAAGCAGCGCATTGACCCGCATTGTCTCGGGCACAAAGTGGGCCGGACGCAGCAGGCTGTTGATCGGCATATCGCGCTCGCCGTGGCGCAGGGCCGGGATGAGATCTTTCGCGTAGAGGATGCCTACCACTTGGTTGATCGTGGCGTTATATACGGGGATGCGCGAGTGGCCACGGGCGATCACCACATCGAGCGCCTGGCTGAGCGGCGTGTCCACCTCAATGGCCACAATATCCACCTGGGGCACCATGATCTCGCGCAGCAGGGTGTTGCCGAAGGCGATCACGCCCTCGATCATCGCGCGCTCCTCATGCTCGATCAGACCCTCCTCCTCGCCGACGTTCACCAGCAGCCGCAGCTCTTCCTCCGTCACCAGCGGCGAAGGATACGAGCTGCGCCCGCTCACCACCTTAAACAGCGGGCTGGTCAGCAGGTTCAGCAGCGTGATGATCGGCCAGAGGATCTGTGAGACGATCCGCAGCGGGCGGGCCAGGGCCAGGGCGGTGGCGTCGGGGTTGCGGATCGCCAGCGCCTTGGGGAATGCCTCGCTGAAGACCAGGATCGCCAGCAGCAGCAGCAGCAGGCTGCCCGCCTGCAGCCACCCGCTCAGGCCAGCGCTCAGGCGCAGCGTGAGCCCTGTGGCGATCACGGTCATACAGATATTGAGGAAGATGACGGTGGATTTGAAGCGGTAGGGGTCGTCGATCAGGTGCGACACGGCACGCTTGGCGTGTGATCCGTGCTCCGAGAGCAGCAGGTTCAGCCGGTGCCGACTAATAGAGGTGAATGAGGCATCAATTGCTGAGGTGAAGGCGAGTACGACCATGCATAGCCCCACGCCCGCCAGCAACAAACTAGGTTCAGGATCCTCCAACAAGGGTGAATACTCCTGGTGATGAATGCTACATGCGCGCCGTGCGCGATGGCCCGGCCGCGCTGCCGGGCCACCGCGCTCACGCTAGCGCATCTGATGCTCCGAAAAGAGCGCGCTCAGTGAGAGGTCCTTATGGATACGCATAATCGCCTCTGCGAAGAGTGGGGCCACGCTGATCGTTCGCACCCGTGACTCGATGGCGGTGGGGGACTGGGGGATCGTGTTGGTCACGATTGTCTCCACGAGATCTGAGGCTTTGATGATATTCATGGCCTCATCGGCAAAGACCCCGTGGGTCGCACAGGCATAGACCTTGCGGGCGCCGTGGTCGAGCAGGGTGTGGGCCGTCTCGACGAGAGTACTGCCGGTGGAGATCATATCATCAACGATGATCGCGGTCTTACCCTCAATCTCGCCGACCATCTCGGGCATCTCGTCGATATCCGGCTCGGGGCGCTGCTTGGCGATGATCGCCAGCCCCGCGCCGATACGCTCGCGGAACCGGTTGGCCCGGACGACTCCGCCCGCATCGGGCGAGACCACCACCAAGTTTTGCAGGTTCAGCCCGCGCACATAGTCAGAGAGCATTTGCGCGGCCTGGAGGTGATCCACCGGGATGTCGAAGAAGCCCTCGATGGCCGGCGCGTGGAGATCCATCGTCAGCACGCGGTCGGCGCCGGCGGTGCGGATCAGGTTCGCCACCAGCTTGGCCGAGATCGGCTCGCGCCCGGAGGTCTTCTTCTCCTGCTTGGCGTAGCCGTAGTAGGGAATCACCGCTGTCACCCGTGCGGCCGAGGCGCGGCGCAGGGCGTCGATCAGCAGCAGCAGTTCCATCAGGTGGTGGTCAACCGGTGAGCATGTGGGTTGGACGACGAAGACATCGCAGCCGCGCACGTTATCGTGGATCTTCACCCGCGTTTCGCCATTCTTAAACTGGCCAACCAGCGTTCGGCCCAGGCCGATGCGCAGGTTGGTGGCGATCTCGCGGGCCAGGCCCTCATTGGCGTTTCCGCTAAAGACTAGGAGACGACCGTCCATCGCTGACCTTCACTTCACAAGGCGCTAAAAAAGGCAGTGGAGCCGCGCTTCACTGCGTAGGTGAGACCGGCCTGTGGCCGACGTGATGAGAGAGGGGGCTGATTATATGCGCGTCGCGGCTCGCTGCCATGGCTCGGCACCGTTCGCGTGCGACCTGCCTACGGGGTAGTGGCCTGTGGCTGCCGGGCCAGGACTCGAACCTGGACAGACGGATTCAAAGTCCGTCGTGCTGCCATTACACAACCCGGCAACGCTCGGCCATTATAGCATATTTGGCATCAGGGGCGGGCATGTCACGGTGCGCCACCAGGGCGGGTGCAATGTCGCTAGGGCTGCGCCCCAGACGGCGCTTTTTGTTGGTTTTTGGCGGTTTCGCCGCAAACATCCCCAAAAGAAGATCTCTCGGGGGTGGCTTCCCCACCCCCAAACCCCCGCCAGAGGCGACGTTGCACCAGCCCTGGATACGCGACTAGGCTCCGAATTGGCGACGGTGGACGAACTGCCCGGCGCCAGCCTCGCCCTTCCACGCGCCGTCGTCCACCAGCACGCGCCCGCGTGCGAGTACCGTGCGCGGCGCGCCGACCACCTCCCAGCCCTCGTAGAGCGAGTAGTCGGTGGCCTGGTGATTTGTGGCCGCGCTGATTGTGCGCCTGGCCGTGGGGTCCCAGATCACCACGTCGGCATCGGCACCGGGGGCGACCAGGCCCTTCTGCGGGTAGCAGCCGAAGAGCTTGGCCGGGTTGGTGCAGCAGAGCTCGACCCAGCGGTTCAGCGAGATCCTCCCCGCGCACACGCCGTGGGTGTAGAGGATCATCATGCGCTCCTCGATGCCGGGGCAGCCGTTGGGGATCTTGGCGAAGCTGTCGCGGCCCAGTTCTTTGCCGGGGGGACGGCCATCTTTGCCGCCCTCAAACCAGAAGGGGCAGTGGTCGGTCGAGATCACCTGGAGCGCGTTATTCGCCACCGCCTCCCAGAGCGGCTGGTGGTCGCTGGTCTCGCGGAAGGGCGGCGAGCAAACCCACTTGGCACCCTCGAAGCCCTCGCGGGCCAGGTCGTCCTTGGTGAAGAAAAAGTACTGTGTGCAGGTCTCGCCGAAGATCTGGCCGCCGTAGCCGCGTGCCCGCGACTGGCGGATCGCGTCCATGGCGGCCGCGTTGGTCACGTGGACGACGTAGAGCGGCGCGCCGGCCACCTCGGCCAGGCGGATGGCCCGTCCGGTAGCCTCGGCCTCCAGTTGGTGCGGGCGGGTGAGGGCGTGGTACTTGGGCGCAAGGTTTCCGGCGGCGATGGCCTCGCCCACCAGCACGTCGATCGCGTCGCCGTTCTCGGCGTGAACCATGATCAGCAGCTTGTGCGCGGCCGCCTGCTGCATGGCCTTGAACAGAGTCGTGTCGTCCACCTGGAGCGCGCCCTTGTAGGCCATGAACAGCTTCATGCTGGTGGTGCCGTACGCCACGGTATGCTTCATCTCGGCCAGCACCTCGTCGCGCAGGTCGGTGATCGCCACGTGGAAACCGTAGTCGATCGCCGCCTTGCCCCGCGCCTTGGCCTGCCAGATATCGAGGGTCTCGCGCAGGCTGGCCCCCTTGGGCTGGATGGCGAAGTCGATGTGCATGGTGGTGCCGCCGAAGGCCGCCGCGCGGTGGCCGGTGAAGAAATCGTCCGAGGAGGTGGTGCCGCCGAAGGGCATATCGAGGTGGGTGTGGACATCGATTGCGCCGGGGATGACATAGGTTCCGCTGGCGTCGATGGTGGTGTCGCCGCTGAGGCCGGAGCCCACGGCGACGATCTTCTCGCCCGCGATCAGCACATCGGCCGGGAAGGTGTCGCCCGCTGTGACGACGGTGCCGCCCTTGATCAGTGTGGACATCTCAAGCTCCTTTGCTCTGTTATGCACCCTCGCCCCTTGTCCGCCACTTTTGCCGCAGGGGTTTGGATCGCGAAAGACGCGAAGTGTGGCGAAAGACACGAACGCGAAGGGCGACACCGCGCCCGGTGCCGAGTTTGGATCGCGAAAGACGCGAAGTGTGGCGAAAGACACGAACACGAAGGGCGACACCGCGCCCGGTGCCGAGTTTGGATCGCGAAAGACGCGAAGTGTGGCGAAAGACACGAACGCGAAGGGCGCGAAGGGCGCGAAGGGCACCGCACCACCTCGGATCGAGTCGCCCCTCTCCCGCCGCAGCGGGCATATCTTTACCCACATCTCTGCGAATGTCGCCGCCGCCGTGGGGCTAAAGCCCTCGGCTACATGTACGACGCCCGCCTTCGCGGGCTCGGACAGCCCGCGAAGGCGGGCTTCGTACCCGTAGCCGGAGGCTTTAGCCTCCCGGCG
>CAISPW010000175.1 GCA_903887465.1 uncultured Oscillochloris sp. | reverse complement strand
GTCGTCCGCGATCCAAACCCCCGCCGTTCGCGCCGTCCGCGATAACCGCCATCGGCGTCGCGATATCCGCCATCGGAAGGCCGCAGCATCGCCGGGGTATATCCAGGCGTTGCGGGCGCATGGGGGCGATGCTTCGGCCCTACGGGGACACGTTCGCGTCGTCCGTGCCGTTCGCGTCGTCCGTGCCGTTCGCGTCATTCGCCCGGCGTTCGCGTCGTCCGCGATCCAAACCCCCGGCGTTCGCGTCGTCCGCGATCCAAACCCCCGCCGTTCGCGTCGTCCGCCATCGGAAGGCCGAAGCATCGCCGGGGGTATATCCAGGCGTCGCGGGCGCATGGGGGCGATGCTTCGGCCCTACGGGGACACGTTCGCGTCGTCCGCGTCATTCGCGTCGTTCGCGTTCGCGTCATTCGCCCGCCGTTCGCGTCGTCCGCGATCCAAACCCCCGCCGTCGCATATACGGAGGGGGCGATGCGGGCTGGCCGCAACCTCCCGCTGGCTGTTATAATGGTGCCTGAGGCTACGCCGAGCGCGGCGTGGCATCGTGGAAGGAGACGGCCAATGCCCGACACCCTCAATGAGCAGACGCTTAACACGTTCCTCGCCGCCCTGGCCTCCAGCGCGCCGACCCCCGGCGGCGGGAGCGTGGCTAGCCTCAGCGGCGCGATGGCTGCCGGGCTGGTGAGCATGGTCTGCTCCCTGACCATTGGCAAGAAGCAGTTTGCCGAGATCGAGGGCGAGGTGCGCGGAATTCAGGGTCGCGCCGAGGGGCTGCGCCGTGAGCTACAGGCCCTTGCCCAGGAGGATATGGAGGTCTTCGGGCGGCTCTCGGCGGCCTACAAGCTGCCCCGTACCACCGACGCCGACGCCGCCAGCCGCCAAGCTGCCATCCAGAAAGTTACCCAGGCGGCCGCTGAGGTGCCCCTACGCACCGCTCAGGCCGCCGTCGCTCTGATACCGCTCTGCACATTCCTGGCCAGCCGCTGCTCGCGCCTGATCGTGAGCGATATCGGCGTGGCCGCCCTGCTCGCTCGCGCCACGGTGCAGAGCGCGGTGCTTAATGTCGAGATCAACCTTTCGGGGCTGGAGGATAAGATCTTTGTTCGCGAGGCCCGCGCGCGGATCGAGGATATGATCATCGGCCTGGGCGAGGAGGCAGAGGGCATCCTCAAGATCGTGCGCAGCCGGATCAATGGGTAAGTTCTGTGGGAAAGGCTAGGGGCGGGCCGAATGCCCTCCCCTGAAACCTCACCCATAGCGAGAGAGAGAAACATGACCGCAACGATCCTCGACGGCCGGACGCTCGCTATGGAGCTACGGGCGGCGGCCCAGGCCGATATCGCCAGCATCAGCAAGAAGATCGGTCGCGCCCCAGGGCTGGCCGTGGTTCAGGTCCTCGGTGACGCGGCCTCGACGCGCTATGTGCGCAGCATCGAGAAGCTTTGCGCCGCTGTCGGTGCCAGCTTCCGCCTGCTCACCCTGCCGGCAGACGCCGCCCAGGTGCAGTTGGAGGTGACGATTGATGAGCTTAACGCCGACCCCGCCACCGACGGAATTTTACTCCAACTGCCCCTGCCCGCCCATCTGCACGCCGACGCCGCGATCATGCGGATTAACCACCGCAAGGATGTGGATGGGGTTCACCCGATCAACGCCGGGCTGCTGGCGCAGGGCCGACCGGCCCTCGTGCCAAACACGCCGGCCGGCGGCATGGAACTGCTGCGCCGCTACAAGATCGAATTACGTGGTCGGCGGGCCGCCGTGATCGGACGATCGGCGATTGTTGGGCGCCCGATGGCCCAGTTGCTCATCCAGGCCGACGCTACCGTCACGATCTGCCACTCGCGTACCGCCGACCTGGGGGCCGTCCTACGCGAGTGCGACATCGTCTGTGTGGCCGCCGGGCGGCCCGGCTTGGTCACGGCCGAGATGATCCGCCCCGGCGCGGTGGTAATCGACTTTGGTACAAACGTAACGGCTGACGGTAGCCTGACCGGCGATGTGGACTTCGCCGCCGTGGCCGAGGTGGCCGGTGCGATCACGCCCGTGCCCGGTGGCACCGGCCCAGTGACAAACGTGATGCTGATCCGCAACCTGATCGCCGCTGCGCGGCAAGGGTGAAGGATGAAGGATGAATTGAGCACCTTCACCTTTCAGCCTTCACCTTTCACCCTTCACCCTTCATCCTTCACCCTTCACCCTTCAGCCTTACTATGAAGATCCTTGTGCTTGGCACCGACGGCCGCGCCCACGCGATGGTCTGGAAGCTCTTTTCCAGCCCCAGCGCCGAGGTGTTCTGCGCGCCCGGCAACGGCGGGGCGGTGCTGCTGGCCCCGCAGGTCGACCTGGACACCCGCAATGCCAGCGCCGTGGCGCACTGGGCCTTCGCCGAGCAGATCGACCTGATCGTCCCCGCCGAGAGCGGATCCCTCTGGGCCGGGATGGTGGACGAGGTGCTGGCGATGCACATCGGCGTGTTTGGAGCCTCGCAGCGCAGCACGCGCCTGGAGTGGAGCCGCTGCTACGCCAAGGAGTTCCTCCAGCGCTACGGGCTGCCCGCCGCGCGCGGGCGGGCCTTCGCCAGCCTGCCCACCGCCGAGAAATATCTGGCCGCTCACAGCCTGCCGGTTGTGCTCAAGGCGGATCACCCCGCCGCCGGTGGCGGGATCTACCACGACCGCTACGCCGCCCTGGAGGCTCTACGCGCCCTGTTCGTCAACCGACCGATCGACGCCAGCAGCAACGGCGTCGTGATCGAGGAGCATCTGCCTGGGATCACGGTGAGCTTCTCGGCGATTGTGGATGGCAGCACGGCGCTGCCCCTGCTGCCGGTGCGGATCTACGACCAGATCGATGCCGCGCCCGATAGCCCGTCGGCACCGGGCATGGGCGCGATCTGCGGGAATTCAAGCTACTCCCGCCGCCTCGGCGCGCACCTGCACCGCCACCTGATCAGCCCGATTATCGACGCACTCGCCCGCGAGAGCCTGCCGTACTGGGGCATCCTCGGCATCGACTGCATCATCACCGATCAGGGCCCGCGCATCGACGCCCTGCGCTGTAGCCTGCGCGATATGGAAGCCCAGGTGGTGCTGCCGCGCCTAGAGGACGACCTGCCGCAGCTGATCGAGGCCGCTATTGGCCGACGACTCCACCAACTGCCGCCACTGCGCTGGCGTGACGAGGCTAGCGTTGGGGTGGCCCTGGTGACTCAGGGCTACCCCCATCACTTCACGGTCGGCGGCGCGGTACACGGGCTGAGCGATGTGGACGAGGGCGTGCTGGTCTTTCACGATCAGACCCATAACCCGATTGGGCTGCGCTATACGCCGGCGGCGCGCGGCGGCGGTATGTTCAGCAGCCTGATCATGGGCACGCACAGCGTGGCACCTGATGTCACCCTCACCGGCGGCCATGTGGTCACGGTGGTGGGGCTAGGCTCCACCCTCAACGGTGCCCGTGGGCGCGCGCTGCTCAATGCCGAGCGCATTAACTTCCCTGGCCGCACCTACCGCGAGGATGTGGGCAGCCACGAGTTTCAGTGACGGCTCCTGCCCCCCGTAGGGGCGAGGCATCGGCTCCGCCGCAAGGCTGACGCTTCCAGGGCGGTTGCAGAATCCCTGGGGCTGCCAGGGCTGGTGCAACGTCGCTGGGGCTGTGCCCCAGACCTCGCTTTTGGTGGGTTTTTGGCGGCG
>CAISPW010000174.1 GCA_903887465.1 uncultured Oscillochloris sp. | reverse complement strand
TGGCGCTCTGGCTGACGACCCTCGATCCGCAGCGTTCGCTCTCGTTCCTCGACCATCACCTGAAGGTTGGCGACAGTTTGGTGGGCGTTGCCTTGGATCAGATCGGCACGCTGCCGAAGAAGCGGAAAGCGTCTGCCGCCAACGGTGTTGTGCAGACCAACTACTTCGATCTCGCCTTTGCCAATGCGCGGGTGCGGCTGCTGGAGTTCTTCGTCCAGATCGCGGCGATGCCCTCCGATATCCCGGCGCAGGTGCATGCGAAGGAGGAGCAGTACCGGCTCTTTCTCGCTGCCAGTGCGCCGTTTCGTGCGGTGGCCGATCTCTGGATGGGCGCGGTGCTTGGCGCGACGATCAACGGCGACCAGTATCAGCAGGCGCTTGATGCACTCTCCACGCACGCGCTGCCCGGCTCTTGGGATGCGCTGACGGCGGAACCGTGGTTCGCACCGGCTATTGCCGTTGCGGGCGAGCAGCGGGTCTTTCATTGGGGGCTAGAGTTCCCCGACGTATTCTTTGGCAGTGCCAAGGGCTTCGATCTGATCATTGGCAACCCGCCCTATGTGCGCCAGGAGTTGCTCAAAGCGCAGAAGCCGACCTTCGCCATGCTCTACCCCAACGTGTACGATGGCGGGGCCGATCTCTTTGTCTACTTTTTTGATCATGGCCTGCAGTTGCTGCGCACGGGCGGCGAGCTGGCCTACATCGCCAGCAACAGTTGGCTGCGCGCTGATTACGCCACCCGCCTGCGCGCCCATCTGCGCACGAGCGCGACGGTGGTACAGATCATTGACCTGGGCGACAATCAGGTATTCAAGGACGCCCCCGATGTCTACCCGGCGATTCCGTTTGTGCGCCACGAACGACCCGAAACGCCGCACATCGCTCAGGTTGCCGCCTTCCGCCGGGGCGAGTTGCCCCGTGATGAGGTGTTGGCCCGCGATAGTGGCGAGGCTGCCGCACAGCTTACGCAGCGCATCACCGTCCGCCTCACTAATGCCGCCATCCACAACCAGCCCGATAGCGGCTGGCAGCTCGGTACCGATGCGGGCAGGGCGGTACTGGCGAAGCTGTTGGGGGCGGGGACGCCGCTCACTGAATATGTGCAGGGACACATTTACTACGGTGTCAAGACCGGCGCGAACGATGTGTTTATCATTGATCAGGCCACCCGCGACCGTCTGGTTCATGCTGATGCCACAAGTGCCGAGATCATCAAGCCGATCCTGCGCGGCGAGGATCTGCGCCCCTGGTATCAGGAGCAAGAGGGGCGCTATGTGATCGCCTTTCCATCTGGATGGACACAGAACACGTTTGGCACCGGATTGAAAGAGCACGCTGCATGGGCGAGGATCAGCGATACATACCCGTCACTCGCTGCATACCTTGAACCACACGCGCTTGTGGCGCGGAAGCGCCAAGATCAGGGTGAGTATTGGTGGGAGCTACGATCTTGCACCTACTACGAGGAGTTCGACAAACCAAAAATCTTCTGGCCCGATATTGCCAAGTTCCCGCGCTTCTCGTGGAATAACGATGGGGCATTCGTGAACGATAAAGGTGCCATCGTCGTACCTGACAGTGCTTACGTGCTAGGTGTACTTCAATCCCGTGCCATCTGGTATTGCATCTCTCAGCTCTGTGTGCCGCTAGGCGAGCGTGCAGGAGGAGTTCGTTACCAGCAAAAGCTCCAATTCATCACCCGTCTGCCCATCCCCAGCGCAACAGAAGCAGAGCGCGAGTCCATCGGCGGGCTGGCGAGCCAGCTTACGACAGCGGCACAAGAGCGGTACGCGCTGCACCAGACCATGCGCCACGCCATCCTGCGTGATCTGGGAGCGCCGGGGGCAAGCCTGAACCAGAAACTCGCCGCCTGGTGGGATCTCGACTTCCAAACACTTCGCGTCGAACTGAAGAAGGCGCTGAAGCGTGACATCCCGGTTGCGGATCGCGACGGCTGGGAGCGGCTGCTGATCACGCGCAGCGAGGCGCACCGCCAGATCACCGCCACGATTGTGCAGCTCGAAACCGAACTGAACGCGCAGGTTGCCG
>CAISPW010000173.1 GCA_903887465.1 uncultured Oscillochloris sp. | reverse complement strand
GGCCCGCCGTGTTGTGGGTGAGACAAGCCCGCGCATGAACGTCTTTTACGTAAACAGCACCGCCACATCGTCGCGGGTGAGGGATTTGAAGACACCGCCTTCGGTGGCGATCAGTTGCTCGACCAGGGCGCGTTTCTGATCTTGGAGCAGCAGAATCTTCTCTTCCACCGTCTCGCGGGTGATCAGCTTATAGACGAAGACCGGGCGGGTTTGGCCGATGCGATGGGTGCGGTCGGTGGCCTGCATCTCGATGGCCGGGTTCCACCAGGGGTCCACGTGGATAACATAGTCGGCAGCGGTGAGGTTGAGGCCGACGCCACCGGCTTTGAGGCTGATCAGGAAGAAGGGCAACTCTGGCGTGTTCTGGAAGCGGTCCACTTCCTGCTCACGGTTGCGGGTGGAGCCATCGAGGTAGGCGTAGGGGATTTTGCGGGCGTCGAGCGCCTCACGGATGATCGTGAGCATCTGGACGAACTGCGAGAAGATCAGCGCCTTGTGGCCCTCGGATCGCAGGGTATCGAGCGTCTCCAGGAGCAGATCGAACTTGCCAGAGCTACCACGGAACTTCTCGTCCACCAGCCGGGGGTGGTTGCAGATCTGGCGCAGGCGCAGCAGACCTTCGAGGATCTTCATGCGGGCATCGTTCAGCCCCTCCTCCTCGATCAGGCCCATGAGCAGGCTGCGGTAGTAGTCGCGGGTCTTGATGTAGAGCTTGCGCTGGGCTGGCTCCATCTCGACCACCAGCAACTCCTCGCTACGTGGCGGCAAATCGAGGGCGACCTGCTCTTTGGTGCGGCGCAAAATGAAGGGATAGACCATCTTGCGCAGGAACTGGGCGCTTTCCGCATCCTGCTTGCGCTCAATCGGGTTGACGAACTCCTCGCGGTAGTAGTCGAGGTTGCCGAGCAGACCGGGGTTGAGGTAGGCGAACTGCGACCAGAGTTCGAGGGCACTATTCTCGACGGGGGTGCCGGTGAGGGCGAAGCGGCGGTCGGCGTTCATCGTGCGGGCGGCCCGCGAGGTCTCGCCGAGCGGGTTCTTGATCGCCTGGGACTCATCGAGGATGGCGCAGTCGAAGCGATACTGGCGCAGCAACTCGATGTCGCGCAGCATGATCCCGTAGGTGGTGAGGACGAGGTCGTACTTCCCGAAGTCGGCGGCGTCCTTGGTACGGGTTGACTCTGCGTGGACATAAATGCGCAGGCCGGGGGCGAACTGGGTAGCCTCGCGCTCCCAGTTGAAGAGCAGCGAGCGCGGCATGACAATTAGGGTAGCTGGGCTATCGGGGCGGTTCTCGCGGAGCGACTGAAGGAAAGCCAGGGCGACTACGGTTTTTCCCATGCCCATATCGTCGGCGAGGCAGCCACCGAATCCGTAGCTATGCAGGAAGTGCAGCCAGTCGAAGGCGGCCTTCTGGTAGGGGCGCAGGGTGCCGGTGAAACCGACAGGCAAGGGCCGCTGCTCGATCTGCTCAAAGTCACGCAGGCGGTCGCGGCGAGCCTGGAACTCGGGGTCGGCCTGGGCGCGGTCGGCCTCGGCGAGAACCTGGTCGATCAGGCCAACGTGGTGTTCGGAGAGGCGCAGGACACCCTCGTGATCCTCGGCCATGGCGAACATATGGCGGTAGCGCTCGATCCACTCGTCGGGGATCGCGCCGATCGAACCATCGGCCAGCTTGACATACTTCTCGCGCTTCTTGATCGCCCGGCGCAGGTCTTTCATAGCGACATCCTGGTCGCCGAAGCTAATGACGGCCTCGACATCAAACCAATCGATGCCGGAGCTGACGCGGAACGAGATGCTGGGGGTGCTGCGGTTGACGCGGGCCATGGTCAAGACATCTTCGCCGAAGATGGTGAAGCCGGCGGCGGCGAGCTTGGGCACCTCGCGCAGAAGGAAGTCGATTGGCTGAAGGTTACGGCGCAGCGCGAACTCGCCAGAAACCTCGCTACGCTTGAGGCCGAAGCTGCTCAACTCCTGCCAGACGTTCTGCTCGACCACGGGGTTGCGGGCGATGCGGGCCAGGGTCGTCGAGTCAGGGATGCGGCGGGTGGATGTCGAGGGCAGGTGCTTCTCGTAGAGCAACTCGTAGTCGGCGTAGCCGAAGCGCAGGCTCGCCACCAACTGGCGCTCGCGCTCGCTGAGATAGATCCGGGGCTGGGGGGGCGCATCGATCTGCTGCCAGCTAACCATGTCACCGTGAACAGGAATGCTCTCGGCGAGGGGCAGCAGGTAGCGCTCCATGAACTCAGTCTGATCCTTGGCAGGGATACGCAGGCGCGGGTAATTGATCAGAGTCTCGGCGGCCACGGGGATGTCGGTGACGGCGATCAGGCGGTTGCCAACCAGCATCCAGAGCGGGTTACGGTCGATAATCTCGACTTGGCCGGGGGTCATGGCGACGCGCTCGTCGCCGGTGGTGACGGTAAAGCTGACATCGAGGTCATCGTCGGCCTTGCTCAGGATCATCTCGATACTGCCGGGATGCTCGCTGATCAGCACGCGATCCTGAATGGGGCGCAGCTCATCGCCACGGAAAAGCAGACCCTTGTGGAGCATACCGAAGACCGCAGTGAGCGCCTTGTGGTTGGTGTACCAGTAGCCATAGGCTGCGCCAGAGGAGATGGCCGTATTGGCGGCAGCGAGCAACTCCATGGGCATGCCCGGATAGAGGTCGGGGCTAACCTGGCTGCGCAGAGCCTTGGCATTGGCTTCAAGGGCGCGGCTCTGGATGGCCTCGGCGAGGATCTGCGGGTCGCCGTGATGATCGACCGGCAGATATTTACCGGCGATGCTGTAGGGCAGGATCGACCATGCCGCCCCGCGCTTCTGAAGGCTAAAGATCAGCGCGGCACCGGAGCCAGATACGCTGCTGGCGCGGCGGGTGCTGCTGGGTTGGATGGCCTGGTCGAGTACGGCACGCCAGAGGCTTGGCGGATGCAGCTTGAGGTGATCGCGCAGCTTAAGCAGGGCGGCGACGCGATGCTGGCAGAGGCCCCAGGCGTAGCCGTAGCGACATGAGCAGGTGACGCTGACCTGGTTGCCGGAGAGGCGCACCACTGCCTGGACGGGGGGGCCGGGCGGATCCTCGACCGCAATAATCGCGGTGGTCGGCTCACAATGCTCGACGTTGGCGTAACCCTTTTGATAGATCTCTCGCCCCTGCTGCACTATCTTCGGCACTGCGGTGTTGAGCAACTGATCAACCGGGAGGGTCTCCGCTGTTAGGAGATAAAGCATCCTTGTAACCTGATTTATACTATAGGCAGGGTTTCAGTCAGGCGATCTCAGTTTCACCGTTCATCGCAGCGGTTTCCGCCGCTTGGGCAGCGAAGCGCCTACGATAAACGATGCAAATGCTACCGCCCTTTTTGGCCTTGTCTACGTAATATGTTTGCAGATGGCGTCATAGTAGTATACCGGGGAGTGATAGCTTGGTCAAACATTGGGTACATACACGGCGCTCCATCGCGGCTCTGTCCATCGCGCTGCTCTGCCTGGCCGCGTGCCAACTTGAGGGGGGCGTGACCCGGCCCACGGTGGGTTCAGCGGCGATCCCCACCAGCGCCGAGACGCACGCGCCCGTGGTGCCGACGACTAGCGCGGCGGCCACGGGCGTGTCGGCATCGCCCGACGGGAGCCTGCGGGTCGGCCTGACCGCAGAGCCAGGCGACCTGCTGCCCTACCACAGCGACAGCGCCGATGAGCGCATCACCGCGCCAATCAGCGAGTTACTTTTCCCTGCGCCGCTGCTGGCCCTGAACTATACCTACACCACCACCGGCGTACTTGAGCGCGTGCCGAGCGTGGCGAACGGTGATGTGCAGGTGGCGAAGGCCGATGTCTTTCTGGACTCGGCCGGCGTGATCACCACGACGAGTACCGAGGTGATCACCCAGGTGCAGCAGATCAGCGTGACCTACCACTGGAACCCGCAGATGAGTTGGGCCGATGGCACGCCGCTGACGGCTGACGACTCGCTGTTCGCCTACGAGTTGGCCAAGCGGGCGAGCCTTGGCCAAGATGCGGACAGCCGACTATCCCTGCTGGCCCGCTACGAGAAGCTGGATGATCACACGACTCGGGCGGTGCTGAAGCCAGACTTCACCGACCCAGCCTATATTACGAGCTACTGGACACCGCTGCCGCGCCATCTGCTGCATGATGTTGATCCGCGCAGCTTCACCACGGGCACATTTGCGCTGATCCCCATGGGCTACGGGCCATACACGGTTGCGCGGCGGGATCCGGGGAGTCTGCGGCTGGCGCGCAACCCGCACTGGCCTGGCCCGACACCGGTGGCGGCGGTGAGCTTTATCTTCCGCGATCATGTCGAACTGCTGCGGGGGGCGGTGACCGGCGGGAGCCTAGACGTGGCAGGCTTTGAGTTGCCTGAGCCGAATCAGATTAGCGCGCTAAAGGCCGACGCGGCGCGCGGCACCCTGAGTCTGGCCGCCGTGCGCAGCCCGATCTGGGAACACCTCGACTTTAACCTAGATATGCCGCTGCTCCAGGACATCCGCGTGCGCCGGGCAATCGCCTATGCGATCAACCGGCAGGGAATGGTGGACACGCTCATGGACGGCTACAGCAGCGTGATGGAGAGCTGGGTGGTACCCGGCCAGTGGGCGGCGGCGCCCCTCGATCAGCTCACGCGCTACCCCTACAACCCGGATGAGTCGCGCCATCTGCTCGACCAAGCGGGCTATCTAGACAGCAACGGCGATGGCCTGCGCGAGCTGGATGCCCATAACCTGACCCTGGGACTGGTGACGACGGCGGGGTCGCCGCTGCGCACGCAGGTGGCCAACCAGATCAAGGCTGACTTGGCGGCGGTGGGGGTAACGCTGGTTATCAGCGCGGTGTCGGCTGCGGATCTCTACAGGCCGAATGGGCCGCTCTACCGGCGTAACTTCGACCTCGCCCTGTTCGCCTGGATCGCCGGCCCCGACCCGCGCGGCTGGGAGCGCTGGAGTTGCGCGGGGGTACCGAAGGAGTCGAACGGCTGGACGGGGAACAACTTCCCAGGCTGGTGCTTCTTCGAGGCCGATAAAGCCATCCGCACCGCCACCACCGCGATTGATATCCGCGAGCGGGGCGCGGCATACCTGCGGCAGCAGCAACTCTTCACCCAGGAGTTGCCGGTGCTGCCGCTGTTCCAGCGGGTTGACCTGACGATCAGCAGCCCAACGATCACGGGTGTGCGCCCCGATGCGACGGCACCGTTCACCTGGAACCTGGCCACCTGGGCGCGCAAGTAGGGGATTGCAACGTCACGCGGCCCGGCCCGTAAACGGGCGGGCGAGGTCTACGATGGTCGCCTGCGCGGCCTTCGTGAACCTCGCCGAGGCGTTCACGCCCACGGCACGCGCTCTGCGCAGCCCCCGCAGGGCTAAGACATGGTTTCAGAGCGGCCAATTTTACTTTACACTCTTGGCATACTTACCCCCCCTAGCCCCCCCGCAAGCGG
>CAISPW010000172.1 GCA_903887465.1 uncultured Oscillochloris sp. | reverse complement strand
CGCCGCCAAATACCAACAAAAAGCGCGCTCTGGGGCGTAGCCCCAGCGACTTTGCAACAGCCCTGGGGGCTTCAGCCCCCGGCGAACGTGGCCGCGACAGGGCGACTTTTGCGGTAGTGCAAAAGATCGTTCGGGGGCGCAGCCCCAAGGACGTTGCTTCAGCTCGCGGGTAACAATAAAGCACGACGCGGTGGCGTCGTGCTTCTCGCCTAGAAAGATTGTAAGAACGGCACTAGGCCGCTGTCAAGCGCCTAAAGCCGACGAGCGCATCATCCTCGCTCTGGTAGATCTCGGCGTACTGCGCGAGGCCGACCATGCGGAAGATCTTCTGGAAATGCTGGGAGAGCCCGCTCACCGCCAGCTTCTGGCTATTGCGATTCACCTCGGTGACAATGCCGATCAGGATGGCGATGCCCGCGCTATTAATATAGTCATTCTGGCGGAAATTCAGCAGCACAAATCGCGCGCCCTTGCTCGTTACCTCACGGTACGCGCTATTGATCTTCTCCTCGGCGAAGGTGGTCACATCACCAACGAGGTCAATGATCGCCACACTCTCGCGCTCACGAGTACTCACGGTCAGCTCATCTTCCAGCATCATTACGCGCCTCCAAGCTTATCCACAGCCGTCAGAGAGACGACAGCAACATTTTTAACTTAGGCAATGGTTCAATCCTACTTGACCGTTCAGCGACGAGACGATGACGCGCTGAGGCGAGGATGCGATAGCATCGCGTCATCGCCTCAGCGCCAAACGGTAAAGCTGAAACCTGGCACCTGAAACCTTGTCTTACGCTCCACGAGGCTCATAGAGGGTTCCTGAAATCCGTACCGGGTTGTGAGGCGATGCGGCGATAGCTTCGCGTCCTCGCCGCATCGCGTCACAACCCGGTACGAACTTCCCGAAAGCGGTACGAGTTAGCCACCAAAGCTGGCCCCCCGGTGGCGCTGAAATGCTAGGCGAAAACAATTCCCCGCCTCATCGTGCGATACAAAGCCCGACTCGTCACAGAGTTGGCTGATCAGCATCAGCCCCATCCCGCGCAGCGAGCCCAGGCCGGCCAACTTCTCAGCCATGCTGAGCGGCTCACACGTGGGGGCGAACCCGTACACGCCCTGATCATACACCTCGATCACCAGGAGATCATCCTCAACGTGACAAGAGATCTGGACGCACAAGTTCGGATTCAGCGAGTTGCCGTGTTCGATCGCGTTGATACACGCCTCGCAGAGCGCCGTCTTCAGATCATCGATCTGATCGACAGGCATACCGAAGCGCCGGGCAAAGGCAGCGATGGAGTCACGCGCAATGAGTTCGTAGCCGAGCTCATTCGGCAATATAAGCTCCATGCTGATGGATGATGTCGCCAAGTCTGTCATTGTTCGAGATGGATGACCATACGCACCTGGTTGCCGCCGCTGGGGGCAGTCGTGAACTCCACCTCGTCCATCAACTCGCGGATCAGCCAGATCCCCCAACCGCCCTTCTCTGATTTCTCAAGGACATCGGCGATCTTCGGGCTGCTGGTGGTGCAGCCATGATCAAGGATTTTGCGCCCCTGATCCGCCACGCTGATGATCAGTTCATCATCACGCGCCATCAGCAGCACCACTACCTTCATCGCCGCATCTTGTTGGTTGCCGTGTTCAATGGCATTCGTCACCGCCTCGCTAACCGCCGTCTTCAGCGACTCGACCCGGTCGACATGGAAACCCATGCGCCGGGCAAGCGAGGCTGCGGTATCCATAGCGATGCGTTCATAGCCAAGTTTGCTCGGGAGGCGCAGTTCTATCATTTTCTCAACAGGCTCGTGTGGGGTGTCGTCGCTCTTGCCCATACATGGATAATCTACATGGGCCGCCGAATACTGCGGCTCAGCTGATGACAATAACCTGTTGATATGTCGTACGTTGGTGCCCAGATCTGCGCAAGTGAAGATGCGTGTGACGGCTCCCAGGGCGAAAGCTCCTGGGCTTTACGGGCTATTTCTGTAAAACCGCGCACTGTGAGCCTATCATAGCACAGCCCTCCAGCCCGATGCAATAGAACGCAAGTTCGGCGCAGGGCGGATGCAACGCCCTTGGGGCAGCGCTCCAGACCCTGCTTTTGGTTGGTTTTTGGCAGATTCGCCGCTAAAAACCAACCAGAAAAGATCGGGGGTGGCAAAGCCAGCCCCACCCCCCCCGCCGGAGAAGTTCGACGCCGGCAGCGTGAACCGGGCGCAACCTTTTGGCGGAGGCAGCGTATCTATGGTTGTGGAACAGTAATTCGCGTGCTAAAATGCACTGCGCGACGCTGGTCACATGTTCCAACCCCTGTACAGTGCGGTCAGAAGCGACAAACTCGCTCTTAAGGAGGAATCGACCATGTCTATCTTGGGCCGAATCAAGGATCTCGTCAGCGCCAACGTCAATGCTATGCTCGACAAGGCCGAAGACCCTGAGAAGATGGCGAACGAGTATCTGCGCCAGCTTACCAACGAACTCTACGAGGCGCGGACAAGCGTCGCCGCCGCGATGGCCGACGAGACGAAGCTTGAGCAGCATCGGATCGCGGGCCAGCGTGAGACTGACCAGTGGCAATCGAAGGCCGAGGCCGCCCTGCGCGCCGGCGACGAAACGCTGGCCAAGGCCGCCCTCTCCCGCAAGGTGCAGTCCCAGAAGCTGGCCGAGCAGTATCAGCAGCAGGAGACAGCCCAAGAGCAGCAGGTCACCGCGCTTCAGGACGCCCTGGTGAACCTGGAGACGCGGATCGCGGAGGTGAAGGCGAAGAAAGAGTTGATCATCGCCAAGAAGAACCGCGCCGCCACCCAGGAGGCCATTCAGCGCGCGACCGCCAGCATGGGCGGGGCGAGTACCCTCGATAAGCTTGACGCGCTTGAGGAGAAGGTCGACGACCGCCTCGCCAAGGCTGACGCGATGGCGAAGCTTGAGCAGGGCTCGCTGGAGAACAAGTTCCGCAACCTTGAGAAAGACCAGGAGGTCGACTCGGAGTTGGCCGAGCTGAAGCGGAAGATGGGCATGAGCTAATGTATCCGTGGGCGAGTCAAGGGAGGTTCCCCTCTCTTGAGAATCTTGCTCTTGGCAGGCGGCAGGCGGCAGAACGATGCCGCCTGCCGCTTGTCTCTACCGCGACGGCTCGTAGCAATTGCGGCAGCGGGCCTCGTAGAGATCGAGGCCGCCGACCACAATCGTCGGCGCACCAGCGGGTGCCGGTCGGCCATCAATCAGGCGCTGCGAGCGGGTGGCGTAGGCCCCGCAGCGCACGCAGATGGCGTAGAGTTTGTCCACCTGCTCGGCGAGGGCCATCAGTTGCGACATAGCCGCGAAGGGCTCGGCCCGGTAGTTCTGATCGAGTCCGGCGACAAGCACGCGCATGCCGGCATCGGCCAGAACCTGACATGCGGCGACGATCTCCTCGGGGCTGTCCTCCAAAAAATGCAACTCGTCAATGGCGATCACCTGAATATCCTCGCTCCTGGCGACTACCTCCTTGATCGAGCTGACCGGCACCGCCTCTAGCCGCGCACCGCTGTGGCTGGCGACGTGGCTGCTGCTGTAGCGCGTGTCGAGTCGCGGCGTGAAGATGCGGCAGGACTGGCGGGCGATCTGCACCTGACGGATGCGCCGGATCAGCTCCTCGGTCTTCCCGCTGTACATACATCCGCAGATGACCTCGATCCGACCGCCGGCGCATGGACGTGTCACGAATTTGCCTCCTCAGATCACACGACGCGCCGTCGCGCATTAGCGCAATGCGTGCGGCAACCCAAAAGAATGCGGGAGTATAGCACGTTTTGTGCCCTTGCACGATGCAAAGACGAGGTTAGGATGAGACGGATCACCGAGGATGAGCGGCTGCTGCGCAGCGACACCGGCGAGCGCAACCGAGATTTTACCCACACTGATCCCTGGCGCGTGCTGCGGATTATGGGCGAGTTTGTCGAGGGCTTCGACACGCTGGCCGGCACCGGCCAGGCGGTGACGATCTTCGGCTCGGCCCGTGTCCGCGAAGGCGACCCGACCTACACTGCCGCCGTGGAGACCGCGCATCTGCTGGCCAAGGAGGGCTTCGCGATCATCACCGGCGGCGGGCCGGGCCTGATGGAGGCGGCCAACCGTGGCGCCCGCGAGGCCGGCGGCCCCTCAATTGGCTGCACGATCGAGCTGCCTTTCGAGACCGGGGCCAATGCGTATGTGGATCTCGAGATCCGCTTCCGCTACTTTTTCGTCCGCAAGATGATGTTCGTCAAGTATGCCTCGGCCTTCGTGATCTTTCCCGGCGGCTTTGGTACCCTCGACGAGCTGTTCGAGGCGCTCACCCTCATCCAGACCGGCAAGATCCACAACTTCCCGATCGTCCTCTTCGACTCGGCCTACTGGGCCGGTCTGTTCAGTTGGATACGCGACACGATGCTCCCCGGCGGCAAGGTGAGCGCGACCGACCTCCGCCTGCTCACGCTCTGCGATGACCCCGCCGAGGTCTGCGCGCTGATCAAGGCAGCCTACGAAGAGCGGAAGTCTGGCTCCGCGCGCCAGGATGCCGAGCAGGCGTCCGAGAGCAACCTGCGGCGCGCCACCGAGAAGCGCAGGAGCTAGCGCTCCGCAGACGAAGTATCAGGGCCGCGCCCTACAGGTTGTCGTTTTTCGCCCGCGACTGTGCGGCGAGATCCTGCTTGTAGACGATCAGCTTTTCGAGCAGGGCCGGGTCGGATGCGGCAAGGATCTGCACGGCCAGGAGGCCGGCGTTGCGCCCGCCGCCGATGGCGACGGTGGCCACCGGCACGCCGGAAGGCATCTGCACGATCGAGAGCAGCGAGTCCAGCCCGTTGAGCGCCTTGCTCTGCACGGGTACGCCGATCACCGGCAGGGGCGAGTAGGCGGCGAGCATGCCCGGCAGGTGGGCCGCCCCGCCCGCCCCAGCGATGATCACGCGCAGACCACGGGTGTGGGCGGTCATCCCGTACTCGGCCATATCCTGCGGCGTGCGGTGCGCCGAGACCACCCGTAGTTCGTAGGCCACGCCGAACTCCCGGCACACATCGACCGCGCCCTGCATCGTCGGCAGGTCGCTGTCGCTCCCCATCACAATTCCTATCATTGGCAACTTATCCTCTCATACGAATAATGCACTACCGCAAAAGGCACGCGGTCCGGCACCGCCCGCTGTGGGGCTGCTGAAGCCCCCGGCTAGGTTTGCGACGGTCGCTGAAGCGGCCTGTCTGAGGCCGCTT
>CAISPW010000171.1 GCA_903887465.1 uncultured Oscillochloris sp. | reverse complement strand
TATCGGCTATCGGGTATTGGCTATCGGCTATTTTCACCTCAGACAACCATGCGGCTCCGCCGCACAACACCAGATGAACATGGCCGCTGATGCCCGGCTATCGGCTATCGGGTATTGGCTATCGGCTATTTTCACCTCAGAAAGCGACCGCGCTTTCCGGCAGCATAACTCTGGGGGGTTCTTCAACAGGCATGCGTATTATGATCTGTCGCTAATAAACTTGGGTAAAGAAACAGTCTCACCGGGTAGATAATTTCTTTCGCTGGCGGCCCGACAATCGCCGTATACTTAGCGTGCTGAGGGGGCGACAATCCCCGTCGATTGCCAATGATTCCCGCGCATCCGACCCCAACACCCCCGGATTCCTCGCTCCTGACGCGACTGACGCATCGAGGTTGGCTCTTCGTGGAAGGAGATCTCTGATGGTACCGATATCCGTGCAGGGAGAACCGAAGGAGGCGCTGAACCAACGCCTGGAGACGATCGGGTGGGGCTTGTTGCTGATCACCATCGGTGCCCTCTGGCTCGCCCCTCAGGGCACCGTCCCCGAGGGGACGTGGCTGATCGTGGTAGGCGTCATTATGCTTGGTGTCAATGGTGTGCGCTATCGCAAGGGTATCAAGCTCAACGGGACGAGCCTGCTGCTCGGGGGACTCGCCGTGATCTTCGGGGTGGGGGCGTTCGTAGGCCTCGATCTTCCGTTTGTATCCGTCATGCTGATCGCTTTCGGGATCGGCATTATCCTGCGGCCCTGGCTTGACTCGCTGCTTGAGAGAAAGTCGATCTGAACCGGGGGCGGCTGCGCCTCGACACCTGATCCAGCTCCGTTGCGTCGTGGGACGTCGAGGTGGAGTGGATCCGCACACGTGGGCTTCACCCTTCTGGCCAGAAGCATACCCACTCCCGCGCCCGCTGGGTGCGAGAGTGGGTATGCTTCTGCATGGTTCAGAACAGGTTTACCGTTTGGCGACGAGGCGATAGCATCCTCGCCTCGTCGCCTCGTCGCCAAACGGTAAACCTGAAACCTGGCACCTGAAACCTTGTCTTAGGACTCCAGCAGATCGTCAGTCCACGGGGTTGCGCCACGCATCTGCGGCACCACGTCGGTCAGCGCAGGGATCATACGCGGAGGGACATCAATCACGCCGACAAAACCGCGCTCGATCCGGTACCGGGGTGCCCGCGTCTCCACGACCAGCCGGGGCGGCGGGCCGGCCGTAACGGCGACCCGCCTGATCCGCGCCCAGACACCATCGCGGAGGTAATGGCCGTTGTAGCAGATCTCCGCCTGCCCTAGCGCAACTTCGGCGGGGATCGCCTGCGCATAGGCCCGCCGCGCCGCTACCGCGTTCACCGCGACGGCCATGGCACCGAAGAGGGCACCCGCCAGCGCGCCGAGGGTGCCGCCAACTAACGCCCCAACCACGGCTTCGGAGCTTCCGTCCTCCAGCCCAACCAGCAGCCCCATCAGCAGTCCGCTCATGCCGAAGAGAACCGGCAGGCAACCCAACGGCAGCGCCCAGTCGGTGCGCGCATGCTCCCATGCCGCCTCACGTATGGCAAGCCACTCCTCCTCGGTGTAGACCCAGCGCACCAACGGGCGGTCACTGGCAAGAAATTCTGCCGCCCGCCGCCGGTTGGTGTGGATCTGGAGCCAGAACACGACGTATGTGATGCTGAAGATCAGCCAGACGAAGCTGAGCGCATAGGAAATCTCAGGCGACCACGTTCCGCGTGCCGCCATCAGAGATGCGGTGAGCAGCGTGCCGGTGAGCAGCGCGAGCAGCGCCCCCATCACCCGCAACGTCCAGCGGTAGGGCTGGGGGAAGGGACGGCGGGCGGCGGGCATCTGGGCGAGCGGACGCGCACATGTGACGCAGATCTGGGCGTTCGGCGGCTGGGGTGCCCCACATGCAGGGCAGATGCGCGGGGGGGCGGGCGGAAGCATCGTGAACCTCACAGGGATCGCAGCGCTGAACGGCGATGCGTCTATGCGACGAGGATATGGCAAAGCGCATCGCGATGGCCTAGGGGGTCTGGCCCCAGCGGACATATTCGTACAAGATGCTCTTAATTAGGTTGCACAGAGCATTCAGATCGACAGACCTCACGACCGCAGGATACGCGGCCTCAGTATAGCACGTTTATCGCGTCAGAAACGGGTAAAACCTCTTTTGATATGATGTACAGAAGACGCCAAGATCGGCGAGTTGTGCGGCCCGCCGCCCTGCATTGCGGGGGCGATCTTCGAAGATCGATGAGTTGATGCGCAGAGTCAACTTGCGGTAGTGCGCCCAAACGGTCAAGCGGGGACGTGCTAGACTACCTCCAATCAAGACAAGATGGGAGGAACCGTATGCCAACACCATTTCCAGGGATGGATCCCTATCTGGAACAGCCAGCTATTTGGCCGGATCTCCACAACAGCCTGATCGTCGTCCTGCGTGACGACCTCGCGCCGCGTCTGCGCCCGCGCTACTATGTCTCGATTGAGGAGCGCACCTACACGGTCGAGCCAGGCGACCTGCTGCTCGCCGGGCGTGCGGATGTTGCGGTGGTCGGCCCATCCCGCAGCGCATCTGCGCCCGCCCCCGAATTCGCCGAATCCGGCGGCGTGATGGTGATGGTTGATATGCCCGACCAGATCCGCGAGACCTACCTGGAGGTGCGATCTGCCACCGGCGAGGTTATCACTCTGATCGAGATCCTCTCGCCCACCAACAAGCGCACCGGCGAGGGGCGCGGCCTCTACCTGCGGAAGCGCCACGCGGTACTCGCCTCGTTCACCCACTTGGTCGAGATCGACCTGCTGCGGGCCGGTGAGCCAATGCCGATGTCGGGCTGGGCCGGCCAGAGCGATTACCGGATCATGGTTAGCCGAGGCAACCGCCGCCCGCGTGCGCTGCTGCTGCCCTTCGGCGTCCGCCACGCCATCCCCCGCTTTGTGCTACCGCTCCAGCCCAACGACGTTGAGCCAGATGTGAATCTGGGCCACCTGCTGCACGCGCTCTACGACCGCAGCGGCTATGATCTGCGCCTAGACTATCGCGCCGAGGCTGACCCGCCCCTAACCGGCGACGATGTGGTCTGGGCCGACGGCGTGCTGCACGAGTCTGGGTTGCGTTAAGTCGGCTGGTGCGCGTAAAGAGGCGCGTATACAAGTTCACATGGACAATCTCGGCGTCTACGCCGACCATCCATGCCGACCGTCCACGCCTCGCTCACGCTTGCGAAGCGCGGAGCTTGGCCGGCCCCAGGGATTTGTGGCGGGCGGCGACCCGGTGGAGGGATGCGCCAGATCACCGGCCAGATAAAACCGAGCGGGCGCGGCCCGTAACGTATGCGTGGTGGCGCGCATCATAGGAGCAGGCCGCTATTCTTAGGCGTGCCCCGTTCCATCGACACAAGGAGGTGCCCCTATGGCCCGTGTCGTGATCATCGGCGCCGGGTTCGCCGGACACACCGCAGCCCTCTACCTCGGATCGAAAATCGGTGCCCAGCACCAGGTCACGGTCATCAACCGCTACGATTACTTCGGCTTCGAGCCCTCGGCGCGCTTGCGGCCGGCCTGCAGCACCAGGATGCGGTCGCAGAGTCGCTCGGCCGTATCGAGTAGGTGTGTGCTAACCACAATCACCGCGCCGCCTGCCCGCGCCTCCAGCAGCAGATCCTTGAGTTGGCGGATGCCCGCCGGATCCACCCCGATCAGCGGCTCATCGAGCAGGATCACCCGTGCCCCGTGCAGGAAGGCCGCCACCAGGGCGGTCTTCTGGCGCATGCCCTTCGAGAGGCTTTCGGTGAGCTTGGCGCGCTGCGGGCGATGAACTCGATCTGCTCGGCCACGGTGAGGAGCGGGTAGAGGCTGGGCAGCTCGGGCACAAAGGCCATCTGGCGGCGGGCCGCGCTAGCCTCGACAATGCTATCGTAGCCGCACACCCGCACCGCACCGGCGCTCGGGCGCAGGACGCCCACACAACAGCGCAGCACCGTCGTTTTGCCCGCACCGTTGGGGCCAACCAGGCCCACGATCTCGCTGGCGCGCACCTGGAACGAGAGGTCGTCCACCGCCAGAGCCCGCCCGTAGCGCTTCGCGCGGCCAGACACATCGAGCAGGACGACCGCAATACCGGCGCTCACGTGAAGATGACGCTCCGCATCGACAGCGAGCCCAGGTCGAACTGGTCGTTGAAGAAGGTCAGCGTATCCTGCGGGTCACGCAGGCCAAGGGTATAGATCAGCGGCAGGTAGTGGTCGTTGGTCGGCACCGCCAGGCGGGCGGCCTGGCCGAACTGCTGGTAGTCGATCAGCGCCTGGTCGTCGTGCGCCTCCAGCCGCTCCTTGACGATCGTGTCAAACTCAATCGCCCAGTCGTAGACGCCGCCGTTCATCTGGAGCATGCGCAGGTTATGCACGACGTTGCCGCTGCACACGATCAGCACGCCCCGGCGGCGCAGGAACGCGAGTTGGCGGGACAGATCGTAGTGATACGCCGCAGGCTGATGGTCGTCGAGGCTGAGCTGAAAGATCGGGATGCGGGCCTCGGGGAACATCGGCTTGAGCACGCACCAGGCTCCGTGATCGATCCCCCACTTGTAGTCCTCGTGGACGGGCACGCCCTTGACCTCGGCGATGGTCATGCGGGCATAGTCCACCGCGCCGGGCGCGGGGTACTGCTGGTCATAAAGTTCCTGCGGGAAGCCGCCGAAGTCGTGGATGGTGCGCGGCGGATCGGCCATGGTCACGAAGGTGCCACGGGTGAGCCAGTGGGCCGAAATGCAGAGGATGGCCTTGGGATGGGGCAGGTGCCGTCCCAGATCTTCCCATGCCTGCCGAAAGATATTAGCGGTGATTGCGAGCATCGGGTTGCCGTGGCCGACAAACAGCAGCGGCATACGCTCGGTGTGTTCATATCCGTCAGCGATCTGCCCAACGGCGTTCAGCCCGAGGCTGGTAGGGAACGAGTCCATTCCGCGTTCTCCTGGGTATGTCGTGGACATAGGGTGTCAGTGTAGCATACCCGCGTTTGGAGCGGCGAAGCTGCCAACATCCTACAAAATGCGCGGTCTGGGGCGCAGTTCCAGGGACGGTGCAACCGCCCTGCGCGGCTTCGCCTCCTACCCGTCGGCGGGCCGCAGAAGGTGTGGTATACTACCCGCCAATGTGTGTCATTTTGGCGGGTCAGTGCGCCCGCCGGTAAAGGAGTTACCGTGGAGAGGAATAGTCGACCTCGGTTTGGCGGCGGGAGCGGCGGGAGCGGCGGCCCCGGCGGGCGGGCGGACGGCTTCGGCGGCCCCGGCGGCCCCGGTGGTCCCGGCGGACGTCCGCGCGGGCGTCGCCGCGAATGCGAGTTCACAAAGCTTGGCATTCTTCCTGACTATAAGGATATCAAGCGGCTGCAGAAGTACGTCACCGCCCAGGGCAAGATCTTGCCGCGCCGCCGCACCGGCGTGACGGCCAAGATGCAGCGGCGGCTCTCGATTGCCATCAAGCGGGCGCGCCACCTGGCGCTGCTGCCCGCTGCCCCCTCGCACACCCGCGCGTAGCAGGTATCCCGCAGACGGGAGGCTGCCCTTCGCTGAGGGACAGCCTCCCGTCTGTGTGATCGGCGCTCCTCTATCGCAATGCCCAACCGCCCCCCTAGCCCGGACACTGTTCGCGTCAACCCCGACACGTGGAAGCATGGCGTGCGCGCATCGTGGCATACGGCGGGGAGCCGCGTCACCGAGCCGAGGGCGCGTGTGCTGGATGCGATCATGCGCTACCAGACGCCCTTCAGCGCCGAGCAACTCTATGCCGACCTCGGGCACGCCGCCAGCCCGCCCGGACGGGCTACGGTCTATCGCACGATCGAGCAGTTGAGCGGCGCGGGCTGGCTGGCCCGCATCCACACCCAGGCCGGAGAATCTGGCTATGTGCCCAGCCTCCCCGGCCACTTCCATCACCTCGTCTGCACCAGGTGCGGTGCCGTGATCGCCTTCCAGGGCTGCGCCTTGGACGACCTGCTCATCCGCCTTGCCGCCCAGACCGACTTTGAGATCGAGGGACACCTGCTTCAGCTCTACGGTCGCTGCGCGCACTGTAAGTAAGGGCGCAGGCCGTCACGAGATCTCTACCCCCAGCTCGCGCAGGCGCTCGATCAGCTGCCGCTCAGCCCGCATCAGCCTGATCCGCTCGCGCAGATAGCCAACATCGAGGCTCTGGCGGCGGATGATCCCCTCTACGTCAACCAAGTCGTACTTGCCGTGGGCCGAGCCGCGATCCAGCAGCAGCTTGTGGGCCACGACATCCTCGGGGGACATCACCGTCACCGGCGCACCCAGCAGCGGCATCTTGCGCAGGCGGGTTTGCATCGGCGGGTCAAACGTGAGCGGGAAGGTCGTCCCGTCACGGCGCACGGCCATATCGTCGAAGATCTTGATCCCGCGCCAGATGATGCGCTGGCCGTCGTACTGCACCGACTTACCGCTGCTCTGAAGCAACTGCACCACCGTCGGAAGCTGCCCCGGCAGCACGATCAGATCCACATCCTGGATCGGTCGGCGCGTCCCGTAGAGGTGCGCGGCCGCGCCGGCGAAGACGCACCAAGCCGTCTGCTTGCTATCGAGCAGACGCTGCACCACCGCGAGGTTCCCAGCGATCAGCGACATCATGCGCTCCTTGTGGCGGCTACCGACGGGCCATCCAGGCATCCCGTATCAGCACCATCTCGTAGAACTCAACCATTGTCTCAAAGCGACCACGGCGGAAATAAGACAGGTAATCTCTGTAGCGCGGATCTTCGAGCAGGCGCAGGCTCGGGTCGCGCCCAGCGCTGCGCCACTCGCTCTCAACATACTCGAAGCGCAGCCGCTCGTAGCAGCGCACCGCCCGCACGTTAAAGGCGGCCACATCTAAAAGGAGGGAGGAGTAGCCCAGCGGGCCGAAGAAGTAGTCCAGGAAGATCGCCATGGCCTCGGTGCCGAGCCCCTGGCTGACATAGTGCTGAGACAGCGAGATGCCCAGGCGTGCGCTGCCCTGGCGCACATCGATCTCGCGCAGCGAGATTCGCCCGATCATGCGCTGGTAGGCGTCCTCGACTGCCCATGCGTAGCGCTGGGTACTCCACCCCGAGCGGATCTCGTCATCGAAGAAGATCGCACGCGGGATGTTCCACAGCGTGCTGAAGGGATCGGTGTAGCGCGGCCACAGCTCCTGGGCCAGCGTGTCACGTCGCTGCCAGGGCCGCAGGCGCACCCGCTCGCCGTGGACGACCTGTCCGGATAGCTCATCTTTCGCCACCCCGACCTCCCCTCTATGCGTTGTCGCTACTGATCTTGGCGCAGATATTTAAGCGACATCCAGCCCTCGTAGCGCTGCCCGCCAACCTCAACTGACACACGCAGCCAGGGGATATTGTCCTTCACCACCGGGCCTTCAAGCTTCGTTACCGGCGTGCTATTGGGCACGATGGTCAGGATATTCGCGTCGTTGTTCACATCGGGCTGGGCGCGAAGGTTGAGCCCCTCGGAGAGATTCACGATATAGATCTCATCACGCCGGAAGATCTTGCCCAGCCACGTGAGCGGGCCGCCGTCTGTGCTGATGCTAGGCAGGCCGGGCAGGCTCGGCAGGTGGGGCGTCGAGATGCCGTTGAACTGGACGATCAGGGCGCTGACGCCCACGTAGCTTCCGGCGGCCACGGTAAACAGCAGGCCGATCATCACCAGCCAGCCGACCACGCTGCGGGTGATGCTGCGCTTCCGCATGTGGCCGCTGATGCCGCTGGGGTGAGGGGCGGGCGGGGCGGGCGGTGGATCCGGCGGCGGGGCGGGGGCGGGGGCGGGCGGAAGCGCGTGCCGGACAGGTGGCGGGGCCACCGCCACCATGCGCTGCGTGCTGGCCCCGAGGTCGCGCCAGAGGCCATCGAGGGCAAGGGCAAACTCCTGGGCGCTGGCATAGCGGTACTCGGGGTAGCGCGCCGTGGCCTTCGCCACCAACTGCTCGGCCATGGGCAGGTAAAGGGTTGGCCGGCGCTGCGCGAGCGGCGGGATGCGGACGCTCAGGTGCGCTATGGCGATCATATGCGCGTCGTCGCCGCTCACCGGGCGCTCGCCGGTGATCAGTTCATACAGCAGGAGGCCAAGGCTGTAGACCGCGCTGGCCGCTGTGGCTGGCTGGCCCTCGCTGAGCTCGGGGGCGCGGTAGTGGGCTAGGTCGGAGCGCACCTCGCCGACCGGCAGCAGCCAACTCTCCAGCAGCTTCACCCGGCCTTCGTCCACCAGAAACACATTGCTGCTGCTGATTGGCGGGTGATACAGGCCGCCGGGCGCGTCGGCACCGACGTAGGATTGGCAGGTGGCGATGGCCCCGGCCACCTGGCGCATATAGAGTAGAGCCTGCTCAATCGACAGCACACCCAAACCGCGCAGGGGACGCCCGCGCACATGCTCGGTGATCATGAAAGGCCGGGCAGCGGCCTCGCCGCTATCAAACACCTCAAGCAGAGCCGGGTGTGAACGTCGGGCGCTCTGGCCGATCTCGCTGACAAAGCGGGCGTGCGGGCGATCCTGGCCCACCAACTCTTTGCGCAGCAGGTGCAGGATCACCTGGCGCTGTAGGCGTTCGTCGCCCGCCGCATAGACACAAGCTAGGCGCGTCTCGCCGAGTTGCTCCTGCACGCGGTAGCGCCCGAAGAGCAGCGGCGCAGCGGCGGGGATTGCGGTCGCATCTGCCATTGAGTGTTAAGGGTTGAGGGGTGAGTGGCAATTCGGCACGCAACCCTCAACCCTTCCTCGCCGTCACCAATTCATAATTCCCAGGCTGCCATGGTCGAATCGCTATCTCGGCGAGGCCCAGCTCGGCGAGGTGGCGGGTTAGGGCGCTGCGGCTGAACGCACGACCGGGGAGGGCGCGGGCCCAGCCGTCGGGCCACTTGCTGATCACCAGGGTGCCGCCGGGCCGCAGGACGCGAGCCATCTCGGCCAGGGCACGCCGTGGGCGCGGGAAATACTCCAGCGACTCCAGGCAGCATACCATATCAAAGCTCGCATCGGGCCAGCCGAGATGCCCGGCCTCGCCGGACTGCCAGCGGATCCGCGCCTGCGGGCAGGCTTGCGCATGCTTCTGCCTAGCGCGGTCGAGCATCTGCGGGGTCAGATCGATGCCGACGATCTCGCCGTCGAAGCCCGCAGCCTGGGCGAGCAGCAGGGGCACGCGCCCGGTGCCGGTGGCCACATCCAGGATGTGCGGGTGCTCCGCACCGGCGAGGGCTGCGCGGAGCGACGGCAGGAGCAGGGCCGAGTCCTCGGCAGCAACTGCGGCGCGCACCGCGTCGTAGTGAGGTGCGCCGAGCCGGTAGATCATGCGGACGGCCCATGGGCCAAGGTAGGCACCCTCGCCGATAATCACCAGCCAATATAGAGCCGCCCCGGCGACGGTAGCGCCAACAAGCCAGATCACGCCCATGCCGGAGATTATAGCACGGGCGCACGTACGACTGGCGCATAAAGCCAGAGACCGTTACGTCCTGGGGACTACCGCGCCGAGGGCCTCAGGGGGCCAATGGAGCATCTGGCCGCGGCAGAGCTGTGCCATGGGCAGGCTGGCCACGTCGTAGCCGGCCAGTTCGAGCGGGCACTTGCCCCGGATCCGC
>CAISPW010000170.1 GCA_903887465.1 uncultured Oscillochloris sp. | reverse complement strand
GATCTTTACAAGAAAACAAGAACGCACAAATACACAATATTTTTCCTGCGTTAAACATTCCTGTAAAATTATCCGATTGAATTGTTGAAAGGGATCCCTTTCTGCAAAAGAATGTTAATTCCCATCACCACTTTAACCCAACCCCATCCCGAGTACTCTTGAAAAAACTCCAAACTCCAAACCCCAAACTCCAAACTCCAAACCCCAAACCCCGCCCCTACTCGGCCTTCTGCACCGCGTGGCCGCCGAAGCCCTTGCGCATGGCGGCGAGGATCTTGGCGGCAAAGGAGTCGGGCCGGCGCGAGTGGAAGCGCTCGAACAGCGACAGGGTGATCACTGGAGCCGGCACGTCCAGATCGATTGCCGCCTGCACCGTCCAGCGCCCCTCGCCGCTGTCCTCAACGTAGCCCTTCAGTTGGGCCAGGTCAGGATCCTCGCGTAGCGCACGCTCGGTGAGGTCGAGCAGCCACGAACGCACCACGCTGCCGTAGCGCCAGGACTCGGCGATGGCGTGCAGGTCGAGGCCGAAGTCCTGCTTGGCGCGCATGATCTCGAAGCCTTCGGCGTATGCCTGCATCATGCCGTACTCGATGCCGTTGTGGATCATCTTGACGAAGTGCCCGCTGCCCACCGGCCCGCAGTGGACGTAGCCGCCCGCCGGGGCCAGGGTCAGGAAGGCTGGCTCTAGCCGGGCCACCAACTCGCGTTCACCGCCGACCATCAGACAGTAGCCGTTCTCCAGGCCCCAGACCCCGCCCGAGGTGCCCTGGTCGAGGTAGTTCAGCGCGTGCGCCTTGAGCATGGCCGCGCGGCGCTGGTCATCGTGGAAGTTGGTGTTGCCCGCGTCAATCAGCGTGTCGCCGGGGGCCAGCAGCGGGATGAGGGTCTCGATCATCTGCTCGGTCACGTCGCCAGACGGCAGCATGATCCAGATCGCGCGCGGGGCCGCCAGCTTGCTCACCAGATCGGCGACGCAGTAGGCCGGGTCGGCCCCCTTCGCCGCCAGTTCGTCCACCGGCCCACGGCTGCGATTGTTGACCACCACGCGGTGCCCGGCCCGCAGCCAACGCTCGGCCATCCCCGCGCCCATCCGCCCCAGCCCGATAATTCCGATGTCCATGGAGATACTCCTTTAAAAAAATAACGAGCAGGGCCGAAGCATCGGCCCTACTCGATGCCCGTGGCCGCTACGATGAACGGTAAACCTGAAACCTGGCACCTGAAACCTTGTCTAAACTGTATTTTACACCACCCCCGAAAGATCTTTTTTTGTTGGTTTTTGGCGGTGAAGCCGCCAAAAACCAACAAAAAGCGCGGTCTGGGGCTGCGCCCCATGCACATCAACGTGAGGGCTGCCGCCCTGAAAACCTGCGTTGTTTTCATGAAATTCTGGGAGCCTGTGGCTCCCAACTCTCCGCCGGAGGTGACGTTGCCTCAGCCCGAGCGCTTTGTTCGGTTTTGGCGGCAAAGCCGCCAAAACCGAACAAAAAAAAGAACGTGGGGGCGGCACTGCCACCTCCACACCCCCCGCCCAGCGGACATCCGGCCCAATCACTCGGCCTGCTCGGGCGCATCGCGGCGGGCGAGGGTGGTGGCGGCGGCGCGCACCCCGGTGACGAGGCTAGAGATGCGGATGATCGGCGAGACCACCCGCTCGGCCATAAACGCGGTGGCCTGCGTGGCCGTGCTGGCGCTATCGCGGACGTTGTTGGCCAGGCTGCGGGTGCTGTCGAGTACCTCGTTCAGCTTGAGCATCGCGTCGTCCACCTTGGGGATCACGTTGGTCTTCGCGATCTTATTGATCTGGTTGACCGCGTAGAGGATGGCGAACAGGATGGCGATCATAAGGATCGCGCTGATCAGTTGAAATATCGATACGACCACGATAAAGATATCGCGCGTGCCGGCGCGAAACTCCGCCGGTGCGAACATCGAGCCGACGATGAAGGCGATGAGCAAAACAGTGAGCGTTCCAACCCCGATGCCTACCCACTTAAACACTGGTTCGCTCCTCTGCGTGCGGCGGCGCAGCGGCACCCGCCGAAAACAATGCGTCAGCTCCCTCGGATCGATGTAGGGCCGTGCAATGGGGGCGATTATATCACACCCGCAGACGCGAGACAAAAATAAGCAGCGCCCAGGCCAGCAGCACCGACTCGAGGACGGGCACACCGGCGGGCGCGGGCAGATTCAGCGGGAAGCGCAGGCCGAGTCCGTAGGCGAGCAGGCAGCCGACGACAGCGGCCAGCCAGAAGATCGGCAACTGGCGCCAGCGTCGGCCTAACAGTACGTGGGCCAGGGCGGCGCAGGCGGTGGCAATCAGCAGCAGCAAGAGGGTTGCCGGAGCGAGATTATTCATGGTCACCTGGCCGTGCAATCGTTCCTCCGCCAATAACGCGGTCGTCATCGTAGAACACGGCGGCTTGTCCGGGGCTAATCGCCCGCAGCGGCTCGCCTAGTCGCACGGTCATCCTCCCGTCGTCGCTGGGAGTCACTTCGGCAGGAACAGTGGTGCCGTGGGCGCGCACCTGTACACGGCAGGGGAAGGGTGTCTTCGGCCAGATCTCGGCCACGAAACTGGCCCGCTCAACCACGAATGTATCGCGGATCACCGCTGTGGCCGGGCCAACCATCAGGGCGTTGCGTGCGATATCCAGGGCGGTCACGAAGAGCGGCTCGGGGCCATTCAGTCCCAGCCCGCGTCGCTGGCCCACGGTATAGAGCGGCAACCCATGATGTTGGCCCAGTTCACGCCCCTGCTGATCAACAATTGGGCCGGGCACCAGGCTCTCCGGCAGTTCCGCGCGCAAAAGGCTGCGGTAGTCGCCCCCCGGCACAAAACAGATATCCTGGCTCTCGGGGCGGTCGGCGCTGGCGAGCCCGCGCGCGGTCGCCATGGCTCGCACCTCGGCCTTGCGGTACCCGCCGACCGGGAAGATCAGCCGGGATAATTCCTGCTGCTGGAGCATGTACAACATGTAGGACTGATCTTTTTCGGGGTCGGCGGCGCGGTAGAGTTCGGCATTCTGAATCTGCGCATAATGCCCGGTGGCGACATACGCATAGCCGAGCTGGGCGGCGCGGGCGAGCAGGGCGCGAAACTTGATCTCGCGGTTGCACTCCATGCAGGGGTTGGGCGTATAGCCCTGAGCGTAGGCGCGGATAAAATGATCAATCACGTGGCGGCGGAACTCGCGCTGGTAGTTGAAGACATAGTAGGGCACGCCGAGCTGGGCGCAGACTCGGCGGGCGCTCTCGGCCATCTCCAGCGAGCAGCAGAGGCTCTCGGCCAGGCGCTCGCCGTCGCCCTCCCAGAGGTGCAGCGTCACGCCGATCACCGCGTGGCCCTGCTCGTGCAGCAGGGCAGCCGCCAAAGAGCTATCTACTCCGCCACTCATCGCGACAATGATCTTTGCCATGGCGACATTATACCCCGTTAGGGGCGGCCCGGAGGGGGTTTGGGGGTGGCGCAGTAGGGCGGTTGCAACGTCGCCTCCGGCGGAGGTTTGGGGGTGGCAAAGCCACCCCCGCAAGATCTTTTTTTGGTGGGTATTTGGCGGATTCGCCGCCAAATACCCACCAAAAGCGAGGTCTGGGGCGCAGCCCCAGCGACGTTGCATCAGCCCTGGCTTGGCGACTCAGCGGCGGGGAAATGTGGCGGCAGAGCCACATCAAAATCCCGTCGAGCGCCACTCGCAATCCCGCGCTCACCGCAGCCCCCAGCGCTCGCGTACACGGCGCTCGAAGGGCGCGAAGATGGCCTGGTCGATGCTCACACCAACGATGATGATCATCACCATCACCGCCATCACCTGGGCCGCGTCGTTCAGGTCGCGCCCGTACTGGAGCAGGTTGCCCAGGCTGAGGGTGGCGGAGAGCAACTCGCCGGCCATCAGTGAGCGCCAGGCGAAGGACCAGCCCTGCTTGAGGCCGCTGAGGATGGCCGGCAGAGCGGCGGGCAGCACCACCTGCGTGTAGAGGGCTGGCCCGCGCGCCCCCAGGTTGCGCGCCGCCTTAAGGTAGAGCGGCGGCGTGTTCTTCACCCCCGCCTCAACCCCCAGGGTAATCGAGAAGAGCGCGCCGAGTACCACCACAAAAATGATCGCCCGCTCGTTTAGGCCGAACCAGAGCAGGGCCAGCGGTAGCCAGCAGATGCTCGGCAGAGCCTGGAGGCCAAGCACCAGGGAGCCGAGGGTCTCATCCAGCGCCTTGATCCGCCCGATCAGCAGGCCGAGCGTCAGGCCAAGCACCAGGGAAATGCCGTAGCCGATCACCAACCGCTTAATGCTCACCAGCGCCGCCGTGATGAAGACGCCCTTGCGCACCCCAACCGCCAGGGTACTCAGCACGGTGAGCGGGCTGGGGAAGAGGTAGGGCGGCCAGATTTCGGCGCGGGCCAGGATCTCCCAAAGGGCCAGCAGCGCGACGTAGAAGGCCAGCCGACGCAGCCAGGGCCGCAGCGCCTCGCGGCTGAACGTGACCCGCTGCGCCGGGCGGATGTGATCACCGGCCATTGATGCCTCCGTGCTGGTGCAGCACCGCGAGGATCGCGGCCGACAGATCGACCAGGGCGTGATCCTCCAGACGCCGTGGGCGCGGCAGAGTGATGTGAAACTCGCCCACCACCCGACCGGGCCGGGGCGAGAAGACCAGCACTCGGTCGCCCAGGGCCACCGCCTCGCGTACGTTGTGGGTCACAAAGAGGATGGTCTTGCGGGTGGCGGCCCAGATCGACTCAAGCTCGATCTGCAGCCGGTCGCGGGTCAGGGCGTCGAGCGCGCCGAAGGGCTCGTCCATCAGCAGCACAGCCGGGTTGATCGCCAGGGCGCGGGCCAGGGCGACGCGCTGACGCATGCCGCCGGAGAGTTGGTGGACGTAGCTGTGCTCGAAGCCGCTCAGGTGAACGAGGTCGATGAAGCGCCGTGCGGTTTGGGCGCGCCCGACGGCAGGCATGCCGGCCTGGCGCAAGCCAAACTCGACATTATGCTGCACATCCAGCCAGGGGAAGAGCGCCGCCTCCTGAAAGAGCAGCACCCGGTCGATGCCGGGGCCGCGCACCTCGCGCCCGTCGGCCCAAACCGCCCCGCTATTGGCTGACTCCAGCCCGGCGATGATGCTCAGCAGGGTGGACTTCCCGCAGCCACTCGGCCCGAGCAGACAGACCAGTTCGCCCGCGCGCACATCCAGGTCGAGGGGGGCTAGGGCCACAACCGCGCGGTCACGCGAGGCAAAGATCTTGGATACCCCCGCGATACGGAGCGGGATGCCGCCGGGGATCACCTCCGGGTGGTTCACGACCTCGGCGCTCGGGGGCCGCGCCTCGCCGACAGTGCGTTCGATCATCGTCTCCGCTCCTTCCTTGGGCTTCGTTGCGCTGGAAGGCAATAAGCCTCTACGGATCCATCTTATGGCTGCGCCCTACCACCGATACGCTTGTGATGGCGATTGCCAGGGCGGTTGCAACGTCGTTGGGGCTGCGCCCCAGACCGCGCTTTTTGTGGATGTTTGGCGGCGAAGCCGCCAAACATCCACAAAAAAAGATCTTTCGGGGGTGGCGAAGCCACCCCCAAACCCCCGCCAGAGACGACGTTGCACCCGCCCTGAGCGATTGCCGGCTGCGCTGGCAATCGCCATCACAAGCGTATACAATCCCGTGCGTATGGCCTATCCTTAACTCAACCCGCAGCATGTGCCTACGATCCGGTCACCTCCGGCAGACCCTGCACCCTGAGTACCTTGTTGAGCGGGCCGAGATCGTAGATCCCACTCAAGTCGGGCTTGCTCTCGCCGAGAAAGCCCAGGGCGAAGGCGTGGTCGGCCGAGGTGAACAAGCTTGCCGCAAGCGGGTCGTAGGTGAAGTCCAGCGTCGTGATTGCCTGGTTGATCACGGCGCTGGCCAGAGGCTTGCCGGTGATGCGCTCGATCTCCCGGTTCACCAGAGTCTTTGTCTCAGCGGTATTTTTATTGATGTAGGCTACCGTGTCCACATGGCCGCGCAGAAATGCCTCCACCAGGTCGGGGTGGGCGTCAAGGAAGGTTTTGCTGACCACCACCAGGGTCGTGGTAAACTTGCGATTGGGCCAGATATCACGCTCGTCGATCAGCACCTGGCCCCGGCCTTCCTGGATGAGCCGGGTGGCCCAGGGTTCAGGCACCCATGCCCCGTCGATGTCGCCCTTCTGGAAGAGCGTCAGGATATCGGGGTTCTGGGTGGGCAGGATGGTCACGGTGCCGCCCTGGTCGGCGGGTTTCAGGCCGGCCTCCCGCACCACGTAGCGTAGCGCGACATCCTGTGTATTGCCGAGTTGGGGCGAGGCGATCTTCTTGCCGGCAAGGTCAGCGGCGGTTCTGATGTTGGCCTCGGGGCGGACGATGAAGGCGGCCCCGCCGCTGGCGGCCCCGGCGATAATCCGCAGGGCCGCGCCCTTGCTCTTCACATAACCGTTGATCGCCGGGTTGGGGCCGACGTAGCCGATGTCAACCTCGCCGGCGAAGAGCGCCTCGATCAGGGCCGGCCCGGCGTTGAAGGTCTTCACATCAATGGTGACGTTCGGGCCAAGCGCCTGCGAGAAGGTGCCCCTGGCCACGCCCACCAGAGCCACCGCGTGAGTCAGGTTGGGAAAGTACGCTAGGCGCACGGTGGTCATCGCGCCGCTGGCGGCGGGGGTACGCGGGCCGCAGGCGGCGACGATCAGCAGCAGCGGCAACATGGATATGGCTAGGCGGGGGAGGGTCCAAGCGTGGCGACTTATCATTACTTTCTCCTTGTTGCGATATAACAGTATAGCGGCGCGTACAATGATATGGCTAGTACCGCGTTCATGATCGCCTAACCCCAGAAAGGATCACCACGGTGAAAGACCTGAGCCTTATGGTGTGTCCTCACGACACGGTGCGCTACCCGGAGGGATGGCACCGTCTGGCCCAATACCTGAGCCTGCGCCTCAACAGACCGATCCGCCTCGCCCCATCCTCCGATTTCATCGAGTTTCACCAGGATATCATCGGTGCCGATCTGGTCTACGCCAACCCGGTCGACTCGCTGAATCTGCTCGACGATCACGGGTTTTGCCTGCTGGCTCACCCCGCCGACACCTACGACGAGGCGCTGCTCATCGCCGGGCCTGATGGGAGCCTCCCCGCCATCGAGGCGATCCACGGCGCGGCGGTGGCCAGCGTCAAGCCGCTGATCTCCACCCGCCTCGCGCTGAAGCTGCTGCGTGATCGCGGGATCATCCCGGCCAGCCTGATGCACCGCGATTCCTGGCTCAGCGTGGTGCGCAGTGTCTGGAACGGCGAGGTTCCCTTCGGCATTATCCACCGTGACGCCTATGAGGCGCTGTCTCCCCAGGGCCGTGAGATGGTTCGCATCCTCGACACTACCAACGCCCGTCTGGCCTACCACATGTTCTGCGCCCGGCCATCTATCTGCGCGGCGCTGCCGACGCTCACCAAGTTGCTAACCATCATGGATGCCGACCCTGAGGGGATGCTGGTGCTGGACGGCCTGCACATTCCGGGGTGGCTGCCGGTCATCGATGCTGAACTGGTGCATCTGCGGGCGCTGATGGCCTGAGAACGGTTCTGTTGGGTGTGAGCGGCGAAGATGCAGATCCGATCTGAGGTGCTATGGGCAAACTGTCGCGCAGCCTGAGCCTCAAGCTCGCTCTGTCTGTGCTGACCATTGGGCTGAGCGTTGCCCTGGCAATGGGCTATACCGTTGCATATCTTCGTGCCTGGGGTTCTGACACGGCCTGGTTGATTGGCGTGCTGATCGTCGTGATCGTCGGCGCGCTCGTGGTGCTGGTGCTGCTGCGGGTGGTGCTGTTTCTCCGCGTTGCTGCCGCCGTGTCGGTGCTGCGCCAGATCGAGTCCGGCGACTACGAGGTGCGCCTGACGAAAGGACTCTCCCCGGACGAGGTGGGCGACCTCTTGCGCGGCATTAACGCCCTGGCCGCGCAACTGGAGCGCCTCCGTGCAGATCGTGAGGGCCAGATCGCGGATCTGGCGGAGGCCAAGGCCCGTGCGCAAGAGCGCGAGCAGCAGATTCGCAACCTCTTCACCGCCTCGTACCTCGCCGAGCGGGCGCTGCACGAGAGCGAGGAACTCAGGCGCACCCTGGTGGAGCATATTTCGATCGGCGTGACGCTCCACGGAGCGCGGGGCGAGTTTCTGATCTGCAACCCTGCGGCGACCACGCTGTTCGGCGTGCCCACCGGGGCGCTGCTGGGTAAGACCGTGTACGACAACCCCTGGAGCGCCATCGATGAGAGCGGCGCGGAGATCCCGCTTACCGACCGACCGGTCGAGCGGGTGATCCGCACCGGCCAGCCGGTTCACGATATGGTGTTCGGCCTGCTGCCGGTCGGTCGGCGCGAACGGGTGTGGCTGCTGGCCCACGCCACGCCGCAGCGCGATGCCGACGGCAGGCTCTGCCGGGTCCTCTGCAGCTTTAGCGATATCACCGAGCGGCGGCGGATCGATCAGCAGCTGCGTCAGGCGCAGAAGATGGAGGCCGTGGGCCGACTGGCCGGCGGGATCGCCCACGACTTCAACAATATCCTCACAGTGATTATTGGCGTCAGCGACATGATCCTCATTGATGACTCGGCCACCCCCGACCTGCGGCAGGATATTGATCTGATCCGGGCGTCGAGCCTGCGCGCCGCCGACCTGACCCGCCAGCTCCTCGCCTTCAGCCGCCGCCAGGTGCTGAAACCCCAGACGATCTGCCTCAACACGGTTATCCAGAGCATCGAGGTGATGCTGCGCCGCCTGATCGGCGAGCATATCACGCTGATCACCCGGCTCGACCCGGATCTGGCCCTGATCTCCGCCGACCCCAGCCAGATTGAGCAGGTGATCATGAACCTGAGCATCAACAGCCGCGACGCGATGCCCCACGGCGGGCAGTTGCTGATTGAGACGGCGAATGTGGCTACGCTGACGGATATCGCCGAGGCGGTGCCGGGGCTAGCGGCGGGCGACTACATCCTGCTGGCGGTGAGCGACACCGGCACGGGGATCGTCGATGAACATCACGCGCATGTCTTTGAACCTTTCTTCACCACAAAGCCGGTTGGACAGGGCACGGGCCTCGGCCTGTCGACTGTTCACGGCATTGTACGCCAGAGCGGCGGGGCGATGCGCTTTGCCAGCCATGTGGGCGCGGGCACCCGCTTCGAGATTTACCTACCGCAAGCGTCCGACACGGCCCTGCTGCTGACCGCCGAGGAAACTCTCGATCTCGATGACGACTACCTCGGCAGCGAGGTGGTGCTGGTTGTTGAGGACGAGTGCCCTCTGCGCGAGCTTACACGCCGAGTGCTGGCCCAGCACGGCTATACGGTGCTGACGGCAGTAAGCGGCGACCATGCCCAACTGCTGCTTCACGATCACGGGCAGAAGGTCGATATGCTGCTCACGGATCTGGTGATGCCCGGCAGCCTCAGCGGCATGCGGCTGGCCGCCAGTGTTCTGGCGCGTTCCCCGACGACACGGGTGATCTATATGTCTGGCTACACCGACACGGCCCTGACGATGCAGCGTGAGGAGGCACCCGATGCGCCCCTTCTGCAGAAGCCATTCACCCCTAGCACCCTGGTACGGCTGGTGCGGGCGGTATTCGATGCGTCGCCCCCATGAGTCCAACGACGGGCATCGCCGCACCGGGCGAGTTCTACGCTATTGCCTAAAAACATTATGTTAATTTCAACACGAACGCTGGCCCTGGTCTGCGGGGTCTTTCTAGCGGCGGGCACGATGCTGTCGAGCATGGGACCGATCCTGCCCGCGCTGGCCGCGCGCACCGGCGCAAGCCTGGCGACAATGAGCGGGATCTTCACGGCGCTCTCGGGCGGGGTGGTGCTGGCGCAGCCGGGGTTTGGCCCGGCGAGCGACCGGCTGGGGCTGCGGACCGTGCTGGCGGCGGGCATGGCCCTAATGGGCGTCGCCATGCTGGCGGCCAGCATGGCCGTCGGCATCGTGGCCCTGCTCGCGTCCGCGTTTCTCGCCGGGCTAGGCTTCGGCTGGGTGATCGCGGCGGGCAATATGCTGGTGGCGGGCATGTTCGCCACGCACCGGGCGACGGCGCTCAACGGGGTGAATATCTTCTTCGGGATCGGCGCGATCATCGGCCCGGCGGTGGTCGGGCAGGCCGGGGCGCGGCTGGGTCTGCCGCAGGCGGCGCTCTGGCTGGGCGGCGGCCTGATGCTGGCGCTGACGCCCATGCTCCTCTGGCTGGCCGGATCGCCAGCACCTGGACAGCCCAACCCCGAGGTCGCGGGCGTCCCAATCCCACAGGCCGCCATCTGGCCGCTCGGGCTGCTGCTGCTGATCTACACCGGTGCCGAAATCGGCTTTGCAGGCTGGGTGACGGTCTACATGGCGCAGAGCGCGGGGCTGGCGGTCGCTGACGCGGCCCTGGCGGCCTCGGCGTTCTGGCTGGCGCTCACGGGCGGGCGGATACTCGGCGCGGCCCTGGGGATGCGTATGACGGCGCGGGCGCTGCTGCTGCTGGCCCTGTTCGGGCTGCTCTCTGGCGCGGGGATGCTGGCCCTCAGCGTGGGCAACTACTGGCCCTCGCTGGCCAGCGTGCTGCTGATCGGCCTAGCGTGCGGGCCGGTCTTCCCCACGACGCTGGCGCTGATCACGGCGGCGGCGCGGAGCGGCAACCGCGCCGCCGGGATGGCCCTGGGCCTAGGCAACAGCGGCGGCCTGGTGTTGCCGGCCCTGATGGGCCTGGCCCTCGCCCGTTACGGCCCGCCGACGATGGCTGGCGTAATATTGGCCTGCGCCCTAGCCATGCTGGCCCTCGGCGCATTTGCGCTCCGAGGCGCGACCGCGCCGCCCCGGAGCAGCGCGCACATGGAACCAGGGGAGGCGGGGCGGGCGAATCCCCCCACACCTCCCCTGGCTTGAGGATCTACAGCGTGACGCTGTAGGACTGGTCGATATCGTCGAGGGCGCGGATCTGCGCCAGCACCTCCTCGGAGACGGGCTCGTCGAGGGTAAGCACCATCATGGCGCGCTGGCGCGGCAACTGGCGGCCCACGTACATCCCCGAAATGTTCACGTCGACCTCGCCGAGCAGCGTGCCGACGCGCCCGATCATGCCTGGGCGATCCCGGTGGTAGGTGAGCAGCAGGGCACCCTGGGGCACAAAGTCCACAAAGTAGCCGTCGGCATGGACGATATGCGGCTCGCCGCGCAGCACGGTGCCGCTGAAGGTGCGCAACTCGTCGGACGTCTGCACGCGCACCACCAGCAGGCCCGAGTAGTTCTCGGCATCGGGGTTGGTGCGCTCGCTGATCCGCACGCCGCGCTCGCGGGCGATCAGCGGTGCGTTCACCGGCGTGACCCGCTCGGCGCTGCTGGCCGAGAGCAGACCCTGGAGTACCGCCAGCTTGACCGGCTGGGTATCCACGGAGGCCAACTCGCCGCAGAACTCCAGCTCATAGCCGCGCACCGGTTCGTGGATGAGCTGCATGATCAGGGCACCCATGCTGCGGGCCAGGCCGAGGTAGGGCTGGAGTACCGACCATGCCTCGGGGGCGACGAAGGGCGCGTTGACGGCGTAGCGCGGGGTGGCCCCGGTC
>CAISPW010000169.1 GCA_903887465.1 uncultured Oscillochloris sp. | reverse complement strand
GGGGGAACAACGCATTGGTTCCCCTCCGCTTGCGGGGGGGCTAGGGGGGGTAAGTATGCCAAGAGTGTAAAGTAAAATTAGCCCTTCTGAAACATGCCTTAGGCGGCGAATCCGCGTCCAGCCCGCCGCCGGAGGCGACGTGGCCTTGGCCTTGGCCCTAGTGCCACGTCACGCGCTAATCGTGGTATAGTTACGCGACACCCGGCACATACCTCATATGTATGCTCGACAGGCACCATCCCCGCATAGATGCGTGAGGTTCTGCGATGGATGCAGCGACGATCCTAATAGTTGATGACGAGCAGCCCATCGTCGATCTGGTGGCGAGCTACCTCGCCGCCGAGGGGTTTGCCGTTCAGCGCGCCTACGATGGCCCGAGCGCCCTCACCCTGGCCCGGGCGATCCGCCCCGACCTGGTGGTGCTCGATGTGATGCTGCCCGGAATCGACGGCATCGAGGTCTGCCGACGGCTCCATCAGGAGACGGCGGTGTACGTGCTGATGCTCACGGCGCGCACCGACGAGGTGGATAAGCTGATCGGGCTCTCGGTCGGCGCTGACGACTACCTGACGAAGCCGTTCAGCCCGCGCGAACTGGTGGCTCGGGTGAAGGCCATCCTGCGCCGTCACCGCGTGCCTACCGGTAAGGCCAACGACCGCCCGGCCCTGGCATTTGGCGCGCTCTCGATCGACCCCGAGCGGCGCGAGGTGCAGCGCGGCGAGATGCTGGTGGAACTGACCCCGCGCGAGTTCGACCTGCTCTACGCCCTGGCCAGCTACCCCGGTCGCGTCTTCACGCGCGAGGAGTTGCTCCAGCGCGTCTGGGGGCCAGATTTCGCCGGGATCGACCGCGTCGTCGATGTCCACGTCGGCACCCTGCGCCGTAAGCTTGAGGACGAGCAGGCCGAGTCGTCGTTTGTCCAGACAGTGCGCGGCGTCGGCTACAAATTTGTGAGCAGCCCGCGATGAGGTGGCACCACCAGCTGCGCTGGAAACTGTTTATCTCGCACCTGGTAATCGTGGTGATCGCGGACATTGTGCTGCTGGCCACGGCCACCTTCCTTGCCAGCATCGGCCTGGTGAACACGGCCCCGCTCACCCTCAGTTCTGCCGCCGCCGAGACGGGCAGCCTCAGCCCAGGCGCGATCCTCCAGGCTCCGCCGCTCCAGCAGTTTCAGGCCGTAGTCCAACAGGCGCTGCTGGTCAGCGGCTTTGCTGCCCTGGCCGCCGCCGTGGTGGTCAGCCTCTTCGTCTCGCGGCGGATCGTCGAGCCGCTCCTGACCCTCACCGGCGTGAGCAAGCGCCTCGCCCAGGGCTTCTACCGCGAGCGCACCCGCATCGCCACTTCCGACGATGAGATCGCCCAGCTCAGCCAGAGCGTCAACCAGCTCGCTGACGCCCTCGACCAGACGGAGCAGCGCCGCCTGGCCCTGCTCGCCGATGTGACCCACGAGCTGCGCACGCCCCTGGCCACCATTGGCGGCTATATGGAGGGTCTGCTCGACGGCGTGGTCAAGCCCAGCCCCGAGACCTTCAGCCTGATCCTGCACGAGTCGAGTCGGCTCCAGCGCCTGATCGAAGATCTTGAACTGCTCTCGCGGGTCGAGGCCGGGCAGTTGCCGGTGGTGGCCCGCAGCACCGATGTGCGCCGCCTGCTCGACGCCATGCGCGTGCAGTTCGAGACGCTTTTTGCCGCGAACCAGGTGTGTCTGCACATCGAGTCCCCTGCGCGCCTGCCCTTCGTCTGGGCCGACCCCGACCGGATCGATCAGGTGCTGATCAACCTGCTCTCCAACGCCTATCGCTACACCCCCGCCGGGGGCGAGGTGGCCCTGCGCGTCTCGGCCACTGGCGAGATGGTGACCATCGCCGTGTCCGACAGCGGCGTAGGCATCGACGCCGAGCATCTGCCCCACGTCTTCGAACGCTTCTACCGGGTCGATAAATCGCGTGCGCGCCAGAGCGGCGGCAGCGGGATCGGCCTAGCGATTGTCCGCCATCTGGTGTACGCCCAGGGCGGCGATATCTCGGTGTTCAGCGCCGGCCAGGGCCAGGGCACCACCTTCACCTTTACCCTGCCCTTGGCCCCGCTCGGCCCCGGCGCGATCCAGATCCCCGAGGATCTCGTGTCGGCTGAGAACTAGCGCAATACCGCAAAACTGCCCGGTCACGTTGAGTACCCGGCGCGTAAACGGGTGGGCGAGATTTTGCGAAGGCCGCTGAAGCGGTCTTCACGGTTTGCGATGTTCGTCGTGCGGGCTTCCAGCCCGCCAGATGTGCGTCGGCAGGCGAGAAGCCCGCACGACGAACGGTAAACCTAAAACCTGGCACCTGAACCTTGTCTTAGGCATGTTTCAAACCTACGTGACCGTTCAGCGACGAGACGATGAGGCGATGAGGCGCTAGGAGCGCGTCATCGCCTCATCGCAAGACTGTCAAGCTGAATGTGCCCATTTTGAAACATGCCTTAACATGCAACACGTACATGCTCTTCCTCTACGGCATCATCCAGCTCATCATGGTGGTGGGCGGATCGCTGGCCATCGCGCTTCTGGCGCTCAACCGGCTCTTCCCGCCGATCGAGCGCGCCCGCGACATGCGGGCCAGCGTGGTCGGCGCACCTGCGCGATCTCGGCCCGGAGTCGGCGTGTTCGCGCCGACCCGCCGCCGGGCTGACCCGGTAGCGCCCGCCGCGCCCAGTTGGCTGGGTGCCTACTGGCGGGCGAGCCTGCGGCTGATCACGCCCTACCTGCTGATCTGGTTCTTCAGCTTCACCTTGCCAGCCGTCCTCGCCGCGCCGCTCAACCAGATCAGCGTGCTTACCGGATTCCCCCTGGGCTACTACATGGGCGCCCAGGGCTCGCTGATCATCTTCATCCTGCTCACTGTGCTCTTCAACTGGCGGATGCGCCGCCTCGACCGTGCCTACGGTCTGGAGACCGTGATCGCGCCCGAGGAGCGCGCCCGCCGCCGCCGCATCCTCGCCGCCTACGCCGCCTTCACCGTCGGATTCATCCTGCTCGTCATCGCGGTGAATCTGCTCGATGCGGCCCTGCATATCCCGCCGGGGGTGATCAGCTGGATCTTCCTCATCCTCACCGTCGGGATCTACGCCGTCATCGGCCTGCGCATGCGTACCACGAATCTGGATGAGTACTACGTGGCTGGGCGGCGCGTGCCCGGCATGTTCAATGGCCTGGCGACTGGCTCGGACTGGATGAGCGCCGCCTCGTTCATCAGCATGGCCGGTGCCCTCTACCTGCTCGGCTACGAGGGTCTGGCCTACATCACCGGCTGGACCGGCGGCTACGTCCTGCTGATGCTGCTGCTGGCTCCCTACCTGCGCAAGTTCGGCCAGTTCACGATCCCCGACTTCATCGGTGCCCGCTACCCCGGTGCCGCCACCCGCGTGATCGCCGCCGTGATCAGCATCATCATCAGCTTCACCTACGTGACCGCCCAGGTCACCGGGGTCGGCATCATCATGAGCCGCTTCCTCGGGGTCAACTACATGATCGGCGTGGTCGTCGGGATGGCGGCGGTACTCTTCTGCTCCTTCCTCGGCGGCATGCAGTCGATCACCTGGACCCAGGGCGTGCAGGGGATCATCCTGGTGATCGCCTATGTGGTGCCGGTGTCGTGGATCTCGCTCAAGCTCACCGGCGTGCCCTTGCCCCAGCTGATGTACGGGGTGGCCCTGCGCCACATCGAGACGCTGGAGGCGGCCCAGGGCATCCAGAGCTACACCCAGCCCTTTAACGACTGGACTCCCTGGAACTTTGTGGCCCTGACCCTCTGCCTGATGCTGGGCACCGCCGGGATGCCGCACATCCTAGTGCGCTTCTACACCACCAGCACGGTGCAGGAGAGCCGCAGCAGCGTGGGCTGGGCGCTGGCATGGATCAGTCTGCTCTACCTGACCGCGCCGGCCTACGCGGCCTTCTCGCGCTGGGAGATCCTGCAGGATGTGGTCAATAAACCCATCGCCGAGTTGCCTCAGTGGGCCGCGAACTGGTCGACCACCGGCCTGCTGACGATCGCCGATAGCCCGGCCTCTGGTGGGAATGGCGACGGGCGGCTCCAGTATGGCGAGCTGAAGATCGACCAGGATCTGGTGGTGCTGGCGACACCCGAGATCGCCGGCATGCCAGCCACGGTGGTGGCCCTGGTTGCGGCGGGCGGCATGGCGGCCGCGCTCTCTACGGCTGACGGGCTGCTGATGGTGATCGCCTCAGCGGTGGCGCACGACATCTACCACCGCACCCTCAACCCCCAGGCCACCCATGCCGAGCGGCTCTGGCTGGGGCGTATGATGATCCTGGTCGCGGCGATCCTGGCCGCCATCACGGCCATCCAGCGCCTCGCGATCATCGTGCAGATGGTCGCCTGGGCCTTCTCGCTAGCCGCGTCGAGCCTCTTCCCGGTACTCGTGTTGGGCATCTTCTGGAAGGGCACCACCAGCCGTGGTGCCGCCGCCGGCATGATCTGCGGCACCGCCGTCACCGCCGCCTATATGGTGATGAGCTATACCTACCCCGGCTGGGGCCTGCTGGGGATCAGCCACAGCGCCGCCGGGATCTTCGGCGTCCCGGTGAACTTCCTGGTCACCTGGCTGGTCAGCCGCCTCGGCCCGCCGCCCTCCGCCGAGACCCAGGCTCTCGTTGACTCGCTGCGCCACCCGGCGGCGTAGGATGAAAATAGCCGAGAGCCGAGAGCCGAGAGTACGACCGTTGCAGTTGCCAACATCGCCATTCCTGGCGGGGGTTTGGGGGCCGCAGGCCCCATGCGCATCAAGCTTAAAAAATGACAAATGGGGAGCCTTCTGGGATGATAGAGGTATCACAACCGCCGATCATCAGGAGTCTCCCCATGACCACGATAGCACAGGTTAGCCAGGCGATACAAACGACCTTGACCACCATTGCGGAAGCCGCCGATATCGCGCTCTCGTACACGAAACGTCCTGACCGGGCAAAGTTCACGG
>CAISPW010000168.1 GCA_903887465.1 uncultured Oscillochloris sp. | reverse complement strand
TGGCCGGTGACACCCGCGACCCGTGTGATACCGGCAGCCTGGAGCTGTGTCACCAGATAATCCACCGTATCGGCGAACTGGGTGAAGATCAGCACCTTCTTGCCGTCAAGGCTCCGCACCAGATCAATCAGTCTTGCCAGCTTCATGTCGGTGGCCGGGTTCCATGTGCCGTGGGACTGAAGCATGGCCCGCAGCGCATCATTATCGGCCTGCAGATCCGTTTTCAGTTTGGGGGTGAAGAGGCTGGGCGCGATCCAACGGAAGCGACTCTTCAGCGGGCCAGCGTACTGGGTGTAGAGCTGCGCCGCCCGCCGCTGATATGCCTCGGCGCTAGACACGTGTCTGTCCGCAGCCGGTGCCACCGCAGCGGTACTCGGTGCCTCCCCCTCGGCAGAACCCTCCTGAACATGCGCGCCATCGGCATCCTCATCGCTCTCCTGACCAAGCAGATCCGCCGTCTGAGCGCCAATGGGAATCGGCAGGCCCGTGGTGATCGCGTGCAGCACAATCGCATTGCGCAGGATATGTCGGTCGAGCGACTGGAGAAACACCGCGCCGCCCGACTCGAGTCGCTTGAAGAGATTGGTACGGCAGAAGCCCATCAACCGCTTGCCCGCACGGGAAAGGTTACTGAGCAGCGGGATCTCCGTCGGCGAGGCCATCTGCAGCGCGTTCGTCTTCAGGTAGTTGGCCAAACCGTAGCGCGGCAGGGTCAGATTGCCAATGGCCTCCACGACCGGCGTGTCATACAGTTTACGATACGGGTCGTCCGCATCCGTCGTGGCCACCGGAACCGTGCGTGGCACGCGGTCGGGGAAGTAGAACCGCGTCGTATCCGCCAACTCCAGGTAATAGCGATTGCGGGATGGGTCGAACGTCGCGTAATGCTGCTTGATAAACGAGCGCGTGCGGCGCACCATAAACCGGCGCATCAGCTCGCGCCAATCATCGGCGTGGGGACTGAACGCAAAGGCACGCAGGGTGCGCGGTTGCACCTGGGCGCGCAGCAGTTCATCCGCACCGCCCGCCCGCAGATAGACATCGGGGCGCACCCCCAGGTCGCGGTCATCCGACACGAAGAGCCGGAGTTGGGCACTGAGATCAAGGTAGGATTTATTGTAGGGCGTAGCCGAGAGGAGGACGACCTTGCACTCCTTCTCGCCAAAAGCGTGGACGTAATCGGCGATGGCCTTATAACGCTGGCCCTCGGGGTTACGGAGCGTGTGCGATTCATCAATAACGATCAGCTTATAGCGAGCGGGCAGAAGCGGGAACTCCTTGTGAGCCATGCTAAAGGGAATAATCTTCGCGCCCAGATCCCAGGTCTCGTTGTACTGCGCCCACATCGGCACGAGATTCTTGGGGCAGACAATCACCGGCCGCAGATTGAAGTCATCGCGGAAGATACGGATGAGCGCACTGGCCATCATGGTCTTACCGAGACCAACCACATCACCAAGCAGCACGCCGCCGCGCTCATTGAGATGACGGGCGGCGATCTTGACCGCAGCTTCCTGGAAGGGGAAGAGCCTGCCGCGAAAATCGTGGGGGAGCGAGAACTCATTCAGGCCGGCGCGGGCCTCCTCCGCGAGGTGGTAGGCCATCTTGAGGTAGATGTGATAGGGACGGCGCTCCGCGCCTGCCCAGCTCTCCGTCAGCGCCGCGACAATCTCATCGGAGATGGGATAGGCATGCTCATCGTTCCAGCGCGCATCAAACCACACAGCCAACTTCTCGGTATCCAGGTCGTCGGTAATCTTGGTATTCAGCTCGCCCTGAGCGCGTAGGCCGGACATCGTCAGATTGCTGGAGCCAAGATAGGCCGTAACCGGATTGTCGGGGTCGTTGCGGAAGGCCAGATAGAGCTTGGCGTGCAGCTCATAACTCAGATGGAGCCGCACCTGCACCTTGCCGTCCTGGATCTGCTGGCAGAGCTTCCGCAGAGCGACCTCATCGCTATTAGATGGGGCCATGCCGACAAGCTGACGGCGAAACTCCCACGCAATACGTGCCTTGAGCTGTGCGGCGCGAGAAAGGTCAATCTCCTCCGTCCCCTTGCGCACCTGCCGCCGCCAGCGCCGCAACTCCTGGTCAACACTCTCGCTCATGCCGATGAGAACACGGCAGCAGTTCGCATCACCGCCCGCAAAATGATCCACTGAATCGGCCACCTGACCCCAGCCACTGAGCCGAAAGAAGCCAATGCAGAAGTCGGCGCGCTGGGCGTTTTCGAGCGTTTTGAGCAGGGCATCAACCAGCTTCTGGTTGATATTATCGAAGATCTTGCTAGCTTTTTTGGGGATGGTCATATAGCAATCCTAAACTGGTTATGAAAAGGAGTCGAGCCTTTAGGCGGCCCTATCCGGCTAAAGCCTCGACTCCACGTAACAACCCCAAGAGGATTGCTATAGTGACACCTGGTGGGGCTGCCGCCCTAAAAACCGGCATAGTTTTGGCGCACTGTGCCAGCTTCACTGGTACGGTGCGCCAAAACTACAAAATATTCTGGGGGCCTGTCGCCCCCAAGCCCCAGCTACAGCGCTTAGGGTCGGCGCTCACCGAGCAGACGCCAGCCGCCGGGCAGGGCCAGGGCGGCCAGCGTGATCTTCACCGCCGTGCCCGGCAGGAAGGGCAGCACCGCTGCGGCAAGCAGGGGCATCAGACTAACACTGCCGGTCAGGAGCGCCGTGGCCGCCACCAGCCAACTGAAGCCCAGGGCCAGGATGACCAACTCGCCCGCCAGCATGGCCGGGATGGCCGTGGCCACCCCGCGATCCCAGCCGTGGTGGGCCAACCGTCCGACGACCCAGGCCGCCAGGGGGAAGGCAAACAGGTAGCCCGCAGTCGGGCCAAAGATCACCGGTAGGCCAGGGATGCGGCTGGCGCTCCAGGCGCTCGTGCCGAGCGAAAAGACGGGCATGCCGAGCAGACCTTCGGCCAGATAGGCCAGCAAGGTCAAGGCACCCAGGCGCGGGCCATAGAGCGCGCCGATCAGGACGACCCCTAGAGTCTGGCCAGTGACCGGCACGGGGGTGAAGGGCAGCGGAATGCTGATGCGGGCCAGGAGGGTCATCATCAGGGTACCGACGATAACAAGCAGACCGTCGCGAACGATGGGGTGGGCCAGAGGCCCGTGGGCGGGGACAAGCCGGTCGGCCAGGGTGCCGGTGGGGGACAGAGTCATAGAGTCACTCCTTACGCTCGTGTGCCGTGGGATGGCGGCGATTGTAACATACCCGTGGGCCTCCGCCCGCGCCGTCGCCTCCGGCGGGGTTTGGGGGTAACTTCGTCACCCCGAGGATCTTTATGGGTTGATGTTTGGCGGCTTCACCGCCAAAAACCAACAAGAAGCCGGGTCTGGGCGCAGCAGCAAGGACGTTGCATCAGCCCTGTCTACAAGACCTGGACGGGGTCCACGTCTACTATCCAGCCGAAGATCGGGCCGAGGGCGTCGAGGAAGGTACCGACGGCGAGATCCTCGGCATGCTCCTCGGGGGCGCGCAGGATGAGGTGCCAGCGCCAGCGCCCACGGGCGCGCTGGAAGAAGGCCGGGGCCGGCCCGATCAGCCCCCAGCCCGCTAGGTGGCGTGCCGCGATCAGCGTGATGATGCGTGCGGCCAGGATCTCGGCCTCGCGCCGACATGCCGCCTCGCTGGACGAGGCGTACAGAAAGCGCACCAGCCGGCCAAAGGGCGGGTAGCCCATCTCGCGGCGGTAGGCGATCTCCTGGGTGTAGAAAGCTCTGAAGTCGTGTTCCTGGGCCGCCTGGAGGGCGTAGTGCTCGGGGTTGTAGGTCTGGATGATCACTTGGGCGCCCGCGCTGCGCCGCCCGGCCCGCCCGGCCACCTGGGTGAGCAGTTGGAAGGCCCGCTCGCCGCTGCGGAAGTCTGGCAGATGTAGGCCAGTATCGGCGGCCACCACGCCCACCAGCGAGACCATGGGCAGATCCAGCCCCTTGGCGATCATCTGGGTGCCCACCAGTACATCGGCCTTACCGCCCAAGAAGGCATCGAGCATGCGGCTATGGGCACCCTTGCGGCTCGCGCTGTCGCGATCCCAGCGCAGCACCCGCGCCTGTGGGAACATCCGCTCCACATCCTCGGCCACCCGCTGCGTGCCCACGCCGAAGTCTTTGATCCGCAGGCTGAGGCACTGCGGGCAAGCCACGGGCAGCGCGGTGCGGAAGCCGCAGGAGTGACAAACAAGGGTTGAGGCTTGCGGATTGCCGGCTGAATGGTCGGGCTGGATTTCGCTTGGCTCACGGTCGTAGTGGAGAGTCAGGGGGTTGGAGCATGCGGGGCAGCCAATGACGTGGCCGCAGTCGCGACACATGACGAACGAGGCGGCCCCGCGCCGGTTGAGGAAGAGGATAACCTGCTCCGCGCGGCCCAGGGTCGCGGCGAGGGCCTGCTGGAGCGGGCGCGAGAAGATCGAGCGGTTGCCCGACTGGATCTCGCGGCGCATATCGACCAGGCGCACGGGCGGCAGGGGCAGAATTTCGGAGCGGTGCAGGCCATCGGCACCGAGCCCGCCGCCCACCCGCTCGGCCATCTCTAGCAGGCGGTAGCGACCATCGCGGGCGGCGTGGTAGCTCTCGACGCTGGGTGTGGCGCTGCCGAGGATGATCGCGCTGCCGGTGATCTCGGCCAGCTTGATGGCGACATCGCGGGCCTGGTAGCGTGGACCGGCGTCGTGCTTGTAGGTCAGCTCGTGTTCCTCATCGACCACGATCAGGCCGAGCTCCGGCAGCGGCGCGAAGACCACCGAGCGTGAGCCAATCGCTAGGCGGGCCTCGCCCCGGCGCAACCGCCGCCACTCGTCGTAGCGCTCGCCCATGCCTAGGCCGCTGTGGAGTACCGCCAGCTTGCCGGGGAAGCGCGCGGCGAAGCGGCGCACCAACTGGGTCGTCAGGGCGATCTCCGGCACCAGCACCAGCGCCTGCTTGCCCAACCGCATGGCCCGCGCGATTGCCCGCAGGTACACCTCGGTCTTGCCGCTGCCGGTGACGCCGTGCAGGAGGTAGGGGCGCAGCCGCGAGGGCGCAGCCTCTACGGCTTCGCCCGTATGGAATGATGCAATGATCGCCTCAAATGCCTCGCGCTGGGCCGGCGTGAGCGGCGGCGGCAGATCGGGCGGCACCCCATCGCCGGCCAGCGGGTCGCGGCGCACCTCGCGGGTCGCCATCACCAGCAGCTCGCGGCGCTCCAGTTCGCGCAGCAGGATCGAACTGGCCCCGGTGGCCGCGTAGATCTCCGCCACCGGCCACGCCGTCCAGCGCCCGTCGAACAGCGCTCGCGGATCATCCGCTTCGCCTATCCCCTGTTCCCTATTCCCTGTCGTCTGGTGTTCCGCCATCCAGCGCACAACGGCGGCCTGCTTTGGCGCGCGGGCGAGGGCCGCCAGGGCGGCATCCAGTTCCTCGGCGGGGACGCTCAGGCGGGCCATGCGCTCGATGCGCGGGCGGGCATGCGGGGCGCTCCGCTCCACTCCGCGCGCCACCAGCCCGCGTTCGGCCAGGGCCGCGTAAGCCTCGCGCAGATCCGCGTCGTCGCCGCGCAGCGCCGCCCGCAGGTTGCGCTCCGACTGCTGGCCGTTGACCCGCAGGAAGTAGAGGATGGCCCGCTCGCGGGGCGGCAGCTCGCCCAGGATCGCCTGCATGCCTGTCGCCGTAACCTTGTAGATCGGCTCGGACTCCTGGCCCACGCCGGGGGGCA
>CAISPW010000167.1 GCA_903887465.1 uncultured Oscillochloris sp. | reverse complement strand
GCGCGCGGAGGTCTGGCGCTGGCGTATGTGGGGCGCGGTGCTGATCGGTGCCTCGCTCTGCTGCCTGCTGCTCCAGTACATCGACGCCGCCCGGCTTATGCTGGGCGGGATCTTCGCCAGCCCGAACGCCGCCCCCGATGTCGCCGCAGATCTCACGGAAGCGGCGGGCGGCGAGGCCGCCCGCCTGTCCCAGATCTGGGTTGGACTCCAGGCATCGTTCGCGCCGCTGTCGGTGGTGCTGGCCGTACTGGGCCTGACCTACCTGATCTGGCGCACCCGCAGCCACGCGCGGCTGCTCAGCCTCGCCTGGCTCGGCAGCGCCCTGATCTTCCTCGGGGTCGATCTGATCGTCGGCATCCAGGTGCGCTACGGCTACTTCATTGCACCGCTCGCCTGCGTAGGCGTGGCCGCCCTCACCGAGCGACTCCAGGGTCGGCTGGTGGGCCGGGTTATCACCTTGGCCCTCGTGGGCCTGGTGGTCGCCGCAGGCGTGAGCCTGTGGGTGAACGGGGCCTTCTTTGGGGTGCGACCGTCGGTGAACGCGATGACCCACTAAAGCGCGGGCAAGCCCTCCCTGGCCCGCCTCATACCGGAGAAGCTTTGTGGTTCTACATACCTTAGGTAGAGACTCTTATGCGCCAGCGTCCATTTGATCTGCGCAGCCTCACGCTAATCCTCAGCGCCACCGCCATCGGCGCGGCATGGGCCACCTACAACCTGATGCTGGCCGGCGCCGTCCGCGATGACTCCACCGTCCGCCCGCTCGTCTGGGTGGTGTTCGCCACCCCCTTGGCGGTTCTGCTTGGCTGGCTCGTCGCCCGCCCGCGCGAAGCGGGGCTGGCTGCCGCCTGCTGCTTCAGCCTCTACTTCTTCAGCTTCTTCATCGCCCAGCGCATCGAGACGCTGATCCGCAGCCCCGATCAGGCGGCGGCCAGCGGCCACAGCGCCTACTTTTGGACGATGATCGGCATCCATGTGCTGGCCGGGGCGGGGTTGGCAATCTGGCGGGTGACAAAACCTGTGTTGCCGTGATCAAACTGCTTTCTGATCCGCGCTGGCGTGACGGCATCATGGCCGGGATATCGCTGCTGATAGCCGGCGTCCTCTTTGCCTTCTTCCGCAGCCATGGGTTCGATGATCCGTACATCACCTATCGGTACGCGGCCAACCTAGCGTCTGGCCAGGGCTTTGTCTACAACCCTGGCCTAGCGATACTGAGTACGACGACACCGCTCTATGCGCTGCTGCTGGCCCCGGCGGCGGCCAGCGGCCTCGATCTACCGCTAGTCAGCAACCTGATCAGTTGCCTGAGCCTGGGCGCGGGCGGGCTGGCGATCTGGCGGCTGGGGCTGGCCTGGGACGATCCGCTGGCCGGGTTGGTGGGGGCGCTGCTCTACCCGTTGTTCCCGCTGCTGCTGATCACCATCGGTGCCGAGACAAGCTTCGTGTTGGCGCTGATCCTCTGGGCCTTTGTGGCCGCCTCTGGCGCGCGCTGGCGGGTGGTCGCGGTGCTGCTGGGCCTGGCCACCATGGCACGCGCCGATACGGCACTGGCCGGGTTGGTGCTGGGGCTGGCCATACTGGCTGGACACGTCCGGCTCGGGCGTCTGGCGTGGCGGGATCTGCCGTGGAGCGCGGCTGGGATCTACGGGCTGCTGATCGCGCCCTGGGTGATCTTCGCCCAGGCATTCTACGGGAGTCCCATCCCGGTGACGCTGGCTGCCAAGCGCTACCAGTCGATGATCGTGGGCAGCCGGAGCTTTCGCCAGGGGCTGCTGGATCATGTCGGCGAGCTGTGGGCGCTGCCGGCCTACCGGCTGCTGCTGATCCTGGCCGTGATCGGGGTGGGCCATAGCCTGCTCCGCCGCCGCGCCGCCCTGGGCCTGCTGGGCTGGGTCGGGCTGTATGGCCTAGCCTATGCGTGGTTAGGCGTCACCGGCTACTTCTGGTACTACGGCACGATCTGCCTCGGGCTGATTGTCGCGGCGGCCCTGGGGGTATCGGCAGTGGCGGCGGTGGCGCAGCGACTGGCCCGTTACCGCGCCGCCGGTGCGCTCGGGCTGGCCCTGGCCACGGTGGTGCTTGGTGCCGAGGTAGGTGATATGGCGCGGCTGGCGGCGCAGCCCGACCCGCGTCTGGCGTTCTACCACGAGGTCGGCGACTGGCTGCGGCTGCATACGCCGCCCGATGCCTCTGTCGGTACCCTGGAGGTGGGACTGATTGGCTATTACAGCCAGCGACCGATGATCGACTTCGCCGGGCTGATTCAGCCTGATGTGGCGATGCAGTTCGACGCCCAGCACGGCTACCTGGAGGTGGCCCGCTGGGCGATGGAGCGCTACCGGCCAAGCTACCTGGTGCTGCAAGACGTGAACTTGCCGCTGCTCCAGACCTCGCCCGATCTGGCTACGCGCTGCACGGATCTGGCCGAGTTCCCTGGCCCACTGACGATCTACCAGTGTGACTGGAGTTCGCCGTAGCAATCCTTCTTCTACTCGGCATGGTTCAAAATGGGTACATTTAGCATGACCGTCCTGCGACGAGGCGACGAGGCGATGACGCGCTCCTACCGCCTCATCACGTCATCGTCTCGTCGCTGAACGGTCACGTGGGTTTGAACCCATGCCTCCACGAAACATGCCAGCTTTGCTGGCATGTTTTTGTGGCGTAGAAGAAGATGTTCAGAGCCTCAGCCCTCGCCCTTACTTGGTGCGCGCCGCGCGGCGGCGGGCGATGCGACCGATGTGTTCGCGGCGCACCACCAGCTTCCACCAGAGCTGAATGAGCTGCACGCCGGTGCGCCACAACCGGGGGAAGTTGAAGAACTGGCTCTGGCCGTAGGTACGGTGGTAGTGATGGACCGGCACCTCGGCGAAGCGAAACCGAGCGTCCTGGAGTTTCTTGACCAGCTCCAGGCAGATCGTCCCGCTATCGGACTCGAGGTCGATCACCGCGAAGACTTCGCGCCGGATGAGGCGGAAATCACAGTCTACGTCGCGCAGTTGAAAGCTGAAGAGGAACTTAACCAGGTGGTGGTAGATCCGCCCGATGATCTTGCGATGCAGCGGGTCGCCACGGTCGATCTTCCAGCCATTGACGATATCAACGTCGTCGGCGAGGGCGGGGATGAGCAGCTTGATCTCGCGCGGGTCGTACTGAGCATCGCCGTCGGTGTAGAAGATCAGATCCTTGGTGGCGCTGGCGAATCCGACACGCAGGGCACCGCCGTAGCCGAGCGCCTTGCGGTGGGTGAAGATGCGCAGATGTTCGTAGTGCCTAGCCAACGACTCGAGGACATCGACGGTGTAGTCAGTGCTGCCGTTCTCGACCACGATCACCTCGTAGTCGTCGGTGATCTCTTCGAGCGTGCTGATAACGCTCACGATCATGCTCCCGATCGTACCGGCGTCATTGCAGGCCGGAAAGAAGGCGGTGATACTCGGCCGATCTGTCATGAACCGTACCCCTCTGCGCTGGTGTTCACCTGGGCACGCGGCGCGCACCGGTGCGCGATTATAGCATAGGATCAGGCCGCCCGCCCTGCCTGAGAGGAGACCGTTACGTCCTGGGGACTACCGCGCCGAGGGCCTCAGGGGGCCAATGGAGCATCTGGCCGCGGCAGAGCTGTGCCATGGGCAGGCTGGCCACGTCGTAGCCGGCCAGTTCGAGCGGGCACTTGCCCCGGATCCG
>CAISPW010000166.1 GCA_903887465.1 uncultured Oscillochloris sp. | reverse complement strand
GTCCCTGGGGCTGCGCCCCAGACCCAGCTTTTTGTTAGGTTTGGGCGGCGAAGCCGCCCAAACCTAACAAAAAAAGAACGTGGGGGCGGCTTCGCCGCCCCCACACCCCCATCGGGAGCTGATTTTGCAACCGCCCTGGCGGGGCACCCATGGCCGCTTCAGCGGCCTTCGGTTAGTTGCCGGTCTACGGCTTGATCGCCGCATCGGGCGTGATCTGGTAGGAGTTGATGATCTCGTTGGTCTGGCTGTGGAGACTGTCGAACTGATCCGCCGGCACCAGGGTGGTGAGGAGCGAGATCTTGTTGCCGCGCTGCTCGATAAAGGTATTGCCGAGCAGTTTGGCCTTCACGCCATTATCGGCGGTGGCGGTGTAGGTCCAGACGATCAGCACGCTACCGTCCTTCTGGGTCTTGGGGTCGTCCATCGAGAAGGAGGGCTGGCTGCCGAAGGTCTTTTCCAGATACTTGGTGAGCGAGGCGGTCAGATCGTCTGCGGTGTTTGTGTTTGCATCCTCGTAGATATCGACGATGATGCCGCCGTTGCGGGTCGGGTCAGTCCAGATCAGGATGAGCTCACCGGCGTTGCTGTTATCCTGGAGCGCCCAGTTCTTGGGGACATCGATCTGGAAGACGCCGGAGGTATGCGGGTAGGTTTTCAGCGCGCCAATTTCGACGGGCTGAAGCTGGCTGCTGTCGGTAGTGTTCGTGGCCGTATTATTCGTGAGAACGACGGCGGTGGGTTTGGTGGTGGGCGCAGTCGTGGGCGCGGCAATGGGTTCACGGGTAGGTCGCGGGGTGCGGGTCGGTTCGGCGGTGGGCGCGGCGGTGGGCGCGGCGGTGGGCGCGGCAGCCTGTCGCCCGCCACAAGCGGCCAGCGACAGGAGCAGGGCCACCGAGAGCGGGACAGCGATAAGGCGAAGAGTGCGAAGCATAGATCCTCCTCAGACTGTGGCGGTACGGCAACCCGCGCTCCATTGTCGGGTGCCCCACAACAGATCAATCTTAGCACCTTAGGCAAGGTTTCAGGTCTTGGATTTGAGGTTTCGGCGGGGGCGTGGCATGGGCGAGGAGTCATCGCCGCCGGGTGCGGCGTTGCAATCGCCCTGGCGTAACTGCCAGGGCTGGGGCAACGTCGTCTTTGGCGGGGGTTTGGGGGTAGATTCGCCACCTCCAAAAGATCTTTTTTTGTAGATGTTTGGCGGCGAAACCGCCAAACATCTACAAAAAGCGCGGTCTGGGGCGCAGCCCCAACGGCGTTGCAACCGCCCTGGGCGATGCTGTAGGTATAGTTGACGGGGCACACCCATAGTGCTATGATCAGCGCCGCATGTGGGCGCATTATCGCTGCCCAACCCCAACGCAATGCAGCCAACAAGACGATACGACATCCGCACCTCAACGACTGAGGGTACAGCCGACAGAACGCCGACTGCTGCGGGTGGGCGTCTTTTTGTTGTCCCTTTGACAAAGCGGTAACTTCCTGGGCTAGAAGGGTGGCCTAGGCTACGAAGGTAACGGATCTATGGTGGGCCAGATCAAGCGATTTCTCGTCGGTAAACCGATTGCGACGGAGCACCAGCACCACGAGCGGCTCAGCCGGATCACGGCGCTGGCGGTCTTCTCATCGGACGCGCTCTCGTCGGTGGCCTACGCCACCGAGGCGATCCTCTCGATCCTCATCCTGGCCGGGTCGGCGGCGCTCGGCCTGGCACTGCCGGTCGCCGGCGGGATCGCGGTTCTGCTTGTGGTGGTGGCCTTCTCGTATCGCCAGACGATCCGCGCCTACCCCAAGGGCGGCGGTGGCTATATTGTCGCCCGCGAAAACCTTGGCGACATCTACGGCCTGATTGCCGCCGGTGCCCTACTGATCGATTACGTGCTGACGGTGGCGGTCAGCATCTCGGCCGGCGTGGCCGCCATCACCTCGCTCGCGAGTACCTGGGGCGCGCCCTGGGTTGGGGGGTACGCCGTCGAAATTGGCCTCGTCTGTATCCTGCTCGTCACCCTGGCCAATCTGCGTGGCGTCAAGGAGAGCGGGGCGATCTTCGCCGTGCCCACCTATGTCTTCATCGCCAGCGTCATGGCCCTCGTCATCTACGGCGTCACACGGGATATGCTGTTTGGCGCGCAGCCAGTGGAACACCTGCTCCCGCCAGAGATCCCGTCCACCGGCGAGGCGATTGGGCTTTGGCTCGTGCTGCGTGCCTTCGCCGCCGGCTGTACCGCCCTCACCGGGATTGAGGCGATCAGCGACGGTGTGCCCGCCTTCAAGGTGCCCGAGTCGAAGAATGCGGCGTCCACCCTCACCTGGATGGTGGGGATTCTGGTGAGCATGTTCCTCGGCATCACCTGGCTCTCCCACGCCCACAGCGCCATCCCCAATGAACTCACCCACGAGACGGTACTCTCCCAGATCGCCCGCACCACCTTCGGCAACGGGACGATCTACTTTGTGATCCAGGTGGCCACCGCCCTCATCCTGGTGCTGGCCGCCAACACGGCCTACGCCGACTTCCCACGGCTGGCCTCATTCCTCTCGCGTGACCGCTTCCTGCCCCGCCAGTTCTCCTCGCGCGGCGACCGGCTGGTCTTCTCGAATGGCATCCTGGCCCTGGGTCTCTTCTCGGCGCTGCTGGTGGTGATCTTCCAGGCTAACGAGATCGCGATGCTGCCGCTCTACGCGATCGGCGTGTTCATTTCGTTCACGCTCTCGCAGGCGGGCATGGTTCGGCACCACTTCCACGTTAAGGACGTGGGCTGGCGTCAGGGTGCCATGATCAACAGCCTAGGGACGCTCCTCACCGCCGTGGTGCTGGTGGTACTCACCGTCACCAAGTTCACCCACGGCGCGTGGGCGGTGATGATCCTCATCCCGATGCTGGTGCTGCTCTTCACCAGCATCAACAAGCATTACAACAGCGTGGCCCGCCAGCTCTCCCTCGAAGGTGCCAACCGACCGATTGCCCTGCGCCGCCATACGTCGATTGTCCTGGTCAGCGGCATCCACCGTGGCGTACTCCCCGCCCTCCAGTATGCCCGCTCGATCTCCCCCGATAATGTGATGGCCGTGTATGTTGACCTCGACCCTGACCAGACGGAGCGGCTCCGGCAGCGCTGGATCGACTGGGGCTGTGATGTACCTCTGGTGGTGCTTGAGTCGCCCTACCGCTCGCTGATCACGCCGCTGTTTAACTATATCCAAGAGGTCGACGCGCGCTACAACGACCACGTACTCACCGTGGTGCTGCCTGAGTTTGTGCCCGCCCACTGGTGGGAACACATGCTGCATAATCAGACTGGTATTCTGATCAAGGCGACCTTGATGTTTAACAAGGGCGTGGTTGTCACCAGCGTGCCCTATCACCTGGAGCGCTGATGCACGCCGCCGCCTGCCGGTGGAAACGTGGGGACGGCAAGGTCGTCCCCACGTTCTTTTTTTGTTAGACAACCATGCGGCTCCGCCGCACAACACCAGATGAACATGGCCGCTGATGCCCGGCTATCGGCTATTACTACCGTTGTCGTCTTCCCGGCGGGGAGGCTCGGAGGGGCTTCGCCCCTCCGAAAGAAAAGAAAAGGATTTTTTTCG
>CAISPW010000165.1 GCA_903887465.1 uncultured Oscillochloris sp. | reverse complement strand
GTGGTAGCCCGCTTGCCCTTAATGTAGGTGATGAGATCAATCTTGTCGGGGTTGTCGGCCTGATTGGTGCCGGCCACCACTTCAACCCGGCCACCGTCCCAGCTTATTGCGGCGAAGAAGGCATCGAGATCAGCGTCTACCACCTCGGTCGTGGGGGTAAGTGTGGTCATCGCACACCCCCGATCTGGCGTGCCGCATTCTCGCGCAGCATTCGAGAGAGAATGGCGCTGGCTATCTCCTCAATGTCCCAGGTGAGGGAAGGAATACCGAAAGTGTCCGCCAGTTTGTCGGTAAGCTCTTGCTGTGTGCGCAGTTCCGCCCGCAGCAGATCGGCGTCAGCGTCGGAGAGTGTGATCGTGAAGGTCTGGTAGCCGGGAGTGCTGGTCATCGCACACCCCCGATCTGGCAGGGGGCGGCGTATGATAGAATGCTATTAGGAATCACGGTGGCCTCAATCAGCCGCCGTCATCCAGATTTCAGGAAAACCTACGTCAAGTTGACCCTGCTCAGTCAAGCCCAATCGGGGTCGCCAAACTTGATTTAGCGCATCTTGACGGGCTGAAATAGCCCGTCAAACTTTTTCTCACGAAAGGTGGTTCGCTGATGACGGTTTCCCCTTCCTCAGCTCCGACCTCACGGCCACAAAGCACCGCCCCGGTCTCATGCGCGCAAACCTCAGCGCTGATGATCGTATGCTCCCAAACCGTCGCGTCACGGCCAATAGCGCACGCATCCTCATACTTGAGGATAATATGAGTAATGAAAAAGATGAACTATTACAACTGAACGAGAAAGATCTCGTAGATCTATTTGAACAGTGGAAAACAATCCATCTGCTCTCTTTGTTGCGTCACACGATTTCGGATTTTAAGCACGAGATCCAGAATATGGGCCATCAGACCCAGGTAAACGGTTCAGATAGCGCGTATGTCGCATTCAGCCGGACGCGCCTTTTTGATCAGCTTGATCAGATTGCGGCATCGCTGACATTGGAACGTGCTTTACATTATGTTGACCGTCTTATCAATGGGGTTTCCGAGGTTCGCACCGGCGCAATCAATGATATTAACTTGAATCGCTGGAAAGAATACGCTGACATTCAGACCGATAGCTTATGGCTTATTGACCGACGTGATGATTCCGGCGTTCATACCGCTGGTTATTGGGGAAATTTCGTCCCTCAAATACCGTATCAGATGATGATGAGATATACCAAGAAGGATGAGTGGGTTCTTGATACATTTAACGGATCGGGTACCACACTTATTGAAGGTCAACGCCTAGGAAGAAATACGATCGGCATTGAGTTGCAGCGCCGTATGGTTGAACATACCAAAAATCTTATCGCTGCGGAACCTAATAACCACGAGGTTATTATTGATGTCGTCGAGGGGGATAGCGCGACGATTGATTACAAGGCGTTACTTGCAAATTATGGCCAGAAATCGGTTCAATTGGTCATTATGCATCCTCCATATTTTGACATCATCAAGTTTAGCGATGATACAAGAGATCTCTCTAATGCATCATCCGTCGAAAAATTCCTAGAGATGATGGGCGCTATTGTGGATAATGTCTCTCAAGTACTCGATAAAGGGAGATATCTTGTTGTGGTCATTGGTGACAAGTACACAAAAGGCGATTGGATCCCATTAGGGTTTCAGACCATGAGTGAAGTTATGAAGCGAGGATTTTCGCTCAAGAGCCTGGTGGTGAAGAATTTCGAAGACACCTCTGGCAAGCGTAACCAGAAGAAGCTTTGGCGGTACCGCGCACTTGCCGGGGGGTTCTATATCTTCAAACACGAGTATATTTTCCTGTTCAAGCGGAAGGCGTAGGGCTCAGCCCCGGCGCGGCTGCGCCCACAGCTCGGCCCGGCGCAGCAGCGCGTTCGCCCCAATTGCCAGGAGCGCTACGGCGACGGCACCAACGACAATCTTTTCGTGGTTGCTGGTACGCACCCCGTCGAAGAGCAACGTCCCTAGCCCGCCCGCATTGACAAACGCTGCAACGGTGGCAATCGCGATGGTCGAGAGGGTTACGATGCGCAGGCCCGCCAGCAGCAGCGGCAGCGCCAAGGGCAACTCTACCTGCACCAGGCGCTGCCAGTTGCTCATGCCCATCCCGCGCGCAGCGTCGATCACCGCTGGATCGATGCCGACTAGCCCGACCACGATGTTGCGCACCAGGATGACTTGGGCGTAGATCACCAGCGTCACCACGGCGGGCCAGTAGCCCAGCCGCAGCACGGGGATCAGCAGCACTAGCAGCGAGAGGCTGGGGATGGTGTAGAGGACGCCGAGGACGCCCAGCACCGGCCCGCGCAGCCAGGCGACGCGGGCCAGCAGCACGCCGACCGGCAGCGCGAAGACGACCGCGATGGCGATGGCTGAACCGGTGAGCCAGAGGTGCTGGAGCAGCAGCAACCCAACATAGGCCCAGTTTTTGATCAGGTAGCCCATAGATTCTCCCCGATCACGTGCGCCCCCCAGGGCTGGTGCAACGTCGCCTCTGGCGGGGGTTTGGGGGTGGCTTCGCCACCCCCGAAAGATCTTTTTTTTTGTAGATGTTTGGCGGCGAAGCCACCAAACATCTACAAAAAGCTAGGTCTGGGGCGCAGCCCCAGCGACGTTGCAACCGTCCTGGGACGCCCCCACCGCAGCGATGGTTTGCGGGAGGATGGCGCGCAGATCGGCAAGCGTGAGCTGGCCGACCTCGCGACCGTCGTCGATCACCGGCAGGCTGCTCTCCCCAGCGCCCAGCAGTTGGGTCAGCGCGAAGCGCAGATCGTCCTGCGGGCGCAGCGGCGGCAGATCGGCGACCGCGCCGGCGGCGGCGGCAGATCGGCGACCGTGCCCGAGCGCGGCGGCGACCGTCAGCAGGCTCAAGCGGCGCAGCACATCGTTGGCACCGGTCAACTGCTCCACAAAGCGGTTGCTCGGACAGGTCAGGATCGCCAGCGGTGTATCGAACTGCGCAATCCGCCCGTCGTTCATCACGATGATCCGATCTGCCAGGCGCAGCGCCTCCTCAATATCGTGGGTGACAAAGAGGATCGTCTTGTGCAGCTTGCGCTGGATCCCCAGCAGTTCGTCCTGGAGCCGGCTGCGGGTGATCGCGTCAAGGGCACCGAACGGCTCGTCCATCAGCATGATCGCCGGGTCGGCCGCCAGGGCGCGGGCCAGGCCGACCCGCTGCTGCTGGCCGCCCGAGAGCTGGTGCGGGTAGCGTCCCCGAAAGTCGCACGGCAGCCCCACGAGGTCGAGCAGTTCGTTGGTGCGGGCCTCGATGCGCGGGCGCGCCCATCCCAGGAGCTGGGGCACCACGGCAATATTTTGCTCAACCCGCAGATGCGGGAAGAGGCCGGTCTGCTGGATGGCGTAGCCGATGCGCCGCCGCAACTGGGTGACCGGCAGGCTGCGCGCATCGACGCCGTCGATCAGGAGCGTGCCGCCGGTCGGCTCATACAGCCGGTTGATCATCTTGAGCAGGGTGGTCTTCCCGCAGCCCGATGGCCCGAGCAGCACAATCAGCTCCCCCGGCTCCACCGTGAAGCTGACCGCATCCACCGCCGGGCGCGACTCGCGTGAAAACTGTTTGGTCAGGCTCTCGGCGATGATCATGCTCATGGGTGTGATTTCCGGTTTTTGGTGGGGCGAAGCAGCGCCACTGGCGCTGCTTCGCCCTTACGCTATTTCACCAGGCTCTGGCTCTTCAGGAACGCGGTCGCGACTGCCGCGATCTCCTTCTTGTCCGGCCCATCCACCTGCCAGTTCAGGCCCGACACCACCTCGTTGGTGAGGGTGGGGGCGAGCTTGTTCAGGATCGCCGCGATGCCGGGATTGGCGGCCAGCACGTCCTGGCGCACCACTGGCGCAATCTGGTAGATCGGGTAGGCGTGCTGGTTATCCTCCAGCGTGGTCAGCCCGAGTCCGTTGAGCTGGCCGTCGGTGCCGAAGGCCAGAATTACATCGACATCGCCACGGGTCAGCGCCTCGTAGCGCAGGCTGCCAGCGTCGAGTTGAACAAAATTTGCGCCGCTGAACTTCGGGTCGAAGCCGTAGAGCGCCAGCATGGCCTTGTTATCCTCGCGCTCGGGGAACTCGGGCGGGCCGCCCAGCTTGAGCTTGCTGGAGAGCGGCACCAGGTCGGAGAAGGTCTTGACCCCCAACTCGGCGGCCTTGGCCTTGGTCAGCGCGAAGGTGTTGGTGTCGTTGAAGGGCGAGGCGTCAAGCCATGTGAGCTTGAACTGCTCCTCGTAGCCCTTGCGCACCGCCGTGAGGATCGCCTTGGCGTCGGCGATTGGCTTGGCCTTGAGGACTTCGAGCAGGCCGGTGGAGGTGTACTCTGGGTAGAGGTCAATGTCGCCGCCAACGATAGCGGCCTGGGCGATTGGCGTGGCACCCAGATTGAACTTGCGCTCAATCGTGAATCCGTTCGCTTCGAGTACCTGGGCGTACAGCTCGGCCACCAGGATGGCCTCAGTGAAATTCTTCGAGCCGATCTTAATGGCGGTGGTCGTTGCCGGGACGGTGGTCGTTGCCGGGACGGTGGTCGTTGCCGGGGAAGGTTTGGTCGCAGCGGGCTGGCCGCAGGCGGCAAGCAGCATCGCCAGGACGAGCAGCAGGGGGCCGACGCGGAGTGGGGCGGACGGATACGTCATAGGTCCTCCTCATATTCAGGGCACGGGTCTATGATGCACGGCCCTGACGGTGCGGGGACGCCCACCGCTCAAGCAGGCCGAGTATCAGCTCACAGATCAGGGCCAGCACCGCGACCGGGATCGCGCCGACGAGCATAATTCGCGGCTCAAAGAGGGCAAAGCCACGGGTGACGAAGATGCCGAGCCCGCCCCCGCCGATAAACGCGGCCAGGGTCGCGCTCGAAACGACCTCAACCGTGGCGGTACGCACGCCGGCGATGATCGCCGGCAGCGCCAGGGGCAGCTCGATCTGAAGCAATTGCTGGCGGGCGGTCATCCCCATCGCCTGCGCGGCCTCAACAACCGCGCGCTCGACGCCGAGGATTCCGGCGTAGACGTTGATTAGCACTGGTGGCAGGGCGAGGATGGTGAGGGCGATCAGGGCCGGGCCGAAGCCGGTGCCGAGGTAGGGCAGCGCCAGGAACAGGATGGCCAAGCTGGGGATCAGCCGCAGCGCGCCGACGGCGTTGATCACGTACTGGGCGGAGGCTGGGTGACGGGCGGCCCAGATCCCCAGCGGGATGCAGACGATCAGGCTGATCGCCAGGGCGCTGCCGCTCAATACCACGTGACGGCCCAGTTCCATCCAGAAACGATCTTGGTTGGCAAGATAATAGGCGTACGATGTGCGGAATAGCTCGAACATCAGAGGCTATTGCCTCCTGGGTTTTAGGCATGGTTCAGATCGGCTTTACCGTTTGGGCAATTGCGGTAGGGATAGCGGCCCCGCCAACGGCGCGGATTGGCTAACGACAGAATACCACATCGCCCTGGTAGGACAGATGCCCTACAGGGCGAATGCACCATCGCCTTCAGCGGGGGTTAGGTGGTGAATTCGCCACCTCCGAAAGATCTTTTTTTGGTAGTTTTTGGTGGCGACCACCAAAAACTACCCCAAAAAAGCTAGGGCTGCGCCGCAGCCCTAGCTTTTTTGCACCAGCCCTGCGGCGCGGTTGTGGGAACGCAACCGCGATCCGCTTGACGATATGCAACAATTGGAATATATTAGCACCGGGGATGAACACATCATGGGAGGTGGCCGATGCAGAACCGTCAGGGCAGCGGGTCGGAAGAGTCAGCCGCGATCTTCAAGACGCTGGCCCACCCCATTCGCATCGCCATCCTCGACCTGCTGCGCCACGGCGAGGAGTGCGTCTGCCACATAGAGGCGATCCTTGGCAAGCGCCAGGCGTATATCTCGCAGCAACTCGCCATCCTGCGTGCCGCGCAGATCATCATCGACCGGCGCGACGGCATGAATATCTTCTATCGGGTGATTCGCCCCGAGATCTACGCGCTGCTCGATGCTGCCCGTGCGCTGAGTCCCCTGCCGACCGCCACACCGCCGCCGATGATCCGGTTGGAGTCCTGCCCATGCCCGAAGTGTACGCCAGAGGTTGCGGTTACGGACTGACGCACTTTTTTGTTCGTTGGTATATGCGGATTATTGAATACAGATCACGAGGAAACCCATGCTGAATGTCAAAGTCCTTGGCCCAGGCTGCGCCAACTGCAAGCGGCTGGAGGCCATGGTGCAGAAGGTCGTCGCCGAGCGCGGCCTGACCGCCGAGATCGAGAAGGTCACGGACTACGTCCAGATGATGCGCTGGAACCTGATGCATACGCCGGGCCTGGTGGTCAACGACACCCTGGTGGTCTCTGGGCGCGTACCCAACGAGGCCGAGATCGCCGGCTGGCTCGCGGGTGCCGCGTAGATTCGCACCGTGGGGGCGGCCTCGTCCGCCCCCATTTGTTTGTTACTATATTCATTCTCTTGCATATTTCAACGGGAGCGCTCGTATGGAACAGACCCTCAGGACGCCCAGCACGCCGCCGCCCGCCACCACTGGCCGGGCATGGCTGCTCGTCGGCACCGCCGCCGTAGCCTGGTTGCTCGCCTATAACGTGATCCAACCTCTGGCCGACTGGCTGGCCTACGGGTTGCTCGGCCTGGCGCATGGCTCGCACCTGGGCGACTCGCTGGCCTTCTTCCTCTACGATGTACCGAAGATCCTGCTGCTGTTGAGCGGCATGATCTTCGCAATCACTATCCTGCGCTCGTTCTTCAGCCCGGAGCGCACCCGCGCCCTGCTCGGCGGCCGGCGCGAGGGCGTCGGCAACGTCTTTGCGGCCGGCCTCGGTGTGCTGACCCCCTTCTGCTCCTGCTCGGCGGTGCCGCTCTTCATCGGCTTCGTGGAGTCGGGCATCCCGCTGGGCGTGACCTTCTCCTTCCTGATCGCCGCGCCCATGGTCAACGAGGTGGCCCTGGTGATGCTGTTCGGCATGTTCGGCTGGCAGGTGGCGGGGCTCTACCTGATCTCCGGCCTGAGCATCGCGATTGTGGCTGGGCTGATCATCGGTCGGCTGAAGATGGAGCGCTATGTTGAGGACTTTGTCTGGCAGATCAAAGGCGGCGGCGGCGCGGTGGCCGGCGAGCACCCGACCTGGACGCAGCGCTTCACGCAGGCATGGGAAAGTACCCGCGAGATCGTCGGCAAGGTCTGGCTCTACGTGGTGGTGGGCATCGCCGTGGGCGCGGGCATCCATGGCTACGTGCCGGACGACGCCCTGGCCGGGGTGATGGGTTCGGACGCCTGGTGGTCGGTGCCGGCGGCGGTGCTGATCGGGGTGCCGCTCTACTCGAACGCGGCGGGCGTGATCCCGGTGGTGCAGGCGCTAATGGCCAAGGGCGCGGCGCTGGGCACGGTGCTGGCCTTCATGATGGCGGTGGTGGCCCTGAGCCTGCCCGAAATGATCATCCTGCGCCGGGTGCTCAAGCCGCGCCTGATCGCCACCTTCGTCGGCGTGGTGGCGCTGGGGATCATCGCCATCGGCTACCTGTTCAACCTGGTGATCTGAGTACGGGAGTCCATTCGGGCGGGCCTGCGGGCGCGCTCGTTTGTCACGCGAATAGTTCAATTTGTCGTATCTTCACCGAAGGGAGCACCGCAATGGAGTACCGATCCCTGATGGTCATCCTGGCTCACCCCGACGATGAGAGCTTTCCGATTGGTGGCACCCTGGCCAAGTACGCCGCCGCCGGCGCGTATGTCACGCTGATCACGGCGACTGCGGGCGAGCATGGCGTCCCCGAGGTAGCGCCCGATCATGCCGCCGCGATGCGCTATGCTGAACTCCAGGCCGCCGCAGCGGCCCTCGGTATCGTCGAGGTGCGCCACTTGGGCTATAGCGATGGCGCGATTGACCAGGCCCCACCGGATGAGGTGCGGCGCCGACTGCGGGCCTTCATGGTGACGCATCGGCCCGATGCGGTGATCACCTTCGGCCCCGACGGCATCTCCGGCCACCCCGACCACCTAGCGATCCACCGGCTTGCCACCGAGGCGTTCGACGCGGCTGACCTCCCGAACACACGGCTGTACTACATCACGCCTTCCGAGGCTACCCAGCAGGGTTGCGGCGTGATCTCGTCCACCGCGCAAACCAGCGGCTCGGTTGCTGCTATTGATATTGGCCCGTTCCGGGTGGCCAAGGTGCGCGCAATGCAATGTCACGTCAGCCAGACCCCGCCCTTCCGTGGGCCACCTGCCGAGGAGGCTGCACGCCTGGTCTGTCACGAGTATTTCACCCTGGCCCGCCCGCGCATCATGGCCGATGCCACGGATTGCCTGTTCGCCCCGCTGACCACCGCTGTTCCCGCGTAGCCACCTGGCTTCACGCTGCTGACCAAGGAGCGTTGTTCATGAGTACGATTTCCCTGCTCGATACCCGCCCGGCTGCCCCGGCCCAGGCCGATGTGGCCTTCTACGATCCGCCGATGTGCTGCCCGACCGGCCTCTGCGGCCCGGCCCTCGACCAGACTCTGCTCGACACCAACGAGCTGGTGCTGGATCTCAAGGCGCGGGGTCTGCACGTCGAGCGCTACCAGATGATAGGTAGTCCTCAGGCATTCCTCGCCAACCCCGAGGTGATGCGTCTGGTGCGCGCCCTGAATATGGCGGCCCTGCCGATCACCGCCGTGCGCGGCGTGGTCATCCGCAGCGGCGCGTACCCGACCCGCGCCGAGGTTGAGGCGGCCCTGGACGGAGGCGCGGCATGACTCACTTCCGCTTCTTCTCCGGCAAGGGTGGCGTTGGCAAGACGAGTATGGCCTGCACCACTGCCGTCCACCACGCCGATTCTGGCCGGCGCACCCTGATCGTCACCACCGACCCGGCCTCGAACCTGGGAGATGTCTTTGCCCAGCCAATTGGCCACGCGATCACGCCGATCACCGGGGTGCCCAACCTCTTTGCCATGGAGATCGACGCCGATCAGGCCACGCAGGAGTACATCGATCACGCCATGGCCCCCATCCGCGCCGCCTTCCCGCCGCAGATCGTGGCGGTGATGGAGGAGCAGATGAGCGGCCCCTGCACCGCCGAGGTCGCCGCCTTCGACCGCTTCACCGACTTTATCGATGTACCGTCCGATGGCGGCGGTGCCTTTGATGTGGTGATCTTCGATACCGCGCCCACCGGCCACACCCTGCGCCTGATCGCGCTGCCGGTGGAGTGGACGCGCAGCATCGACGCGGCCGAGCAGGGCAGCGGGCAGACCTGTATCGGCCCGACGGCCGCCATCCAGGACGCCAAGCACAAGTATGAGCGCGCCGTCGCGATCATGCGTGACCCCGCCGCGACCACCTTCACGTTCGTACTCCAGCCCGAGGCGACCTCGCTGCGCGAGACCCGCCGGGCGATGGGCGAGCTGCACACGCTGGGCATCACCAGCCAGGATCTGATCGTCAACGCGGTCATCCCCGCTGCGGAGGCGGCCAACCCGCTCTTTGCGGCCCGCCGGGCGATGCAGCAGGACTACCTGGCCCAGATTGCCCACGCGCTGCCGCTGCCTACCCAGCAGATGCCGCTGCTCTCTGGGGAGATCACCGGCGTGGAGCGGCTGCGCGCTGTGGCCGGGTTGCTCTTCGCCGGGGATGCGACGGATCCCCTCACCCCAGCCCTCTCCCAGGGGGCGAGGGTGTCTGATCTCTCCTCTCCCGCTGGGAGAGGGGCAGGGGGTGAGGATTCAAACAACGACCTCGCCGCCATTTTGCCACGCCTGCTGCCCGACGCCGGGCGGCGCACGATCTTCTTCGCGGGCAAGGGCGGCGTGGGCAAGACGGTCGCCTCGTGCGTCACGGCGGTCTGGCTGGCCCGCCAGGGGTTCCGCACCCTGCTGCTCACCACTGACCCGGCGGCGCACCTGGGCGATGTGCTGGGTGTGCCGGTGGGCGATAGCGTCGCCCCGGTGCCGGGTGTGCCGAACCTCTCGGCGACGAAGATCGACCCGCAGGCTGCCGGTGCGGCCTACAAGGCGCGGATCTTGGCCGACGCCCGCGCCCGTGGCCGCAGCGCCGAGTCGATCGCCGTGATGCAGGAGGAACTGGACTCGCCCTGCACCGAAGAGATCGCCGCCTTCGACTTGTTCATCGACTACGCCGCGCAGGATGCCTGGGACGTGATTGTCTTCGACACCGCGCCCACCGGCCACACCCTGCGCATGCTGGAGCTGCCGATGGACTGGAGCCAGCAGCTGGACGTGAAGGTATTCGCCAGCGTGGACGGCGCGGCGGCCGATGATGTGGCCAAGGCCCGCTTCGCCGGGGTGATCGCCATGATGCGCGACCCGCGCCAGAGTACCTTCGCCTTTGTGCTCTACCCCGAGGCGACGCCGATCCTGGAGGCGGCGCGGGCGGTGGAGGAACTGGCCACGCTTGGGCTGCGGCCGGGCCTGGTGGTGGCAAACTACGTGCTGCCGGTGGATGCCGACGCCACGCCTTTCGGGCGGGCGCGGCGGGCGATGCAGGCGCGCTACCTGGCCGAGTTGCCCGTGCGCTTTGCCGCGCCGGTGCTGCGTATTCCCCTGCTCACGCATGAGGTGCAGGGCCTTGATGTGCTGACCGCGCTGGGCGCGCAGCTCTATGGATATGTGGAGGTACCCCAATGACGACCCACGCGATACCGCCCCGCTGGCAGGGGCTGACCACGGCCATTGAGGATGCGCTACCGCCGTTTGCGGGGGCACTCACCGAGACGCCCGCATTCCAGGCATTCGAGACGGCCGCCGCCGCGCTGCGCGATGACGCGGTGGCGCGTTGCACCATTGACGCCTACGAACAGCGCCAGCACAGCCTGCGCGCCCTGCTGCAGCTCGGCGCGGTCAGTGCAGAGGATCAGGCCGAGCTGGAGCGGCTGCGCCAAGCCTACCTCGACGAGCCGAGCGTGTCCCGCTATCTGACCGCCCAGGCAGATCTGGTGGCGCTGGCCCAGGCCGTCGCCGACCAGCTTTCGGCCCAGATCGGGTTCGACTTCGCCGCGTCGTGCGGCGGGGGCTGCTGCGGCTAAGGAGTTGACTATGGAACCGACCCTGACCACCATCCCTGCACCGCTGCGGGCCGCGACCGACGAACTGGCGACCGCGATCATGATGTCCCCGGCCTTCGATGCCTATCGCGTGGCCGAGGAGGCTCTGGCCGCAGACTCAGCCGCGACCGCGCTGCTGGAGCAGTTCATGGACACCCAGCGCAGAATCCGCGCCCGTCAGGCGAGTGATACGCTGACGCAGGCAGACATCAGCGCGTATCATGATCTGGAGGCTCAGGTAGACGCGAACGTGCTGATCCGACGCTACGGCGCGGCCCAGCAGCGCGCACAGGCCACCTTACCCGTCGTGAACCAGACGGTCAGCACATTGCTGGGGATCGACTTCGCCAAACTGGCTCGTCGCAACTCGTGCTGCTAAACCGATTGTTGTACCTAGACGAGGTCGCAACATGGACAACGAACGTCCACGAGGTGACGATGCCCTGATTCTTCCACGGCTTTCTGACCCTGCCAGCAGGCGGCATGCCGCCCGCCAGCGCTTGCTCACCAGCGCCGCCACTGGCATGCTCGCCCATATCGGCATGCGCACTCTGCCGAGCACGTTGCTGACCCACGCCTGTGGGCTGCTTGGGGCGCAGCGCGGGTCGCTCTACGCAATCAATCAGGCTGGCGAAACTGTGATTGCGGTGACGGTCGGCTCCGATGGCGCGACGCAGATCCCCAGCGCACTCGATGCCGCCCGCCTGGCCGTGCATCTGCTCCAGCAGACGCTGCCGCTGATTGTGGACTGCGCCAACGATGATGTGGCCCGCCAGCGCTTCTGCGCGGGCGGCGATTGCCCGCTAGCGATTGGGGTGCCGCTCCAGTGGGAGGGGCGACAGATCGGCGTTCTCCATTTGGAGCGTACGGCGAGCAATCGTCAGCTCGACGCCGATGATCTGGGGATCCTCAGCCAGTTGACCGATCTGGCCGCCGCCGCTCTCGCCCGACATCTGGCCCTCGCCACCACCGTCGGCGGCGGCGGCGGCGCGGCGCTCCGGCTGACTCAGGCGCTACGCGAGGCGGTCAGCCAGTCGGCGCAGACCTCGACTGGCCTCTCGGCCAATCTCGCGGCGGTGGAACACGAGCGACGGCGCATCGCGGCGGAGTTGCACGATGGCGTGCGCCAGAGTCTGCTCGGCGCGCAGCTTCAGCTTGAAGCGGCCCGCGCCGATCTCTCCGGCGCGACGACCCGCGACTGCCTCCACGCGATTACCCTCGCCCAGCACACGCTCGCCGCCGCCGACACCGAGATGTCGCGGATCGTGCAGGCGCTGCGCCCGCCGATCCTCGCCGAGGCGGGCCTGCGAGCGGCGCTGCTCGATCTGGGCCTGCGCTGGGGCAGCGCCGCCAACATCCGGGTCGCCTTCGATCTGGAGCCAGACCTGCGTGCGCTGCCCGAGGCGAGCGCGATGGCGCTCTATCGGATCGCCCAAGAGGCGCTGAGCAACGTAGTGCGCCATGCGCGGGCCAACTCTGTGCAGCTGAGTCTCCGCACTACGGATGTGGGGGTCACGCTGGTGATCGCCGATAATGGGAGCGGCTGCGCTGCGCCGCGCGGCGGCGGGATCGGCCTCTTCAGCATGAGCGAGCGCGCCCACAGCATTGGGGCACAGCTCCAGATCGAGTCCCCCCCTGGTCAGGGCACCCAGATCCGTGTGAGCTTGTCGTATGAATGATCCCCATAGCCGGAGGGCAGACGATGGCAATTCGTGTCATGGTGGCGGATGATCACCCAATCGTTCGCGAGGGGCTGCGCAGCCTGATCGCACGGCAACCCGACCTGCTGTGGGTCGGCGAGGCCGCCGACGGTCGTGCGCTGATTGATGCGGTGCAGCAGCACGCGCCCGATGTGGTGCTACTCGACCTGCGCATGCCCAACGGCGGCGGGCTCGCTGCCCTGCGCCATGGCAGCGCCCTGCCAACCCGCTGGATCGTCCTCAGCTCCTATGCCGACACCGAACAGGTGCTGGCCGCCGTCGAGGCCGGTGCCCATGGCTATCTCGTGAAGGGCAGCGACTACCGCAGCATCCTCGACGCCATCCGTGCGGTGGCGAGCGGCGAGCGGGTCCTCTCACCGGGGCTGGTCGGCACGCTCTTTGATACGCTCGCTCGCCAGGCCGAGGCCCGGATCGCCCGCGAGTCGGGCCTCGATAGCAGCGCCCTCCACGTGCTGACCGCCATCGCAGAAGGTGCCACCAGCGTCGAGATCGGCGAGCGCCTGCATATGAGCGAGGCGACGGTCAAGCGCCACATCCAAGAGATCGTGGATTGCCTCGGTGTGCGCAATCGTACCCAGGCCGTCGCAGAGGCGCTGCGGCGAGGGTGGATCACGTAGGGCCGAAGGCTGCATGCTGCATGGCTGCCCCGCGCTCCCCGCAAGAGATGACCCGAACGGGTCATACCATGACCCGGTTGGATCTTTCCGTGGCGCGTCTCCCTCGTCTATAGTAGCTAGCATCCCTACCTATACTATAGTCAGAGAGGACAGCCCATGGACGACCATGTGCAAGATCAGGATCAGGTGTCGCCCGAGGTCGCGACGGAGCCGCCCCCCGCAGCTTCAATGCTGAACCGGCGCGGATTCCTCAAGCTTAGCTCGGTGAGCAGCGCGGCGGCAGTGCTTGCCGCCTGCGCCAGCCAGACGGCACCGAAACCCACGGTTGCTGCGACCGCTGCCGCGACCGCTGCCGCGACGGCGGTGCCCACCGCCACACCCGTCGCCGCCGTGCCGCGCCCCGCCAGCGATCTGCTGCCTTACCCACGGATCAAGGTCGCCGCGCTCAGCGATCTGGGCAGCGGCGTATTCAACGCCACCTATCCCGATATCCATTCGCAAGTGGTGCTGCTCAAGCTTGGCACCAAGACGGTGGGCGGCGTCGGCCCGGATCAGGACATCGTCGCCTACTCCGGGATCTGCACCCATATGGGCTGCCCAACCAGCTATGACCCCAAGACCCAGATCTTCGCCTGCCCCTGCCACTACAGCCACTTCGACGCCACCGCCGACGCGATGCTGATCAATGGCCCGGCCACCCAGCACCTGCCCCGCATCTCACTGGAGGTGGACGGCCAGGATATTTACGCGGTCGGCATGCATGGCCTGCTCTACGGTCGGCCAAATAATCTGAGCCTCACCGAGCTGTAGGAAAGGAGCGCGCATATGCCCGTCTATCGCCCCGCCGACCGGCTGCCTCTGCCGCCGACCGACGCCCAGACCTTCAACGCCGTCTGCCACTACTGCATCGTCGGCTGCGGCTACAACATCTACAAGTGGCCCGAGGGCCAGGCCGGCGGCCTACGGCCCGCTGAAAACGCCCTCGGCGTCGACTATACCCTGCCCGTGGCCCCGCTCAGCGGCGACGCAATTGCCCCCTCGCATCACAGCGTGATCACCGAGCGTGATGGGACGCGCTGGAATATTGTGATCAAGCCCGACAAGACCTGTGTGGTGAACAAAGGCCACCACTCCGGGCGCGGCGGCTCTCTCGCCTCCAGCCTCTACCAGCCCGACGGGCCGACCAATATCCGCCTGACCCACCCGCTCGCCTACCGCGCCACCGACCAGATCGCCACGACCTGGGACGATGCGATCGACCTGACCGCCCGCGTGATCTACGGCAGCATCGTGCGCGACGGTAACGACTCGGTCTTCATGAAGATCTTCGACCACGGCGGCGGCGGCGGCGGCTTCGAGAACAACTGGGCCGTGGGCAAGTTCTTCTTCGAGGGCGTCAAGACGGTAAACGCCAGCATCCATAACCGGCCCGCCTACAACTCCGAGGTTCACGCCACCCGCGACATGGGCGTGCCCGAGCTGAACTTCGCCTATGTCGATACCGAACTGACCGACACGCTGGTTATCTGGGGTGCGAACCCGTATGAGACCCACACGAACTGCTACCTGATCCACATGATGCCCAACCTCCAGGGCACGACCGTGACGGCCAAGCAGGAGGCCCGGCCCGGCGAGACGGTCGCCAAGGGCCGCATGATCATCGTGGACCCGCGCCGCACCGCAAGCGTCGTGGTCAGCGAGCAGGTGGCCGGGAAAGAGAATGTGCTGCACCTGCAACTCAACCCCGGCACCGACATCGCCCTGCTCAACGCGATTGGCCGGATCATCTACGACAAGGGCTGGCAGGATAAAGCCTTTGTGGCCAACCGGATTGAAGCTGCGACGCTCCAGCCCTACCTCGACCAGAGTCTGCAGATTGCCACGGCCCTAGACACGATGATCGCCGAGGCCGAGAAGCTCACTGGGATCACGCGGGCGCAGATGGAGCAGGCCGCCAGCTGGATCGCCGAGCCCAAGGCCGACAAGACCCGCACTCGGGCCATGTTGCTCTACGAGAAGGGTATGATCTGGGGGCTGAAGAACTACCAGAACATCGCCAGCATCGTCAACCTGGCCCTGATCAGCGGCAACCTGGGCAAGGTCGGCACCGGCTGCGGGCGGCTCGGCGGGCACCAGGAGGGCTACGTGCGGCCCGGCTACCCCGGCCCGCGCCCGGCACCCTACGTCGATGATCTGCTCAGCCAGGGCAAGGGCGGCGTCTTCTATATCGCCGGCTGCAATCCGGCGGTCTCGACGCTCAATGCCCAGCGTATGCGCGAGACCCTGCTGACCCGTGGCAAGATCGTGCGCGACGCGATCGACGCCAACTTCGCCGCCGATAATGCAACCAAGGCCAAGGCGATCCTCGATGCAACGGCCAAGGGCGGGCTGTTCGTGATCGTGCAGGACATCTACCCGACCGAGACGACCCGCTACGGCCACGTCGTCCTCCCGGCGGCGGCCTGGGGCGAGAGCCCGATCACGAGCATCAATGGCGAGCGGCGGCTGCGGCTCTACGAGCAGTTCATGGATCCGCCCGGCGTCGCCGAGTCCGACTGGAAGATCTTTGGGCGCTTGGCCACACGGATCGCCGCCCTGGCCACCGCCGACGGCAAGGCCGACATCGCCACCCGCTTCACCGGCTTTGCCTGGAAGACCGCCGAAGAGGTCTTCCTAGAGGGCGGCGCAACCTTCGCCGACGGGGTGAAGGCCAGCACCGAGCGCTACAAGGGCGTGGACTACGCCTTCCTCAAGGCCGCCGGGAACAACGGCATCCAGACCCCGGTGACGGTGGTGAACGGGAAGCCCGAGGGCCGCGTGCGCTACTTCACCAACGACGAGCCCTTCTACACCGACAGCGGCAAGGCCAAGCTCCAGCCGACGCCCTGGCCGGGCTTCCCCGCCGTGGTGCAGGCCCAGATCAACAAGTACCCCTACTTCATCACCAGCGGGCGCAACAATAACTGGCAGACCTTCTACAACGACCAGCGCATCCCCTTCCTCGCCGAGCGCGTGCCGCTGCCCTTTATCGAGATCAGCGCCGAGGATGCCAAGAAGGAGGGGCTGACCGCCGGCGACATCGTGCAACTGTTTAACGACTACGGCGAGACGATTGCCTACACCGTGATCAGCACCAGCGTCAAGCCCGGCGTGATCTTCATGCTCTTCGCTCACCCCAAGGGCACGCAGAACAGCCTGACCACGCCCTACGTGGATCCGGAGGTGGTCATCCCCTACTACAAGGGCAGCGCGGCAGGCATCCGACGCCTGGGCCGCCTAGAGGATCTCGACGCCAAGCTGACCTACAAGCCGGGGAACTTCGAGACCGTCGCGTAACGTCCGCCATGGAGGGCTGCCACCCTAACGACATCGTCGTGCCGACATATGCCAGCGAAGTTGGTACATGTCGGCACGACCATAAGCCCGCCTATGGCATGGTTCAAACCAGCGTTACGGTTTGCAGTGTAGCACCGCCTTCCAGGCAGTCAGATGTGGCACCACCGGCTAGAAGCCGGTGCTACCGAATTGTCACGCTGGAATGGCCGTTTCTGAACCATGCCTAACCTGAGGCTAATTCTATGACGACCCTGGATCTCTGTGCGCCGCCCGATCTCGCCGCCCTGCTGGAGCAGTCGGCCGAGCTGCATCGCCACCTCTGCCCGCGCCAGATACTTGGGGCGCGCATGGGCTTGTACGCAGGGACACAGCTTGGCCTGGAGCTACCCCAGTCGACCAAGCGCCTTGTGACCTTTGTGGAGACCGACGGCTGCTTCAGCGATGGCGTGAGCGTCGCCACCGGTTGCTGGATGGGCCGACGCACCATGCGCCTGGTGGACGAGGGCAAGGTGGCGGCGACCTTCGTGGACACGCAGACCAGCCGGGCGCTGCGGATCTGGCCCAACCCCGCCGCCCGCGAGTTGGCCCGCAGCTACGCGCCCGAGGCACAGAGCCGCTGGCACGCCTACATGGTGGCCTACCAGATGATGCCGGATCACGAATTGCTGGAGGCCCGGCCCGTGACGCTCAGCCTCGACCTGAAGGCGATTATCAGCCGCAACGGGGTGCGCGCCGTGTGCGTCCAGTGCGGCGAGGAGATCATCAACGAACGCGAGATCGTCCGTGATGGACAAACCTGCTGCCGGAGCTGTGCCGACGGGGCGTACTACCAACTGGGCGCGACGGCGGAGCGGGGCGGGTGAGCGCCGCGATCATCCTCGCGGGCGGGCGCAGCGCACGTATGGGGCACGATAAGCGTCGGCTGCGCCTCTGGGGGCCGCAGGGGCCGACCCTGCTGGCGCACACGGTCGCGCTGGCGGCGCTGGTGTGTGTCGAGGTGATCGTGGTGCTGAACGACCCGCAGGCGTGGCCCGATCTGCCCGCACGCCTGGTGCCTGATGCCTACCCAGGGGCTGGCCCGCTGGGCGGACTGGCGAGCGGCCTGGCGGCGCTGGCGGAGGATCGGGCGCTGCTCCTGGCCTGCGATCTGCCGTTGCTCCAGCTCGATCTCCTGCAGGCCATGCTGGCGGAGCCTCTCGACGGCGATGCACTGGTGCCCCGCCAGTTGGCCGCCCAGGCCCAGGCCCAGGACGGATCGCCGCATGGCCAGGATGTCGAGCCGCTCCTCGCCATCTATCGCCAGACGTGTCTTCCCACAATTACGGCGTGTCTGGCGCACGACGAGCGGCGCATGGGCGCGGCGCTGCGCCAACTCGCGGTGCGCTACCTCGACCCGGCCTGGTGGATGCGCTTCGACGCCGATGGGCGCTCGTTCCTCAACCTCAACCGGCCAGCGGATCTCGCGCGGGCCACGCAGTTGACCTTCGGGAACCCGCCGCCCGCCGCCGCCCGGCGCTGAATCCTCCCCGATGATCGCATGCAGGCGCATGTCAGCCAGTGTGATCATTCATACGCGCATTTTTATTAGGGCGATCATCCATACGCTACCCGGTGTTCTTGAGCCCGGCGGCAATGCCATTGATCGACATCAGCACCGCCGTCTCCAGATACTCCTGCGCGTCAGCGTCGGTGCGCGAGGTGTCGCGCAGACGGCGCAGCAGCTCAAGCTGGATGTAGCTCAGCGGGTCCACGTAGGGGTTGCGCTGCTGGATGGCCCGCTGGAGGACTGGCTCGGCGTCGAGGATCGCGTCGATCTCGGCCACGGCGCAGATCATGCGCGTGGTGCGCCGGAACTCGGCCTCGATCAGGGCGAAAACCCGCCCGGCCAGCGCGTGATCGCCCACCAGGTCGGCGTACTGGCGGGCGATGCCCAGATCCGCCTTGGCCATGATCATCTGGGCGTTGTCGAGCAGCGTGCTGAAGAAGGGCCACTGGCGATACATTGTGCGCAGCAACGATAATGCTGAATTAGGAGTGTTGAATGGTGAATGTTGAGACGTGTCTGGCAATTCACCATTCAACATTCCTAATTCAGCCTTGCCGACGAAGTCAGCCAGGGCGCTGCCGAGGCCAAACCAGCCGGGGATGGTGTGGCGGCTCTGCATCCAACTGAAGACCCAGGGGATGGCGCGCAGATCCTCAATGCGGGCGCTGTTGCGGCGGCTGGCTGGGCGCGAGCCGATCCGCAGCCGACTGATCTCGGCAACCGGGGTGGCCTCGCGGAAGTAGCTGAGGAACTCGGGGTTGGCGTAGATCAGGCTGCGGTAGGCATCCCGCGCGGTGGCGGCGATCTGCTCCATAGCGGCCGCCCAAGTCGGCTCGGGGGGCTTGAGCGTCTCGGGGAATCCGGCGCGCAGCACGGCGTTCACCACCTGCTCCAGGTGACGATGCGCGGTGCGCGGATCGAGGTAGCGGTCGGAGATCATCTCGCCCTGGTCGGTCATCTTGATCTGGCCGTTGAGCGTGCCGGGGGGCTGGGCGAGGATGGCCTGGCCAGCCGGGCCGCCGCCGCGCCCCACGGCACCGCCGCGACCGTGGAAGAGGCGCAGGCGCACCCCGTGGCGTTCAGCCAGCGCGTCAAGTTCCACCTGCGCCCGGTAGAGCGCCCAGTTCGCCGAGGCGAATCCGCCCTCCTTGTTGCTGTCCGAGTAGCCGAGCATGATCTCTTGCACGTCGCCGCGCAGGCGCACGTGTTCACGGTAGACCGGCAGGGCCAAGCACGTCTCCATCAGTTGCGGTGCGCGCACTAGGTCGTCGCCGGTCTCGAACAGGGGCACCACGTTCAGCAGGCTGAAGCGGCCCGGCTCGTAAAGCCCGACCTCGCGGCAGAGCAGCAGCACCGCCAGGATGTCGCTGACGCTGGAGGTCGTGCTAATAATGTAGTTCTCGATCATCTGCGGGTCGATCTGCTCCAGCAGGGCGGCCACCACCCGGAACGTCTGGATGGTCTCAGCCGTCTCGGAGCTATAGTTCGAGAGCCGGGTCTCAGACAGCGGGCGCGGGCTGGCAATTTCGGCGCAGAGCAGGCGGATCTTGTCCGGCTCGTCCAGGCCGACATAATCGGCGCAGGCTCCGGCGGCGGCGAGCAGTTCGCTGATGGCGCTGAGATGGCGACCGCTATGCTGGCGGATGTCGAGGGTCGCCGTATGCAGGCGGAAGATCGCCACCTTGGCCATCAGATCGCGCAGCACCCCGTCGGCGACCAGGGCACCGCCGTTGGCCACCAGGCTCGCGTGCATCAGGCGCAGGTCGGCCAGCAGTTCCTCGCTGTGGAAGTAGACGTCGGGCTGTGGGCGGGGCGGCGGATCCTGGCCCCAGCGCAGCTCCTCGTGCAGCGTGTGGCTGAGGCTGCGCTCCAGGCGGGCGCGGATCAGCTCGGTGAGCGTGCGGTAGGGCTCGCGGGCGTGGTGCGGGCTGATCGTGCTGGCGACAGCGGGAAACAGTTGGCTGTAGTGAGCGATGCGCTCCCGCAGCGCGGGGCTAACCGCGACCTGCTGGAGGGACTGGCTGAGGTCGGTGTGCAGAAGGGCCATGCAGGCGATCATGTGGCGGAGCATGCTGGCGCGCATCAGGCGGACGGTCGCCACCGTCACCTCGGGGGTGACATAGGGGTTGCCGTCGCGGTCGCCGCCCATCCAGCTACCGAAGCGGATCAGCGCGGGCAGGTGCCAGGGATGATCGGGGTAGTATTCAGCGAGGGCGGCGCCCAGTTCGCGGTCGATCTGCGGCAGCAGATCCCAGAGTACGCGCTGGAAGTAGTAGATCCCGTTCTCCACCTCGTCGAGGACAGAGGGCTTCTCGATGCGGACATCGTCGCTCTGCCAGAGGCCGACGATCTCGCGCTCGACCTGGCTGATTGCGGCGAGGTGTTCGTGCGGCAGCAGCGGGGTGGTACGCAGGGTCAGCTCGATCAGCGTGTCGTAGATCCGGCGCAGCTTGTTGAGGGTGGTGCGGCGCTTCGACTCAGTGGGGTGAGCGGTGAGTACCGGCATGATCAGGGCGTGGTCGAGCCACGCCTGGATGGCCTCGGCGGCCACGCCGTGGCCGCGCAGCGAGGCGACCGCATTGGCGATACCCTCGGCGCGTGGGGCGGGGTAGCGCTGGCGGTCGCGCACGCTGAGTACGCGCAGGCGCTCGACGCCCTCGGCCAGGTTGACCAGGCCGAAGTAGAGCGTGAACGCCTTGACGAGTCCGTGCAACTCGCCCACGGAGCGCTCGGCGATCAGGGCGGTGAGCTGCACGGCCAGATCGTCCGAGGGGCTGGTGCGCAGCTCCTTGGCGATACGGCGCACCTCCTCCGCAAGCGCCAGGGCGGCGGCACCGCTCTGGTCGGTCATCACACGACCGAGGGCGTCGCCCAGGGCGCGGATGTTGGTCGAGAGCGGGTCGCGCTCTGCGGTCATGGTTGTCCCTCCCAGATCAGGTGTGGCCAAAGCATTCGCCCTGCATGCTTGCGAAGTATGCAGGGCAAATGCGTCAGCCTTACTCTCCGCCCTCGGCGACGAGACCCTCCAGGTGGGCGGCGTCGTTCAGGCGCACCAGACGCCAACCGTGGCTGCCGTAGCGCAGCTCGGTGAGCGAGCCGTTGTCGAGCCACATCTTGCCGAAGTTCGCCAGTTCCAGCCCGATCACGTGGCAGAGCAGGGCGCGGATGGTGCCGCCGTGAGAGACGGCCACGATCACATCGCCGGGCTGGTGGGCCTCGTAGATGCGGCGCATGGCCACGAGGGCGCGGACCTGGAGTTGGGCATAGCTCTCGCCGCCCAATCGCACGGTGCGGGCCGGATCACGCTCGTACTCAGCCATATGGTCGGGGAAGCGCCGGTAGAGTTGCTCGGGAGTCAGACCCTCCCACTGGCCGACATCGATCTCACGCAGTTCGGGCATAGGCCGTGGCGCTATGCTGATCGCGGCAGCGATTGCGGCGGCCGTCTCGGCGGCGCGGGTGGTGTCGCTGGTGTAGAGGGCGACCGCGCCGAGCCGGGCCAGGCGCTCGGCGGTGAGCCGGGCCTGGGCGCGACCGCGCTCGTTCAGGGGCACATTGGCTTGCCCTTGGTATTGCAGGGTCACATTCCACGGCGTTTCGCCGTGGCGCACAAGGATGAGTCGCATAGCTCTCTGGATACGATGAGATAGCCGATAGCCAATAGCTCGGTGCTGTCGGCCATAGGGTCAGCCCATGAGCGGAGGGTCGGGGCGGCGCTGCCGGGGCTCATTATACCAAGCTTTTCACCAGGAGCGCACCCCAGGGTGGGTGCGGTGCGCGTTTGTCCTCCCGTCACAGATAGCTTTCGAGGGGAACATCCCGCGCCAGCAGATCCTCCTCGGTCTCGCGGCGCTGGATGATCCGGGCCACGCCGTCGCCGACCAGCAGCAGGGCCGGGCGGGGGACAAGGTTGTACGTGCTGGCCATGCTCAAGGTGTAGGCGCCAGACACCGCCACGGCGAGCAGGTCGCCGGGGCCGGCGGGCGGCAGGGACGCCGCGCGCAGCAGCACATCGCCAGACTCGCAGTAGCGCCCGGCCACATCCACCGGCGGGCCGGGCGGGTCGGCGGCGCGGTTGGCCAGCAGGGCCGTGTAGCGCGCCCCGTAGAGCGCCGGACGGATGTTATCGGCCATGCCGCCGTCCATGTGCAGGTAGCGCGGCACGCCGTTGGGGCCAAGCTTGCGGGCGATGACGCGGTAGAGGGCCACCCCGGCGCGGGCGATGATCGAGCGGCCCGGCTCGACGGTGAGCAGGGGTGGGCGCATGCCGTAGGTGGCGCAGGCGGCGCGGACCGCGTCGCCCAGCGCCGCCGCGTAGGCGTCGATGTCGGTGGGCGGCATATCGGCGGTGTAGGGCACGCCCAGGCCGCCGCCAGGACTCAGCTCCGCCAGGTCAACCCCAAGCGCATCGCGCAGGCGGGCCATCTCGCGGGCCAGCGCCGCGACGGTGGCGCGGATCTCGGCGGCCTCAAAGAGCTGCGAGCCAATGTGGGCGTGCAGGCCGAGCAGCCGCAGGCCATCAGCAGCGAGGACTCGCGCCGCCGCCGCGCCGACGGATTCCAGAGGTAGGCCGAACTTCGCAGTCGCCCCGCCGGTGGCGATATGGGCGTGGGTGTGGGCGTCGATGTTCGGGGCCACCCGCAGCAGCACGCCCTGGGGCCGCACAAGGCCGTGGGTGAGCGCCGCCAGCCGATCCAACTCGTCCAGGCTATCCACCACAATCGCGCCGACGCCCCAGTCCACCGCCCGGCGCAACTCGGCCTCGCCTTTGGCGTTGCCGTGCATATGCACCTGGCCCATGGGCATACCGGCCCGGCGAGCAACCAGCAACTCAGCCCCCGAGACCACGTCCAGCCCCAGGCCCTCCTCAGCCACGATCTGCGCCACGGCGGTGTTCAGCAGCGCCTTGCTGGCGTAGTGTACGCGCGCGGGGCCAGGGTAGTGGCGGGCCAGGGCCGTACGGTAGGCCCGCATCGACCCGCGCAGGGTCACCTCGTCGATGAGATAGAGCGGCGTGGCGTGATCCATCGCCAGCCCCGTCACGTCGCAGCCGCCAACATGCAGCCGCCCGCCGCTAACCTCGGCCGTGTCCGGCCAGATATGGGAATCAAGGGGCATGCGATCACTCTCTTCTGCTGCGCTGCGGGGCTATGCCCCAGCCCCGGCGATCCCCAGCCGCTCGGCTGACCCGCGCAGGGCCGCGATCACCTCAGCGATCAGGGTCTCCAGGGGCATGCCGATCACCTCGGCCCCGTGGATCATCCCCTCGCGGCTGACCTTGGCGGCGAACGCCTTATCCTTCATCTTCTTGCGCACCGAGGGCACCTCGACGGTATGCACGCTCCGATCTGGCCGCACCAGGGCCACGGCAGTCACGAAGCCACTCAGTTCGTCCACCGCGTAGAGCGTGCGCTCCATAGGCGACTCGGGCAGGATGCCGCTGTAGTCGGCGTGGCTGAGGATGGCCCGCAGCACCTCGGGCGACCAGCCCTGCGCGCGCAGGTGGGCGACGCCCACGAACGGGTGGCCGGGCAGCGGGTCGGGCAGGGCCGCGCCGTCGATCAGGGCGTTCGCGAGCGCGGTGGTCTCCGGCCCCTCGGCGGGCATGTCCGGGTAGCGCTCGAAATCGAGGTCGTGCAGCAATCCAACGGCGACCCACAGGTCGCTGTCGGCACCGGCCCGCTGGGCGAAGTGGCCCATGCAGGCGGCCACCGCCTCGCAGTGCTTGCGCAGGCTCTCGGTTCTCACCCACTCGTAGAGCGTCTCGCGGGCGCGCTGGGTGTACATGGTGGCTCCTTATCTGTTCTTTGCTGGCGTTCGGGGTTTATTGTCTTTGGCTGCAACCCCAGCGCGGCATCACGCAGGTGCGGTGCCGTCGGTGGGTTGAGCCACACCCGGCAGAGCAGGGTGATTGTTTTCACGCGGGCCTCGGCACCGGCAATGTCCTGGGCGAACTGGGTGGGCAGCGCGGCGCGCACGGCGACCGGGTCGGTCGTGTGGAGGACTACGCCCGCCGTTTCGTCAAGCCAGGTGAGGGTAATGCGGCGGTCGAATCCGAGATAGGCCATGGGTACACTCTCGTATGAACAGGTGTTCGTTAGCGCAGTATACACCAAGGCACCATCAACTCGCGCAGGTCGGTGCCGCCGTGCGTCACGACGAACGTATCCTTCGGGGCAAACGCCTGTCCGTCAGCAGCGAGCAGGGCCGCACGGTCGGGCGGCAGCCCATGGCCGTCCCACGGTAGGCTTTGCGGGAACTGCGGGAGGATGCGATCACGCAGGGCCGAGTCGCGGTAGATCCGTGCGCGAAGGCCACGCGCATCTCATCTCACCGCTCCGTCCAGAGTACCTTGTAGGTGTAGTGGGCATCATTATGGGAGTATAGCCTAGTCACAACGACAAATTTCGCTGACTGCCCTGGCTCTAAGTTACGTGTCTTGACAAAAGCACTTTGACGATCAGCCACCGTTTGAGATCCACCTGCGTAGCCGGTGAGCTGAATCTCCATCTGTACATCGTAGGCGGTCTTCGCACCGATATTCATCACCGAACCGCTCCAGTAGTCTCTGCCATCGTTCCCAATGGTCTGGGTGATCTTCGTGATCAAAACCGGTAGAGGGGCGGGGTTCGGCTGGAGGCGCACCTCGTCCTCGGGCGCGATTTTGATCCAGTCCTTGTAGACCCAGCCGGTGACGGTGTCCCCGCTGTCCGACTTGCCCTGCACCTGATACCACTGCCCACCTCGGTAGAGTATGTCAACGGTATTGCCAGGGACGGCATTGATGACCATTTTCCCCTCGGCCTCATTGGGGATGTCTAAGACACGGATGGTCCGCATGATCCGCCCCGGTACGGTTTCACCCTCCGGCAGCAGAGGCACCGCCGTCGGCTCGGGCACCGCCGTCGGTGCTTCGGTCGCTGTTGGCTCGGGTGCCGCCGTCGGTGCTTCGGTCGCCGTTGGCTCCAGGGTTGCCACAGCCGTGGGCGATGCCGGCTCCGGGGTGGCGGTTACGATGACGACCTGGGTATGAACCGCGACGACTTCGCGGGTGACTTCTTGCTGCACGACGCGGGTGACTTCGACGGGGGACTGGGCGGCGGGCGGTGCGCCGCAGCCGGCGAGGGTGAGGAGCAGGGCGAGGGTGAGGAACTGGCGGGGCATGGTGGTCTCCTAAGTGGTCATGGGCAGGTGTAGGTTACGATGCGCAAACGAGGAAGCGCGTCGATCTCTACGATAGGAATTAGTGTAGTGAGAGAAAGACACCAAAACACACCAGGAATAACTTTTATTTTACCTATGATTCTAAATCTCGCCTCTTGCGTCGTGGTGCTGGCGATCTCATACATCTAGCCGCACCCGGCCTCAACCTCGGCCAGGATGCGCCGCACCTCGCGCTCGAAGGCGGCGGCGTCCACCGGGGTGCGTCGCGTGCGGCAAAGAAGCTGTCCCATGCCGCGCAGACATGTTTTAACACCCACTGGCTCACCTTTGCAGGAAGATCGCGGTATGTGTCGTGAGTGCGGAGTTCTTTGGCCAGCCGGGGGTCGGCGCTGATCTCGCCCCGAAAGATATATAGCAATGCTCTTGGGGTTGTTATGTGGAGTCGAGGCTTTAGCCGGATAGGGCCGCCTAAAGGCTCGACTCCTTGTTCATAACCAGTTTAGGCACTACCGCAAAAGACGTTCATGCGCGGGGCGCACACCGCCGCGATGAACATGGTCGCTGATGCCCGGCTATCGGCTATCGGATATCGGCTATTTTCACATCAGTCACCCGGTCAGGCTGAGCGCCCGGCCCGTAAACGGGCGGGCTAGGTTGACGACGGCCGCTGAAGCGGCCTGTCTGAGG
>CAISPW010000164.1 GCA_903887465.1 uncultured Oscillochloris sp. | reverse complement strand
TTTGTGCAGGTACAACACCACAGCGATGCCGTGATGGGTTCATCATAGCACACTTGTATGGATTTCGCAACGTCAGCGAACGAAACAAAACGCAATGAAACGCAACAAAACTAAATGGTTCTTATGAACGCAAACGATACCTCTCACACCGTAGTGAGATTGCTTGTTCAGTAGAGTCCAAATAAGTAGTGGTTCTCATTATGGATCAATCATACAAGCGTGACTATAGTATATTTGGACTTTTTATCTTTTTCAAGACCCAGAATATGACTTGTTTGGAATATATATAAGATCTAATAATTATGAATACCTCTCAGGTAGCTTTCCTGAGAGGCATTTTAAGATCTAAATCAAGATCTATATTTAGTGTGTTTATATATATAAATTCACTCCTCCCCCTCGATCCAAGCCAGGCTATACAGTTCTCCCGCGTGTACCGTGCGGCCCACCGACGGGGGCAGCGCCGCGCCCGACGGCACACGCTGGTAGATGTAGCGCAGCTGTCCCTCGTGCTGCACGCACAGATAGTTGCCACTCGCGGTGATCTGGGCCTCGTCGCTCCGGTCGACTCGCTCCTCATAGCCGTGTGCGTCATCCATGTCGTGTGCCTCCTTAGATCGAGAGGTTGGGGTGCAGCAGCGCGGTGCTGCTGCACCCTTACACATAGTCCCCATCCCCACCATAGCGTTTTAGTGTTTCCCGTTGCCGTTCTGGTAGACCAGCGGGATGCTGGTCGGCCCCTCGACACCTAGCTCAATCAGGGTGTTGCTCACGACGCCCGATGCCCTGCGCTCGAACACGACATTGGTGATCTCGTCTACCAGCGCGGTCGCGCCGTTGTAGCCAACAATCGAGCGCCGGTGGTAGCCGAAGCGATCCTCCACCGGGAAGCCCATACGGATGAGCGGGATCTTCTCGGCGTCGGAGATGAACTTGCCTTTCGAGTGGCCGATCAACAGATCCACCGGATTGGCCTTGATCCGCATATGCAACTCGTGCAGGTCGCCCTTGAGGATAATCTCGCTCTCGACCCCTAGCTCCTGAGTCAGCTCGACCATACGCTCGGCCCAAGGCTTCGACTCGGACGCGGTGAGGACGTAGGCCGGGGTCATGCCCATCTCGGCGATCAGGCCGACCAAGCCCTCAAGCGTATCGGGGTCGCCGAAGAGGGCCACGCGCAGGCCGGAGGTGAACATGTGCGTATCCACCAGCGCGTCCAGCAGACGCGCCCGCTCGACGCTCAACACCTCGGGAACCTGGTGGTCGGTGATCTCGGTCAGGGTATCGACGAAGGCATCGGTATTGGCCAGACCAATCGGCATGGTCAATACGTGGGCCGGGACGTTGTGGCGCCGCTCGTAGATGTGGGCCGCCTCGCCGCCGATGTAGCGCTGGATAGCAATCGTCGCCAGCGACTTGGAGGAACTGCGCAGCTCCTCAACCGTCGTGCCGCCACGGGCGAAGTGCGGGCGCGGCTCGTAGTAGCCGCCGTCCAGCGTCTCCGAGTAGTCGGTCAGCCACAGCCCGTGCAGGCCCATCTCGCGCACAATATGCTTCAGCTCGCGGATGTCGCCCGGATTGACCCAGCCGGGGATGATGTTGATCTTGCCGTTGGTCTCGCCCTTCTTCTTGCGCTTCTCGGGCAGGCTGTTGGCGATCTCCTTGAGAAAGTTGTCGAAGCCGGTGGTGTGGTTGCCGATGTACGAAGGCGTCTTCACCGAGAGGATCGGGATGGTGATGTCGGGGTTCTTCTCCTGAAACTCGTCAATCGTGCCAGGGATGTCGTCACCAATCGTCTCCGAGAGGCAGGTCGAGCAGACCATGATCATGGTCGGGTGAAAACGCTCCCAGATGTTCTTGATCGCCTCCAGCAGATTGCCCTTGCCGCCGTAGACGGTAGTCTTCTCGGTCAGCGAGGTAGAGGCGACCTCCACCGGCTCACGAAAGTGGCGAGCCATCTGGTGGCGCGGGTAGGTGGCGCAGCCCTGCGATCCGTGGTTGATCGTAATGGCCCCGTGGATACCATAGTTGGCGAGCATGGCCCCAATCGGCGCGCATGAGCGGGTCGGGTTGATCGCGACTGCGCGCTCTTGTGTCGTAATGCAGCTCATTATTCGCCCTCCTCAAAGCCATGTGCGAAGCCGTGCGACGAGTGGTGGGCGACCGGCGCGGGCCGAGCCTTCTTGTGCAGGGTCTGCCAGATCGGGGCGTTGATCGCCTTGTCGATATCGCGGGCGAAGTTGACCATGCCGACGAAGCCTGCGTAGGGGCCGGTGTCGTAGGTATGGCCGTTCACAAAGGGCACGCCGAGCTTGTAGGCCAGATACTTCTCCTTGTTGCCGGAGATGAACAGGTCGGGGCGGCGCTTGGTGAGGATCTCCTCAAGCTCGGGCACGTTCGGGTTGTCGATCATCATGCCGCCCTCGTCGAGCTGGTCGAAGATCTTCTCGTAGTCGTCTTCGTGGCCGAAGGTGGTGGCGGCGGTCTGCGTCTCCATACCCAACTCGCGCAGCAGTTCGATCCAGTGCCAGGTGCGCGGCCCGCCCTGGTAGATGAAGACCTTCTTGCCGGTCAGGCGCTGGCGGAAGTAGTCGATCTTCGGCTTGATCTTGGCCAACTCGCGTGCGATCACCACCTCGGCCTCGGCCTCCAGGCCGAAGACGGCCGCCGTGTCGCGCAGCGCCTGGGCCATATGCTTCATGCCCCAGAGGGTCACGTTGATGTACGGGGTGCCGTACTTCTCCTGCATCATGTCGGCGATGTAGGTGGCCGAACGCTGGCAGTGGACCACGTTAAGCGCCGCCTTGTGCATGATCTTCAGGTCGTCCACCGAGACGTTGCCGGTAAAGCGGGTGAGGATCTTCAGGCCAATCGCCTCGAACATATACTCGAAGGTGCGGATGTCGTTCTTGATGTTGTAGTCGCCGACGATGTTGATCGTCCGGCTGAAATCGCCCTCGGGTTCGACCGATCCAACAAGCTGGCGGAAGATCGTCTCGTTGCCGACGTGGTGGCCCGCCGACTGGCTGACGCCCTTGAAGCCCTCGCACTCGAAGAAGACCACCGACTTGCCGATAATCGCCTCGGCCTGCTTGGCCACATCGCGGCCATCATCACCGATCAGGGCGGTCGAGCAGGTGTTATAGACGAAAACCGCCTTAGCCTCGGGGAACTCGCGGCTGGCCTCGATGATCGACTGGAGCAGCTTCTTCTCGCCGCCGAAGACGATGTTGGTCTCATTCATATCCGACACGAAGGTGTACTTCATGTGGAAATCGGTGTCGGCGAGGTGCGGCCGGTAGCCCCACGAGAAGAAGGCGCAGCCGATGGGCCCGTGGGTGAGCTGGATGGCGTCCTTGACCGGGCCGCCGACCACACCGCGACAGCCGGCGTAGGTACAGCCGCGCTCGGTCATGTCGCCGGGGGTCGTGGCCGAGTTGCTAACAATTGCGCAGCCAGCGCCATCGCCACGCTGGCACTTCCCACCCTCAACCTTCAGCGCGATATGCAACGCGCGCTCGGGGATGGTCGCACTACTCTTGAGCTCCATCGTGATATCTCCTATGAAATACGGCATCCGTAGGGGTAAAGCATTGGCAAGGATATGTGCAACTGTTCACCAGCACCGCTCTGGTGCCGATGCTGCGCCCCTACATCTGGGTGAGGAACTTCGGAATGCAGACCTTCTCGGGCGTGGCTGGGGTGCCGCAGCCCTCCTCACCAGGGACGCCAATCGCATCGGCGCGGCAGCGCTGGCAATTAAGGAACTGCTTGATCACCGTGCCACACTCTTTGCGCACGTGGTTGACCATCTCTGTCGTCGGCTCTTCCAAGTGGGCGAACTTGGCTAGGGGCAACATCGGGATGATGTTCATGATGTAGGCCCCGTGGTCGCGCACCACGCGGGCCACTTCGATCATGTGCGTGTCATTCACGCCGGGGATGAGTACCGAGTTGATCTTCACCAGCATGCCGCGCAGGTCAGCCTCGCGCAGACCCTGGAGCTGGTTATGGAGCAGCAGCTCGGATGCCTCGCGCCCACGGTAGGTTTTGCCCTTGTAGCGCACATGCGCGTAGATCTGCTCACTGATCGCGGTATCCACCGCATTGATCGTAATCGTCAAGGTGGTGATACCCGCGCGCTCGATCTCGTCGATGCGATCAGGCAGCAGCAGGCCGTTGGTCGAGATACAGCGGGTGAGCTGCGGGAACTCGTCCTTGGCGCGATCAAAGGTGGCGAGGGTGGCATCATTGGCCAGCGCATCACCAGGGCCGGCAACGCCGAGCACGCGCAGGCGCGGGTCGCGATTCACCGCCTGGCGGATCGTATCGAGGGCTTGATCAGGCGAGACCACGCGCATCGTCACGCCGGGCCGGTTCTCGTTGGGGCAGGCAAACTTACGCACGCAGTAGTTGCACTGGATATTGCAGCGTGGCGCGACCGGGACGTGGATGCGGCCATAGCGAAAGTGCGCGCTGGGGCTGTAGCACGGGTGGGTGTCGATAGCGACCTTGGGTGTACAGGAACCCTTACAGATATCGGCGGGCTGGGTGTTCATACGTTTTCCCCCGTAGGGGTGAAGCATCGGCCATAGATACCTGGCGCTACCCGGACAAAGACAGGCACCGATGCTTCGCCCCTACCGTGATCAACCGCAATTAGTCCACGATCCCGTAGTCGCGCATCAGATCCTCAAGCTCGTCCTGGCCAATCGGGGTGGGGATGGTGAAGTCCTCGTTCACATTGATTTCGTTGGCCAGCTTGCGGTACTCCTCAGCCTGGGGCAGCGTGGGATCGTAGTCGATCACCGTCTTGCGGTTGATCTCGGCGCGCTGGACATCCTTGCTGCGCGGGACGAAGTGGATCATCTTGGTGTTGAGCCGCTTGGCGAACTCCGAGACCATCTCGCGCTCGTTCTCGACCATGCGTGAGTTGCAGATCAGGCCGCCGAGGCGGGCATAGCCACGCTCACCGAACTTCCTGATACCCTTGGCAATATTGTTGGCGGCGAAGAGGGCCATATACTCGCCCGAGCAGACGATGTAGATCTCGCGGGCGTAGCCCTCGCGGATGGGCATCGCAAAGCCGCCGCAAACCACATCACCCAGCACGTCATAGAAGACGTAGTCGAGATCCTCTTTGTAGGCACCCAGGGTCTCCAGGGTCTGAATAGCCGTGATCACGCCACGCCCGCCGCAGCCGACGCCGGGCTCGGGGCCACCCGACTCAACGCACTTTACGTCGCCGTAGCCCTTGACCAGCACCGTATCGAGCTTAACGCTGGACGGGCCGATGTCGCGCAGGGTGTCGAGTACCGAGGGCTGACGGGTGCCGCCCAGGAGCAGCCGCGTGCAGTCGGCCTTCGGGTCGCAGCCGACAACCATAATTTTGTTGCCCATCGACGCCAGCGCGGCCGCAGTGTTCTGCTGTGTGGTAGACTTGCCGATTCCGCCCTTACCGTAGAATGCTACTTGCCGCATGGTCTTGCTCCTCAGTATGGTTTCATCATCTGGCTGCGGGCGTATGCTGTAACGCACGGCATAGCCCGGCTGCGCCGGCTGTGAGCCGGGCAACTTGCCGTAGGGCGGAAACCCCCGGCTCTTGGCGACAAAGGCCACCTGCGCGGCCTCGTGGTACCGCGTGATTCGGTCTGCGCTTGTTGGTATTTCAGATCTGGGCGGCAAACTGCGTCAATGCAGGGGGGGGGGGGCAGCGCTGATGAGGTACGTCGATGTAATGTCTACGTAGACATGGGGATCCAACTGATGGTAGAAACGTCTTTATCCTCTACCAGCATTGGTATTATGGTGTTTGTGGGTTCCTACTTGGGTATGCGTGAAGTATAGCATATATTCGCGAACATCAATTACGTCTTATGCCGTTTTTTTAGTTAAGGTTTGCTAACTGTTATGTTTGAGCGCGATAAGGGAATAGAAAAATATATAAATCGCCTTGTACAATAGGAACATATTGCTTTAGAGAGATATACCACCAGCTATCTGAACGTTCAATAGTAACAAGTCGATTTGTGCAATAGTGATCTTGTCGGCGGTGCCGATCCCCAGATCCACCGGCAGGCCGCCATCCAGCGGGCTGGGCGCGGCACATACGGATCCGACTTCAGGGCAGAGCACTTGCCTGCGGGGGCGTGGCCCAAGGCTTGAGCCACACCCTCGCAGGCGCTACGGCCCCACCGTCACCAGCGGGCTGATCTTGGCGAACAGCTTCGCGCCGATCCCGGTGACGTTCTGGAGATCCTCGACCGACTGAAACGGCCCCTGCTGCTCGCGGTAGGCCACGATCCGGTCGGCGATAGCCTGCCCTATCCCCGGAAGGTCAACCAGGTCGGCGGCGCTGGCATGGTTCAGGTCGATCAGCCCACCGGGCGCGGGCTGGTCAGCGGACGCGGGCGTCCCGGCTGCGGCCACGGGCGCGGCCTCGCCGATACGCGGGATGTGGACGTGCTGGGCGTCGCTGAGCGGCGCGGCCAAGTTCACGTCCTCGCTGGCCGCATTGTCGCTCAACCCGCCCGCCGCCAGCACCGCATCCTTCACCCGCGCCCCGCCCGGCAGCCGGTAGACATCGGGTGCCACCACCGCCCCGCTCACATACACGATCAGATCGACCGACGCGGGCGGGGCCGGCGCGGCGGTGAGCGGCGGGTCGGCGGGCGGGTCGAGGATCGCCGAGCCCAGATCATCGGCGGGCAGCGGCGCGGGCGGCGCCAGCGCCCCGCGCAGGGCCGGGCCGCCGATAATCACGGCCAGGCCGATCAGCACACATGCCACAGCGGCGATCAGGCGCGACCGTCGCCACCAGACTACACCCTCGGGCATTATGCGCCCCCTTTCGCGCCGTACGCGGCACACCTCTGTGTGTATACCGTACAGATGCGGCAAAGGTTCTCTTGTCCGGCGCTGCGGATCGCAGATCACGCCTGGTGCCGCGCCACCAGGGCGGCCCCGATCGCCTGCGAGAGGTCGCCCAAGGTCGCCGGTATAACCTGCAGGCTGCTGCGCTGGGCGGGCCAGAGGTAGGGTTCAGCGGATTCCCAGATGATCCGCAGGTAGCGTGCGCGGAAGGTAGCGGTCGTCGCGCCCGCGTCCATCAGGCCGCCGCCGATCACGACGAACCTTGGGTCGAGGGCCATCGCCAGGCTGGCCACGTGCAGGCCGAGGGCGCGGGCCTGGAAGTCGAAGATCGCGGTGGCCAGCGGGTCGCCGCGCTGCGCGAGGTCGCGCAGGGCTAGGGAACGCTCCTTGGGGCCGAGGGGTGAGACCGCCAGGGGGTGATCGGGGTGACGCTCCAGCTGATCGGCGAGCAGATAGGGCAGCCCGGCGAGCGAGGTGTAGACCTCGATGCAGCCCCAGGCCCGACCGCAGCCGCACGGGTAGGCGTGCGCGCCGAGCAGGTGTAGGGGCGCGGGCATGTGACTGGCCTCCATGCCCGCGAGAGTGTCGCCATCGAGGGGCATACCGTCCTGGCCAATGTAGGCGCAGCCGAGGCCGGATCCCGGCGCGAGCAGCAGCACCGAGCCGCCAGCGCTACCGCGCACCCGTGCGGCCTCGGCGACCCCACCCATATTTCCATCGTTGCCTACCGCCAGGGGAATCTCGCGCCCGGCCCGCTCGGAGAGAGCCTGGCGATAGGCGGTATGCACGTCAAACCCGACGAAGCTCTCGGGCAGGTTGGGGCCACGCTCCAGCACACCGTAGCTGCGGCGTGGGCCGGGGATGGCCACCCCAACCCCGCGAACCTGATCCCAGCCCAGCCCGTTCTGTTCCAGGTAAATGCTGATCGCCGCGATCCAGCCGCGCACCACCGAGTCCGGCCCGAACTGGGCGTTGGTCGGCTGCTGGAGCAGGCCGGTTGACACCGGCGAGCCATCGGCCCAAACACCGCCGACCTTGGAGGTCGTGGCCCCACAGTCAGTGCCGATAAAGACAGGCTGCGCTGCGCTCATCACTCGCACCTTTGATCTGCTCGCCCTGGCGGGGCCAGCTCTGGCCTACATATTGGAATATTCGGGAGATGGCGCTAGTATACGCCTGGCAGCCCCGATCCGCCAACCGACGCCGGGGCGCGGGATTGTGCTATACTTTGCTGCCTACGCGCCTGGCTTTCTACATATCTTCGGTGAAAATCAACACCTCATTGCGATCATCAAACCAAGTATCAATCAGATCGGCGCGCGGCCTTCTTGGCATCGCCCTCGTGGCCATCGCCCTGCGCGTCTGGCTATGGTGGTGGGGCGCGCACAGCGGGGCGGTGCCGCCGGGCGACCCGGAGGAGTATTACCGGGCGGCGCTACGCATCCTCCAGGGCGGCTACGACGATACCGGCAAGTGGCTACGGCCCCCCGGCTACCCGGCCCTGCTGGCGCTGCTCCTGCCGCTGGCCGGGATGGATCTGGCGCGGGCGACGCTCATCCAGGCGGCGCTGATGGGCGCGGGCGGGCTCGCCTTCTACGCCTTCGGGCGGCAACTCTTCGGGCGGCGGGACGTGGGCCTGCTCGCGGCGCTGATCGCCGCACTCTTCATCCCGCTGGCCGTCTTCGCCAGCGCGCTCTACGCCGAGGCGTTCTTCGTCACCCTCATGCTCCTCGGCCTGTCCGCCCTCGACCGGGCCAGCCAGACCGGTGGCCGCCGGACGGCGCTCGCCGCCGGGATGCTCCTGGCCGCCGCGACCCTGACGCGGGCGGTGGGACTGTTCGTTATCCCGATGGCCGCAGTGTTTTTGCTCATATCAACAACCAACGACCAACCGCCAATGCCCGATGAACCGCCAAGCCCCCGGCGTTCGGCGTTCGGCGTTCGCCGCTGGCCGCTGGCCCTGACCCTGCTGCTCGGCGCAGCGATTCTGATCGGACCGTGGGCGGCGCGCAACTACGCCGTCCACCACCGGCTGATTCTGGTGGATACCAACGGCGGCATCAGCGTCTGGTGGGGCCAGGTGCGCAGCCCGGAGGAGAAGGTCACCCGCGACGCCGAACTGTTCGCCGTGCCAAACCTCGCCGACCGTCAGGCCCTGGCGAGCCGCTGGACGCTGGAGCGCATCCGCGAGGATCCGGCGGCGTTTGTCGGGCGGATGCGCTTCAAACTGGCCTCGCTGCTGCTGCTCCAGACCAGAAGCTACGCGGTGGGCGACCTGATCTCGATCAGTTCGGACGGACGTTCGGTGGTGCAGAACGCCGGCGAGTTGCCGCTGGGTCTGTCGCTGCTGGCGGATGCGCAGTACATCCTGATCATGCTGCTCGGGATCGCCGGGGTCTGCTTCGCGCCGAGCTATCGTCGGGCGCTCCCGGCCCTGCTGTGGGCCGGGCTGACGGTGGCGCTCGCCGTGATCAGCATCGGCCACCCGCGCCTGCGGCTGCCGCTCGTGGCGGCGCTGATCCCGTTCTGCGCCTACGCCCTTGTCCGGCTGCCCGCCGCTTGGCGGGCCGGGGCGCGGCTCCTGCGCAGCCGACGATCCCTCGCCGCATTGGCCGGGGCCGCCGTCTTCCTGGCCCTGATCGCCAGCACACGTTATGTCACCTGGCTGCGCGGCGAGCGCTACACCCTCGCGGCGGGGCAACAGCTCGCGGCGGGGCACCCCGACGGCGCGCAGCGGCTGCTGGCGCAGGCGCGGGACGCCGACCCCGCAAATCCACTGCGGACGATGGATCTGGCGGATCTAGATTTTCAGCAGGGGCGCTACGCCGAGGCGGACTCGCTGTACCGGCGGGCGCTCGAGATCGAGGATCGCAGCCAGTACGCCCACGCGATGCGGATCATGATCGCCGCCCTGCTCCCGCGCCCAGAGCTGGCGCGCGATGAACTGGCCGCGATCAACGCCTACTGGCGGGCCGGGGACGACCTGTACCGCTGGGCCTGGGCGCGACCGGCGACTCCGCCGCCCGCGCACGTTACCCCCGGCGACCCGCTGGCGCTTGGGCACTACGTCGGCTTCGCCCCGGCCACGCCCGACCTGCCGCAGGGGCTGTGGACACTTGGCGCGGGCGAGGTGCGGCTGCGCGGCGGCTGCGGCGAGCTGGTACTCCAGCTTCACGGGTGGCCCGGCCAGACGGCGCAGATCAGTGTGGAGGGCGGGCCGACGCCGCCGCCAGTGGCGCTCAACGGATACGCGCAGGAGGTGCGGCTATCGCTGGCCGCCGCGCCGGGGTGCGCGGCGGGGCAGACGATCATCGTGCATATCCAGAGTCCGACCCGGCTGCTGCCGATCGAGACGGCACCCTGGTACGTTGGCGTGGCGCTGATCGAAGCACGGGTGGAGTGAAGATCTAATTGAAGTTGCCAGCTTCAACCAGACCTATGATTACACGCATCAGCCCGCAATCAGCGAGCGGTAGAGCTCGGCGGTACGCTGGGCGATGGCGTCCCAGCTGAAGTGATCCTCGACGCGGCGGCGTCCGGCGGCACCGAAACGGGCACGCAACTCGGGGTCGAGGGCCACCCGATTGATCGCAGCGGCCAAGTCAGCCTCGAAGGCCGCCGGGTCGGCCAGGTCGAATCCGCCCTCGTTGAACGCAAGGTTGACCAGCACGCCGGTCTCCTCCGGCACCACCACCTCTTTGATCCCGCCCACCGCCGAGGCGACCACCGCCGTCTCGCAGGCCATCGCCTCCAGGTTAATGATCCCGAACGGCTCGTAGACGCTGGGACAGCAGAAGACGGCGGCGTGCGAATACAGCTGGATCACATCGGGGCGGGCCAGCATCTCGTGGATCCAGATCACACCGGGGCGATCTTTGCTCACGGCGGCCACACCCTCCTGCATCTCGCGGGCGATCTCGGGCGTGTCCGGCGCACCGGCGCAGAGCACCACCTGGAGCGCGGGGTCAATCTGCGCGATGGCGTTCACGAGGTGGATGATGCCCTTCTGGCGGGTGATGCGGCCCACAAAGAGGACGTAGGGCTGGCTCGGATCCACCCCGTAGCGGGTGAGCGCGTCGGTCGCCTCGGTCTTACGATACTCGGCGAGGTCGATCCCATTGTAGATCACGTGTACCTTCGCGGGATCCACCTTGAACAGGCGCAGCACATCCTCGCGGGTCTCCTTGGAGACAGCGATGATCGCGTCGGCCTGCTCCATCGCGGTGCGCTCCATCCACGAACTGAGGATGTAGCCGTTGCCCAGTTGCTCCACCTTCCAGGGCCGCAGAGGTTCCAGCGAATGGATGGTGAGCACGTAAGGCACGCCCCAGAGCTTGCCAGCCAGCAGGCCGCCCATATCGGTGTACCAAGTATGACAGTGGACGATCTGCGCGTCGAGGGTATCCTTGGCCATCAGCAGCGAGCGTGAGAAGGCATCGAGGGCACCGCTGAAGCGCGAGTCGGTGTTACGCTTCACCTCGTCCCACAGCGGGTAGCCGCGCACCATAATGCGCTCACCGTCTGCGTGCTGGGAGCCAAAGCAGCGCACTTCCACATGCATCAGCTTTGCCAGAGCCTTGCTCAGATACTCGACGTGGACACCAGCGCCGCCGTAGACGTTCGGCGGGTATTCGTTGGTAAATAGGGCAACCTTGGTGAGTTCAGCCATTCAACACCTCGCTACAATGGGTAAGGGAGACGGAGGGTAGTATAGTACAGATCCCGCCCGACACCACCGATGAAGGTTGCCCTACCTTGACACTGCCCCGTGTGGATGCTACCCTGTACCCATTGTGATCAGTTGTCTGCCAAGTGGCTCCCGACGCCATACGGGAGTAGAGCTATGTCGAACCAGGAACCGACCATCGCGAGTATTCTGCGCGTGCTTGCCCGTGAATATGATGGGCCAGTCGAGGAGCGCCAAGTCCTCGACCATGTGCTTGAGCATCGGCCAAGCGCGGCGAAGAATCCCTACGCCACGATCCGCGAGCGGCTACGCTGGGACGGGCTGACCCTTGGCTGGCTGCGCCTGGGCCGTGGTAAGCTGGTGCCGCTGCGTGTGGCGCTTCAGGATCTGCGCTTCCGCTGCGTCCCCCGCGCCCGCGATGTCGCGGCCGGGATGCTGCCCCTCGCCCACCTCCAGCCCTTCGCGGGGCTACGGAGTGTCGAGTTGATCGTGCGGGATGTGGCCGGTGTCGCGATGCCCTTTATCGATCACGACCCCGCCGACTCCCGCAGTTCCACCTTCGCCACGCCCGGCTTTGATCTCGCTGCTTGGTATCTGCGCTCCGGTTTTGTCGTCGGCGATAGCATTGTGGCGACGGTCGTCGCCGCCGAACCCATGACCCTGCGGATCGAGCGCGAGGCCGCCGCAGATGTCCGGCGCTCGGCGACGGCCACGCAAGATGCCGAACTGATCGACGCGATTGTTGCCCGTGTCGGGCGTGCTCAGGTCGCCCTTATCCCTTGCGATGAGGTGATCCTGCCGATCTTCGCCGTCGCCCCCTGGCGCACCGAGTATCCTGGCAGCCCCTGGCAGCACCTCGTCACCCGCGATGACCGGCTCCAACTGGTTGACGACATCTTCCTGACGAACCAGAGTCACCCCTCGCTGCGCCTCTTCTCGTCCGAAGAGGTCTTTGAGCCGCTGCCGGTGCCCGAGGGCGAGCGCCACGCTGCGGACACGGCCCTGTTCGCAGAGATTGATGCGCTCCAGCGCGATCTGCGCCACACCCGTGAGCAGGACGCTGACTCTGGCCTGTGGAATGGCCAGATCCAGCGCGCATCGGCGGCCTACTCGACCCTCGACTACTACCACGAGGATCCCCACGCCCGTGGGGGGACGCTTCGCCCGGTGGATCGCTACGACGACCTCGACGACGACGATGATGATGGCCTTGGCCTCGGCGACCAGGAGACGGACAGCCTCTTCGCCCACGGTGAGGAGTTTGCCCGGCTTCAGGCGGCCCACGATGAACTGATGTCGGTTTTGCCGCCCGGCGTCGCCGAGCAGATTGAGGCCGCCCGACCTGAGGAGGCTGAGGTGATCATCGCCCAGCACCTCAACTTGCTCCTCACCAAGAAGCCGCATCTCTTCCCCATCCTCGACCTGCGCGCCAGCACCGAAGATATCGGCCTCGACCCGCTGGCCGAGAGCCTCTTCGATCCGGCGGACTGGCAGGAGGCGGTGGATGAGGGCGAATGGGACGACCCCGAGGATGACATGCTCGATGGCGACGACGATCCTGCGAGCGCCTATGCCGAGAGCGGCGACCTGATCGGCCAGTTCCACGACTACCTCGCCGAAGTGGGTAAAAGCAGCGCCACCGCCCGCGTCCGCTCGCGCAGCGTGCTTGTCTACGCCGAGTTTCTGGCCTCGTACTACAACCGCACCCTCGCTGATGGCGACTACGCCACCCTCGACGAGTGCCTGTTCTACTACTACCCGCGCCGCGTCCTGAACACCTCGCCCCGCCAGATACGCGAGATCTGCACCTCGATCAAGCAGTTCTACAGCTTTATGAAGGAGCGCGGCGTGATCGGCGATGACCGCTTCGCCCAGGCACTCTGGCGCCGCCGCGACCAGGCCGCCCGCGTCATCCAGATCTACGACCGCATCGCCAGCGACTCGCCGAACTTCGAGTCGCTCTTCGCCCGGCTGTTCCAGCCCTATACGAATTAAATAGCAGGGGGAAGGGTTTGGTTGACCCTATTCAGCGAAACACGCGCTGCGTCGTGATTGAGTGAGGATCTCCCCAGGGCGGTTGCAACGTCGCCTCCGGCGGGGGTTTGGGGGTGGCAAAGCCACCCCCGAACGATCTTTTTTGGTTAGTTTTTGGCGGTGAAGCCGCCAAAAACTAACCAAAAGCGAGGTCTGGGGCGCAGCCCCAGCGACGTTGCATTAGCCCTGAGGATCTCCCTGTGTATGTTGATGGACACCTGGATATTGCCTACAATGTGATTTCGGCCGGGCGAGATGTGACCCACAGCGTAGCGGAAATTCGCGCCGCCGAGGGTGCGCCCCATCCCACGATGGGATCGTGTACGGTGGCGCTGCCCGACCTGGCTGTCGGCGGGGTTGGTTTGGTTTTTGGGACGCTGTTTACGCTGCCGGTCACGGCGCAGATCACGGATCTGTCGGTCGGGCCAAGCTACCGCAGCGCCGAGGAGGCTCACGCCCAGGCTCTGGCGCAACTGGGTATCTACCGGGGCCTGGCCGCTGCCGGTTGGCTGCGCCTGATCGGCAGCCGGGGCGACCTGGCCGCCCACCGCAGCGCCTGGGGCGGCGGCGACCGCACGCTGGGCATGGTGCTGCTCATGGAAAACGGCGACCCCATCCGCGAGCCGACCGAGGCGTCTTGGTGGCACGCCCAGGGTGTGCGGATCGTCGGCCCGGCCTGGCAGGGCACCCGCTACTGCGGCGGCACGCGCGCGCCAGGCCCGCTGACCGATCTGGGCCGCGCCCTGATGCCCGAGCTGTCGCATGCGGGCCTGACGCTTGACCTCAGCCATATGGCTGAGGCAAGTTTCTGGCAGGCGCTCGACCTATTCGACGGCCCGGTGATCGCCTCGCACAGCAACTGTCGGGCGCTGGTGGCCGAAGATCGGGCCGACCGTCACTTGAGCGATGTGATGATCCGCGCCCTGCTTGACCGGGATGCGGTGATCGGGATGGTGTTCTACAACGCCTTCCTAGCCGCCGAGTATATGAAGGATGATCCCAAAGATCGCTACGGGATCGACCGCGTGCTGGGCCATATTGACCACATCTGCCAGATCGCCGGCGACGCCCGCCATGTGGCGATCGGCAGTGACCTCGACGGCGGGCTGGGCCGCGAGCAGATCCCCCGCGAGCTCGATAGCGTGGCCGACATGCCGTGCGTCGCCGAGGCTCTGTCCGCTGCCGGCTATGCCGATACGGATGTCGCCGCCATCATGGGCGGCAGTTGGCTGCGCTTCCTTGAATCCGCCCTGCCTGCCTAGGCTTTTAGATGTTCGCTTGCGAGCAGGCGAACATCTGCAATGCGACATGATCACCTACACGATCTCCATGCCCGAGCCGCACACCCACCTCTACCATGTCACGGTGGTGATTGACGCCCTCTCCGCGCCCACCCTCGACCTCGTACTGCCCGCGTGGACGCCGGGTTCGTATATGATCCGCGAGTACGCCCGCCATATCCAGGAGTTCTCGGCCCACGGCCCCGACGGCGCAGCCCTGCCCTGGCGCAAGACAGCCAAGGATTCCTGGCAGGTCGATATCGGTCGCGCCGCCCAGGTCACCGTGCGCTACAAGGTGTACGCCAACGAGCTGACGGTGCGAACCAGCCACCTCGACTCGCGCCACGGCTACTTCAACCCGGCCAACGTGTGCGTATACGTGCCCGGCCGCACCGGCGAGCCGCTGGCGGTCACGGTCGATGTGCCCGCAGGCTGGAGGGTGAGTACGGCGCTTGAACCAGGAACTGGGGGATCGGGTTCATTCATTGCGCAGGACTACGATGAACTGGTGGACAGCCCCTTCGAGTGCGGCACGCAGCGCGTCCTCACCTTCACGGTGGACGAGGTGCCGCACGAGATCGTGATCTGGGGGCGGGGAAACGAAGATGAGTCCCAGCTCGTCGCCGACACCCGGCGGATCGTCGAGGTGCAGCGCGCGATGTTCAACGGGCTGCCCTACCCGCACTACAGCTTCATCCTCCACCTCACCGACGGGCGCGGTGGCGGCCTAGAACACCGCAACAGCGTGACCAACATGGTTGACCGCTGGACGTTCCGGCCCGAGCGATCCTACGAGCGCTACTTGTCGCTTACCAGCCACGAGCTATTCCACGTCTGGAATGTGAAGCGGCTGCGACCCGCGCCTCTCGGCCCCTTCGACTACCGCAGTGAAAATTACACGCGCCAACTCTGGCTGGTCGAGGGGGTGACAAGCTACTACGACGAACTGCTGCTAGTGCGAGCGGGCCTGATGCAGCCCGAGCGCTACCTGGAGAAGTTGGCCGACAAGATCCTGAGCCTCCAGGCCCAGCCGGGCCGACATGTGCAGAGCCTTGCGCAGAGTAGCTTCGACGCCTGGGTGAAGTTCTACCGGCCCGACGAGAACAGCGCCAATACCAGCATCTCGTACTACCTGAAGGGTTCGCTGGTCTGCCTGCTGCTGGACATGGAGATTCGCCGGGGTACCAATGGCTCACGCAGCCTGGACGACGTGCTGCGCGAGCTATACGCGAGCTACCCGATCAGCGGGCCGGGTATCCCCGAGGATGGCGGGGCGCTGGCGGCGGTGGAGGCGGTCGCGGGCACCCAAGGCGGGCGCTTCCGCGACTTCTTCGCCCGCTATATCGTCGGCACCACCGAGTTGGATTACGCCTCGGCCCTGGCCGCTGCCGGCCTTGAGCTACGCTGGGGCTACCGCCAACCGAGGGCCATCGGCTCCGCGCCGGCATGGTTGGGGCTTCAGCTGAAGCGCCAGGGCGAGCGCACCCTGGTGGCCGCAGTGCGCGCCGACAGTCCGGCCTACGCCGCTGGGGTCTACGCCGATGACGAACTGCTGGCCCTGGACGGCTGGCGCATGGACGAGGAGCGGCTGAACGCGCGACTGGCCGAGCGTGCCCCCGGCGACCGCGTGCGCCTGAGCCTCTTCCGCAGCGACGCGCTGATCGAGGTACCGGTTACCCTTGGTACATCCCCCTACGACAGCCTGAGCATCGCCCCCGTGGCCGCGCCCGACGATCTCCAGCGACAAATCTTTCGTGACTGGCTCGGTTAGATATGTTTCAGAATCGGCGATCTGAGATTGATCGTCCTCTGGGGATGCGCTGAGGCGCTGAGGCGATGGGGATGAGAGGGGATACAAGGATGAAGCGGGGGCTAACCGAGGTAACCTTGAGCAGGTTATTGCACCGCTTCGATTGTCATGTTTCAGAATCGGCCATTCCAGCTTGACCGTCCTGCGATGAGGCGAGGATGCGATGACGCGCTCCTATCGCCTCATCGCGTCATCGTCTCGTCGCTGAACGGTCAAGCTGGGTTGAACCATGCCTTAGGCATGTTTCAGAATCGGCCATTCCAGCTTGACACTTCAGCCGAAGGGCTTGCAGCAAAACTCCCT
>CAISPW010000163.1 GCA_903887465.1 uncultured Oscillochloris sp. | reverse complement strand
GGCCCGCGCCGCGACGAGGGCCAGGCTCCGCGCAGCGGCGGGTATAGTGGCCCGCGCCGTGACGAGGGCCAGGCTCCGCGCAGCGGCGGGGGCGGGTACGGCGGCCCGCGCCGCGACGAGGGCCAGGCTCCGCGCAGCGGCGGGTATAGTGGCCCGCGCCGTGACGAGGGCCAGGCTCCGCGCAGCGGCGGGGGCGGGTACGGCGGCCCGCGCCGTGACGAGGGCCAGGGCCAGCGGTCTCGCACCGGCGGGGTCTACGGTCAGCGGCGGGAAGAGGGCCAGGGCTCGGCTGGTGGGGGCGGGTATGGTGGTCAGCGCCGCGACGAGGGCCAGGCTCCGCGCAGCGGTGGGAGTGGATACAGTGGCCCGCGCCGCGACGAGGGCCAGGGCCAGGGCCAGGGCCGTCCAATTCGTGAGGGCTACAGCCCATTCCGCAGCGACCGTGGGCACAGTGACCAGGGTGACTCGAACCGTCGGCGCGATCCTAGTGCGGATCGTGATCCGCGCGCGCGACGCCCTGACTACGAGAGCCGCCCACCGCGCGGCACCGACGCTCCCCCGCGATCAGAGGAGCGCCCCCGCGCCCCGGATCGCTCGGGGCGGGATGAGCGGGCTGGGTCTTACAGCGGCCCTGATCGTCAGCGGGGAGATGACCGGCCTGCCGCTCGTGATCACCGCGAGCGCCCCGAGCCGCGTCCCGAGTCGCGTCCCGAGTCGCGTTCTGTGACGCCCCCGCGCGCGCCAGCGCAGGATCGTGTCACGGGAGCCACACGCACCCGTGGGGCGACATTCCGCAGCCGGCCCAGCGGCCGCCCGAACTTCCAGATCCGTCCCCGCGCCAAGGGCGAGAATAAGGAATAGTGTCATCGCAAAAGGGGTGTGCGTCAGGCTTTGAGCCTGACGCACACCCCTTTTGCTGTTCTAGCGCAGGATGCCGATAGATCCTGCTTTGCTTATGCCTGGGCATGCGCGGCATCGCGCATGAGCCGACGGTGCTCGATAGCCATACAGCGATCCATCACCACCATCAGCCCAGCCTCCTTTGCGCGGGCCGCTGCCGCTTCGTTGACCACGCCAAGCTGCATCCAGATGGCTCGCGCCCCGATGGCGATGGCATCCTCGACGATCTTGGGCACGAACTCGGAGCGGCGGAAGATCTGAACCACATCCACCTGGCCCTGAATGTCGCGCAGCGAGGCATAGGGCCGCTCGTCGATCACCGGACTGTGCAGGTTGGGGTTCACCGGGATGACATCGTAGCCATTGCGCTTGAGGAACCGCGCCACACCGTTCGAGTCCCGCTGCGGGTCATCGCTTATGCCAACCACCGCCACCGCCCGCGCATCCCGTAGCAGATTGCGAATCTCGTTCTCGGACATCATAGCTTGCTCCTGTGTTGATCACGTGGATTGTCAGAAAACCTCGTGGGGATATGGGGGCGGCTTTGCCGAACCCACGATGTATTTTGTCAGGTTTGAGCGCGTAGCCCCAAAGGGCGTTGCCGCTATCACAGATCTTCGTGATAGGTTGAACATGTCTGGCACCTAGCGACAAGGAAGATTCTTGTGAAGATGTGCATGCGGAAGATCACCCTCGCCGTTGTACTCGGTGTCTCGCTACTACTCTCCGCCTGCGCCAGTGGCGGCATCGCGCCCGCAGCCAGCGTGGGTACCGGCCTGGTCACCATTGAACTGGGTTCGGATGGTGAGAGCCTAGCCTTTACGCCCAACGCCCTGAGCGTCTCTGCCGGCCAGACGGTCACTGTTAAGATGAAGGACAACTCGGTCGCCAAGCAGCACAATTGGGTGCTGGTGAAAGGTGGCGTCGATGTAGCCCAGAAGGTGGCTACCGAAGGTCTGACCGTTGGCCCCGATAAGAACTACATCCCCAGCGACGAGTCCAACATCATTGCTCACACATCCTTGTCGAGCGCTGGTCAGACGGTTGAGGTCACGTTCACCGCCCCGGCGGCTGGCACCTACGCCTTTGTCTGCACCGTCCCTGGCCATAACATCACGATGCGGGGCACCCTGACGGTCAACGCGCCCTAACACGCCTTGACCATAACAAAGCCCCACTCGATCATTGAGTGGGGCTTCGTTGCCTTGAATTTTGTTGCCGTGCTGGGAGAGGTTCGGGGCAGGCGTGTCCCTCCCCAAAAAAGCTGCGTCAGCCCTCTAGTGCGCCACTAGCTCGTCTGGTTGACGATGCGGATCTGGTTAAGGAAGTACTGCTCGATATCGCGGGTAAGGGCCAATTCCATCGAACTGATCGGCAACCTGCGCACTTCCTCAAAAAACCAACGCACCAAGCTCATTTGGTGATCCGGCGTCACACCACTTCGCGGGAGCATCCCCCGCGCCCAGCGCAGTTCCTGGTCGGCCAACGATGGGAGATCAAAGAGGAGTACGGATCGCACCAGATCATTAAGGCGCTCCACTGCGACTTCTGAGAGCCGAGCGATCGGCGTGTAGTTCTCTTCGAGGCGTAAGCTCTGCGTCAACTCAGGATACGTGGCCAGCAACCGTGCCGACACCTGTTCGCAGAGCGACCGATTCTGCCTGCTGAGTTGGCCGGCAAGTCTGGAAGCGGCGGCGCTATCCATCCGTTGCCCCTTTCCCCATCATTGCGCTCGGTTAGCTTACCGCAACATTATAGCACTTTCTGTTCCCTTTCTGCGAGGGGGATTTCTGCTACCCGGATGGGGGATGTCTTCAGGGACGCTGGGACGCCTCCCCGCTGGCGCATATCTTTACCCACATCTTTTTTTACCGCATAACAATGAGGTTTATCGGTCCCCCCGGCGGGCGACTGAAGTCACCCACCCGTCCTTTCAACGAGATCGCCGTGGGGCTAAAGGATGCTGTTGGCGAACCTACTACAGGAGCCACGCTGCGCTTTTCGGGTCGTCTTTGGTCTCGAAATCGCATTGCGTGCGTCCTGAGCCACCTGGCGAATTCGCCACAGCTCTTCTCCGCAAAAATTCGCAGCTCCCCT
>CAISPW010000162.1 GCA_903887465.1 uncultured Oscillochloris sp. | reverse complement strand
TTAAACTGCAAGCTACGGGAACCGAAATTAATCAGCAGACCCACCTCAATGCCAGACGCCTCCAGGTAATTGATCGCCTGAGCCAGATGGACATCCTCAAGCTGAATGACCGCCTTCATCTCAAGCATCACCTTGCCCTCAACAAAGAAGTCCACGCGACGGGTGCCAATATGCGTACCCTTGTAGAAGACATCCATCGAATACTCACGCACAAAACTGATTCCCTGCGACCGAAACTCAATCGCCAGGGCACGCTGGTAGATCACCTCCTGGAAGCCGTTGCCGATCACCCGATGAACTTCCATCGCGCACCCGATGATCTTGCCGGTCAGTTCGCTCTCGGGATATGCTGTATTAATCATAGGTGTGCCCTCATTACATAGCCCATCAACCAATCAGACCATCATCGTCTGCAAGTGACTATTCACCTTCGCCTCCAACTCGGCTACGCGGCGAGACATGTGCGGGAGCGGGGTTTCGTAGCGCTCGGCCAATTCCTTCACGCGCTGGGTAAGGGTCTGGCTGATGCGATCCATCTCGCCGTGGATAGCGGCGTCGAGGGCCGCGAGCCATTTGTCATCGACCACCAGCGCCTTGATCTCGGCCTCCGTCAGCTTCGGGTAGTGCTTGTAGGCTTTGGTGTCCAGGGTGGCCTCGGCCTCCTTCAGCTTCCGTTTCAGCTCAGCCTCCTGATCACTCAGATCCAGCCACATCTTGAGGATGGCGGCCTCTGCCTTGGCCTCAGCGTCATTCTTGGCAACGAGCGCCTTGATCTCCTTGAGGCGGGCGGCGACGCTGATCTTGTTGATCTTGTCCAGTGCAGCGAAGATCCCTTCCTCGCCGCCGTGCTCCTCCTCCAGCTCAGCCATGCCCGCAATGGTGCGCTCCAGATCAGCGGCAAGTAGATCAATGACCGCCTGCTCTTTGGCAAAGAAGCGGGCGATCATCAGGGATTTGGGCAGCAGGTCGCAGGCCCAGCCCTTATCCTTCGACTTGCCCTTCTTATCCGTCTCCGTGATCCGGTAGGTCTCGGCCTTCCAGCCATCGGCGGCGATCAGATAAACATCGTCCTGCATGGTCGCGGCCCAATAATCCATCAGGTGCTGATAGACCGCGTAGGGGTCAATCAGCGGTTGGCCGATGTAGTGGGTGAGCAGATCCTCGGCGAGGGTGGCGACAACATCCTTGGGATGGCAACCCGCCTGCACCTGGCGCAGCGTCGTGGCGACCTGTTGCTGCCAGGTGGCAAAGTGCGTGTTCATGCAGGCGATGAAGGCGGCGAACTCGGCGTGCTCGTAGATCGCGGGCTTGATCGCGGCCTTGTCCACGGCGAGAGCCAGGTAGCCGGGGCGGCTATGGTGGAACAGAGCCTGACGGAGTTGCGGGCAGACCGTCCAATAGGGCTGGAGCACATCCACATCACCCGTGGGGATACCGCCGCGCAGGTGGCCCTCAATATCCTGAAGATCCTCGGCCTGCTGGCTATCAATGTAGCGCGGGATATTGAGGTTGAACTCATTCTTCGCGATCTCCGCGAGGGAGACCATACGCGCATACTTGGGCACCTCAAGCTGCTTGGTGAAGACATCGACGATCTTATGGATGTCCTGGGCGCGCAGCCGGTTCTTGGGGCCGTCCTTGATGAAGCCCGCGCTGGCGTCGATCATAAAGATACCCGTGCGGGCGTGGGCATCCTGCTTATCCACGACGATGATACAGGCGGGGATGCCGGTGCCGTAGAACAGGTTGGCGGGCAGGCCGATGATGCCCTTGATATAGCCCTTGCGGATCAGGGCGCGGCGAATATCGCCCTCGGCGTTACCGCGAAATAGGACGCCGTGCGGCAGAATACACGCGCCCTTGCCGGTACTCTTGAGCGAACGCACGATATGCAGCAGGTAGGCGTAATCGCCCTGCTTATCGGGCGGCACGCCGAAGGGCTTGAAGCGCTCGTAAGTATCGTCGAGCGGCGTAAGGCCCGTGCTCCAGCGCTTATCCGAGAAGGGCGGATTAGCGACCACATAGTCAAAGGTCTTGAGCGTGCCACTCTCCGTAAACTTAGGGTCAGCCAGCGTATTGCCCTGCACAATCAGCGCCGTGGGGTTGTTGTGCAAAAACATGTTCATCCGGGCCAGACTGCTCGTAGCGGCGTCCTTCTCCTGCCCGTAGAGCGTCACCGCAGTACTGGCCGCATCGCCCACCTTCAGCAGCAGCGAACCCGAGCCACAGGTCGGGTCATAGACCGTGGTGGCATGGGTCGTCTTGGCCTCGCGGATACCGATAATCTGGGCCATAATCCGGCTGACCTCCGCCGGAGTGTAGAACTGGCCTTTGCTCTTGCCGCTCTCCGTGGCGAAGTGGCGCATCAGGTACTCATAGGCATCGCCGAGGATGTCATCGCCGTCAGCGCGATTCTTCGAGAAGTCGAGGGCCTTGTTCTCAAAGATAGCGATCAGGTTCGTGAGCCGCTCAACCTTCTCCTTGTCGTTGCCGAGCTTCGTGGAGTCGTTAAAGTCCGGCATATCGGACAGCTTGTTGGCCTCCGCGAGCGGGGCGATGATCTTCTTATTGATCTGATCGCCGATGTCGCTCGTACCCTTGAGGGCGACCATATCCTTAAAGCTGGCACCGGGCGGGATCGTAATCGGCGCGAAGGGCACACCGGCATACTTATCGCTGATGTACTTGATGAACAACAGGACGAGGACATAGTCCTTGTACTGGCTGGCGTCCATGCCGCCGCGCAGCTCGTCGCAGCTCGACCAGAGTGAGGAGTAGAGTTCAGAGTTCTTCAGTGCCATGGGTTTTTCTATGTGCGGTTGAGGAAGCGAGGCGAGATAGTGGTCACGGGGTCGCACGCTCGATCGCCGCGCGCAGGTCATCATCGCTCGGCGTGAGGTACATCCCGGTAGTGGCGATACTGCTGTGGCCGAGGGTGCGCTGCACCATCGCCAGATCAGCGCCTGACTCAAGCATCCGGCGAGCCAGGCTGTGGCGTAGCGTGTGGGGGGTGGCATCGTCTAATTGGCGAGCCAGGTCGCGCAACTCGGCGGCGCGC
>CAISPW010000161.1 GCA_903887465.1 uncultured Oscillochloris sp. | reverse complement strand
CGAGATGGGGACTGGATTGTCCGTAGCTCGGTTCACACTGTCTTGTCTGGGTTTGCCTCCGAAGAGTGAAACCGTTCGTCGCTCGCAACGTTGAGGAGTATACACGACCTTCGCGCCCTTGTCAAATCGTGGCGTTTTGGCCCCCTGGCCACGGCTACCTCACCGCTTGGTGCCGGGGGGCGGGGCGGATGCGCCGCCAAATATCCACACAACGTAGGTCTGAGGGGCGACGCACCAGAGCCTGCTTTCGCCGGAGGTGACGTGGCATCGGCCATGATGCGCCATGCGTGATACGATAGACGTATGTTTCACCGATTTCGCATCACGAACGGAACCACCGTGAGCCACCTGCGCACCCTGATCGCCCTCGCCGCGCTGCTCCTGGTGGGCTGCGGCACCGCAGTCCCGCCCGCGCCGCCGCTCGCGGCCCTCGCCGAGCGCCAGACGGCGGTGGCCATCCAGGGCCGCCCGACCCTGCCGCCCCTACCTACCTCCGGGGCCGCCGCCGAGCTTCAGCCCTCGCCTACCCCGCCCAACAAGCTGGATGTGTTGCATATCTCCGCACACGACCCGCGAGCCATGGGCAGTTCGACCGCCCCGGTGACAGTGATCGAGTTCACTGACTTCGAGTGCCCCTTCTGTGTCCAGTTCTTCAATGAGATCCGGCCACAGCTGATCACGCAGTTTGTGGACACCGGGGTGGTGCGGATCGTGGCCCGCGATTTCCCGCTCACCCAGATCCACCCCTCGGCCCTGATCGCCGCCGTGGCCAGCCGCTGCGCCGCCGACCAGGGCAAATTCTGGCCCATGTACGAGGCACTCTTCACGACCCACCAGGTCGAGTGGGGCGGGGTGCCCAAGCGCGACCACGACGTGCTGATCGAACTGGCTGGCAAGGTCGGGGTGGATGCGGCGGCCTTCACGCGCTGCCTGGACGACCCGGCCAGCGCACAGGCGACGTTGGATGAGGCCGCTGCCGCTCGGCAACTCGGCATCAACTCGACGCCGAATTTCCTGGTGAATGACCAGTTGGTGCGCGGTGCCCTACCCTTCGCCAGCTTCGAGCGGCTGATCAAGCAACTGGCGGGGATCTCGTAGGGGCGCACCGCGATACGTCCCTACGCGATCACGTCGATCCCCGCCCCTGAAATCACCTCGCCGATATCCCAGCACCCCTGGCCGGAGTCGGCGCAGCGCCGCCGCAGATCCTCGGCGGCGGCGGGTGGCAGGGCGAGCAGCAGCCCCCCCGAGGTCTGCGGGTCGTTGAGCAGCAGGCGGTAAGCCTCCTCCACCCCGTCGGCGTAGCGCAAGTAGCCGTCGGCCTCCAGAAACTGGCGGTTGCGGTCGAGGCCGCCGGGGCAGATCCCGGCGCGGGCGTAGCCCATGGCCCCCGGCAGCAGAGGGACATCGGCGCAGCGCAGGCGCAGGCCCGCCCCGCTGGCGCGGGCGACCTCGGCGGCGTGGCCCAGCAGGCCGAATCCGGTGATGTCGGTGGCGGCGTGGATCTCGACCTGGGCGGCCAACTCGGCGGCCCGACGGTTTAGGCGCAGCATGCTGGCGATGGCCGCCGCCAGATCGCCGGGGGCCACCTTATCCCACTTCGCCGCCGAGGTGATCAGCCCGGTGCCGACTGGCTTGGTGAGCAGCAGCCGGTCGCCCAGAATAGCCCCGCCCTTCCGCGTGATCTGCGCCGGGTGAACCAGCCCGGTCACGCTCAGGCCGAACTTTGGCTCGCGGTCGGTGACGGTATGGCCGCCGGTCAGCACTGCCCCGGCCTCGGCCAGCTTGTCGGCCCCGCCCTGAAGGATGGCCACAAGGATCACGGGGTCGAGGTCGTCGGGGAAGGCGGCGATTGACAGCGCCGTGATCGGTCGGCCGCCCATGGCGTAGACATCGCTCAGGGCGTTGGCCGCAGCAATTGCCCCGAAGGTGTAGGGGTCGTCCACGATCGGTGGGAAGAAGTCCACCGTCTGCACTAGCGCGGTGGACTCGTCAATTTGGTAGACGGCGGCGTCATCGCTGACCACGAGCCCGATCAGTAGGTTCGGGCTTGTGGGCAGACGCAGCGCGCTGAGAACCGCAGATAGGGCACCCGGCCCCATCTTCGACGCTCAGCCGGCGCAGGTCGCCATGCTTGTGAGCCGGACTCGGGCGCGCTGATCCATGAGAGTCACTCCAAGTCTCATCGGTTAAAAAGAAGTTTTTTGCCGAGAGGGCGAGTCCCGATTCGCGCCTCGCCCTCGGGGCGGTTGCGACGTCGCATCCGGCGGGCGTTTGGGAGTGGATTTACCACTACTAAAAGATCTTTTTTTGGTGATATTTGGCAGCTTTGCCGCTAAATATCACCAAAAAGCAGGGTCTGGGGCACAGCCCCAGGGACGTTGCAACAGCCATGGTCGCTCCCCATTGTACCATCAGCGTCCCAATGCTCTATGGTACAATTACGGTGCAAGCGTGCCCTTCACCACATGTGCTAAACCTGGGAGGTTTTTTATGAAGCAGGTCATTGGCGCGGTCACGTTCCTCTTCGGGCTGATGGTCGGCCTGATCGGCGGCGCGGCGCTCCTCGCCTATGCGTACCAAATGGCTGGGCTCTACCCGCCCGACGACGCCACGATCAAATTTATCGCTCGCGAACGCGGATGGCTGCGCGACGACGTGTAAATGGGGTTTTGGGGAGGGCACGCCCTCCCCAACGTCTTTTCTTTTCCAAGAAAAGCTGCACTAGGAGGTGTCAGGATGGACAAGCCCTGGTTCTCCTTTTATGAGAAGGGCGTGCCCCGGACAATCAGCTACCAGAACCTGAGCCTCAACGATCTGCTTGCCCAGGCTGCACGCACATTCCCCGAGAACACCGCGACGAATTTTGTCCTGCGCTACGTGTTCGGCGGTCGCCTGATGATCGGCGGCAGGCTGACCTACCGCAAGCTCAACGCGCAGGTGGATCGACTGGCCACGGCGCTTTACCAGCTTGGCGTACGCAAGGGCGACCGGGTCGCGGTGATGCTGCCCAACTCGCCGCACTACATCATCACCTTCTTCGCCGCCATGCGCCTCGGCGCGGTCGTCGTCAACACCAACCCAACCTACACCAGCCGCGAGCTCCAGCACCAGCTTGAGGATAGCGGTGCCGAAACGATCATCCTGCTGAACTTGTTCTGGCCGCGCCTGCGCGAGATTCGCCCCGAAACTAAGATCAAGCGAGTGATCGTCGCCCATATCTTCGACACCCTCGCATTCCCCGCAAACCTCCTGGTGAAGCGCGCGCAGAAGAAGACGCCCGAGTGGGTTGAGGTACACCCCGAGCATGACACCTTCTTCTTCGGGCATCTGCTGGAGAAGTACGGCCCCACCCCGCCACGCATAAGCATCGACCCCGGCGACGTGGCCCTGTTCCAGTACACCGGCGGCACCACCGGCCTGCCCAAAGCGGCCATGCTCACCCACCGCAACCTGATCGCCAACGTCCAGCAGATCGACGCCTGGCTGGTGACCGGGCAGCCCGGCAAGGAGAAGATGATGGCAGCCATCCCCTTCTTCCACGTCTACGGGATGACGGTGGCCATGCTTTACAGCATCTTTGTCGGTGCCGAGATCATCGTCGTGCCCAACCCACGCCCGATCGATAATGTGATGAACATTATGCAGAAGGAACAGGCCACGATCTTCCCCGGCGTGCCAGCGATGTATATCGGCATCATCAACCACCCCAAGGTGGCCGAGTACAACCTGCACAGCATCAAGGCGTGTGTCTCGGGCTCGGCGCCGCTGCCGATGGAGGTGCAGGAGCGCTTCGGCCAACTCACCGGCGGGCGCCTGGTCGAGGGCTTCGGCATGACCGAGTGCAGCCCGATCGCCCTGGTGAACCCGGTCTACGGCACGCGCAAGGCGGGCAGCATCGGCATCCCGGTGCCCGACACCGACGCCAAGATCGTCGACCTAGAGACGGGCGCGGAGTTGCCGATTGGCGGCGCGGCCCAGGGCGAGCTGTGCGTGCGCGGCCCGCAAGTGATGAAGGGCTACTGGAACCAACCTGGGGAGACGGCCCTCACGGTGGACGCCGACGGCTGGCTGCATACCGGCGATATCTGCACCGCTGACGCGGACGGCTACTTCTTCATCGTCGACCGCAAGAAGGACATGATCATCGCCAGCGGCTTCAAGGTACTCCCACGCGACGTCGAGGAGGTGCTGTTTATGCACCCCAAGGTGATGGAGGCGGTGGTGGTGGGCGTGCCGAACCAGGCCCGTGGCGACGATACGGTGAAGGCGTTTGTGGTGCCCAAGGCCGACGAAAACCCCAGCGTCGAGGAGATCCGCGAGTTCTGCAAGCTACACCTGGCACCCTACAAGGTGCCGCGCGAGGTCGAGTTCCGCACCGAGTTGCCCAAAACGATGGTCGGCAAGGTGTTGCGCCGCGTGCTGCTGGACGAGGAGAAGGCCAAGCAGAAGGCCGTGGGCAATGGGGCTTGATGAAGGATATCCTTAGCGTAACAGTTAAGCGATGAGGCGATGAGGCGATAGGAGCGCGTCCTCGCCTCATCGCTTAACTGTAAGGCAAGGTTCGTGGCAGCTTTACAGTGTGCGATGTTCGTAGTGGCGGCTTCAGCCGCACAGGCGCTGAAGCGCCCACTACGAACTGTAAACCTGAAACCTGGCACCTGAAACCTTGTCTAAGGCATGTTTCAGAATCGGCCATTCCAGCTTGACACTTCAGCCGAAGGGCTTGCAGCAAAACTCCCTGTGTTGTACGGTTGATGTGCCGCATCCGCCATACACACAGGGAGGACCCGATGGGTCAGACGCATGCT
>CAISPW010000160.1 GCA_903887465.1 uncultured Oscillochloris sp. | reverse complement strand
GACGGCGATCTTCACCAAGACCCAGCAGATCCAGGAGGACGCGGTTGGCCCGGCGGTCTACGCGCCAAATGGTCAACTGCTGGCGGTGGGCATCGGCAAGTCCATCCAGATTCGCCTTGGTGATACCATCGACCAGGGTACCACGCTGACCGGCCACACCGGCACTATTAGCAGCCTAGTTTTTTCGCCTGACAGCGCCATCCTGGCCTCCGGCGCGCAGGATGAGAACACGATCATCCTCTGGGATGCGACGACGGGCCAGGAGCTACGCCGGTTCAGCGGCCACACCGGCTGGATCCGCAGTCTGGCCTTTTCGCCCGACGGTGCCATCCTGGCATCCGGCGGCACCGATAAGACCGTGCGCCTCTGGGATGTGGCCAGCGGCAAACTCCTCGGCACGCTGGAAGGCCACGCCGACTTTCTTGGCAACATCGCCTTCTCGCCCGACGGCACCGCCCTGGCCTCGGCCTCGCGGGATGGCACGGTGCGCCTGTGGGATGTGGCTTCCCGGCAGCCTCGCCCCGGCTTCGTCTTCACCGCCCCAACCAACCCGGCTACTAGCGCGCCCTACTGGCTCACCGGGCTCACGTATAGCCCCGACGGCAAAACCATCGCGGTGGGCGCAGTGAGCGCGAGCGTCTATGTGCTGGATGCGGCCAGCGGCGGACTCCAGCGCGAGCTGAAGGGCCACCGGGACTGGGTGGTGATCCATGGGCTGAGCTACAGCCCCGATGGCCGCACTCTGGCCAGCGCCAGCCTCGATGGGACGGTGCGGCTGTGGAGTCCGCTCACCGGCACCGAGCGGGCGACCCTGGCGCAGCACGGCCTGCGCCTGCTCGGCCTGAGCTGGGCACCCGATAGCCAGCGCCTCGTGGTCGCCAGCGACTTCGCCGGCACACTGACCGTCTGGAACACCCAGAGCCGCCAGACGGAGCGCACCGTCATGCTCGCGCAGGGCATGGTCACCGCCCTGGCCTACTCGGACAGCGGCAGCATCCTGGGCAGCGGCGGCGCCAGCGGCACCGTGCGCCTGCACATCTTCCCGAATGACCGGCAGGTGAACCTCAATGGCGGCGCGCCGACCAGCCAGTTTATCGGCTTTGTGAGCGACACGCAGCTGGCCGCGATCGGTGACTCGGGCGAGGTCGTGATCATCGACCTGACCGGGAAAGATCGCAACCGACAGCTCCAGGGCCTGCAGGGTTTCGCCCTCAGCCTCGTGGTTAGCCGCGACCGCAGCCTGGTGGCGGCGGGCGATGATCGCGGCGAGGTGGCGATCTGGGATGCGAGCAGCCAGAAGCTGCTGCGGACGCTGCGCGGCCTGAGCGGGCCGGCCTCCACGCTCTCGTTTAATCGCGACGGCTCGCGGATCGCCGCCGTGAGCAACCAGAACGCCAAGTCCCCCCAGATTGTGGTCTGGGATGCGCAGAGCGGCGACCGCACCTCGACGATCAGCGGCCAAAAGGCGCAGATCACGAGTCTGGAGATGCCCGCCGGGAGTGATACGGTGGCCAGCGCCAGCAGCGACGGCTCGCTGACGATCTGGAGCGTCGCCGCCGGCACGGCGATCAGCACGATCACCGCGCCGACCGAGGATCACTGGTTCAGCAGCTTCGCCTTCTCGCCTGACGGGCGGCTGCTGGTGACGGGCAGTGTCGTCGGCACGGTCGATTTTTGGGATCCACAGAGCGGTGCGCGCCTCAACAGCATCAAGCTTGGCACCGGCATGATCATGTCGCTGGCCTTTCGCCCCGACGGCAAGCAGATCGCCGCCAGTTCCCGCGAAGGCGGGATCTACCTGTTCGATCCGGTCGGGTGATCGCGGGGCCGGGGTCGCGTTTGGAACGCGGAGGGCGAATCCGGGCGTTTGGAACGCGGAGGGCGAATCCGGGCGTTTGGAACGCGGAGGGCGAATCCGGGCGTTTGGATCGCGGAGGGCGCGGAGGCGGGCGAAGGACACGAACGCGAAGGGCGAATCCGGGCGTTTGGATCGCGGAGGGCGAATCCGGGCGTTTGGATCGCGGCGGGCGCGGAGGCGGGCGAAGGACACGAACGCGGAGGGCGCGGAGGCGTTTGGAACGCGGAGGGCGCGGAGGCGGGCGAAGGACACGAACGCGGAGGGCGCGGAGGGTGTTTGGATCGCGGAGGGCGCGGAGGCGGGCGAAGGACACGAACGCGAAGGGCGCGAAGGACACGAACGCGAAGGGCGTGAAGTGAGTTAAGGAGAGCTTATGTTCGATGCGTTTAAAAAGAAGCATGGCCGCACCCAAGCAGATCTGGAGGGCCGAGTCCCGCCAGGCCAGTACGTCACCGAGAAGTTCCCGGTGCTGCATTATGGCAGCGTGCCGCAGTATACCGATCTCGATACCACTTGGGATCTGCGTGTCTGGGGCGAGCTTGAGGATGTGGCTCGCCTGAGCTTCGCGGAGTTCCGCGCTCTGCCCACCATCCAGGTTACCACCGACATCCACTGCGTCACGCGCTGGAGCAAGCTGGATACGCGCTGGGAGGGGGTGCAGTTTAAGGAGTTCCTTAATCACATCCCTAGCCTCAAGTCCTCGGCGAAATTTGTGATCGCCCATTGCGACCAGGGCTTCACGGCGAATATCCCGATCGAGATACTCCTTGAAGCTGACGCCATGCTGGCCTATAAGTACGATGGCGCGGAGTTGACCCCGGAGCACGGCTACCCGCTGCGGCTCCTCACCCCGCGCAAGTATTTCTGGAAGAGCGCCAAGTGGCTGCGCGGCCTAGAGTTTCTGCCCTACGATAAGCTTGGCTTCTGGGAGCGCTACGGCTACAATAATCACGCCGACCCCTGGAAAGAGGAGCGCTACGCGGAGTAATCTGTGAATGTTGAATGCTGAATGTCCAACATTCAGCATTCAACATTCAACCAACATTAGCCTATGGATTGGCCAACCACTATCGACGCGGCGGTCGCCATCCAGGAGCGCCTGCGCAGCCACGTGATCGTCGCCGATGATGACTTCCCGCTGCGCACGGTGGCCGGCGTCGACGCCGGGTTTGAAGAGGACGGATCGGTCATCCGCGCCGCCGTGGTGGTACTCACCTTCCCCGGCCTGACGCCGATCTCCCACGCTCTCGCCCGCAGCCCCGCGCCCTTCCCCTATGTGCCGGGCTTGCTCTCGTTCCGCGAGGCTCCCGCCATGCTCGCAGCCCTGTCCATGCTCGCCGTCCCACCCGACCTGCTGATCTGCGACGGCCAGGGGATCGCTCACCCACGGCGATTCGGCATCGCCAGCCACCTCGGCGTACTCACCGGAATCCCGGCGGTTGGCTGCGCCAAGTCGCTGCTGGTCGGTTGCCACAACCCCGTACCCGACGAGCGCGGCGGTCGGGCACCGCTCATGCACCACAACGAGCAGATTGGCTATGCCCTGCGCACCCGACCCGGCACCAAGCCGGTCTTCGTCTCGCCAGGGCACCGCGTGAGCCTCGACCGCGCCATCGACCTAGTGATGGCCTGCGTCACTCACTACCGCCTGCCCGAGACCACTCGCTACGCCCACAACCTCGCCTCCCACGGCACCGTGCCGCAGCCGCGCAGGAGACCGTAGATTAGATTCGCGTCATTCGCCCGGCTCCGCGTCGTTCGCGATCCAAACGCCCGCGCCGTTCGCGTCGTTTGCGATCCAAACGCCCGCGCCGTTTGCGTCGTTTGGTCGTCGCCGGGCCGAAGCATCGCCGGGTTGTATCCGGGCGTCGCATATACGGGGGGGCGATGCTTTGGCCCTACGGATCCGCGCCGTTCGCGCCGTTCGCGCCGTTCGCGTTCGCGTCATTCGCCCGGCTCCGCGTCGTTCGTGATCCAAACGCCCGCGCCGTTCGCGATCCAAACGCCCGCGCCGTTTGCGTCGTTTGGTCGTCGCCGGGCCGAAGCATCGCCGGGTTGTATCCGGGCGTCGCATATACGGGGGGGCGATG
>CAISPW010000159.1 GCA_903887465.1 uncultured Oscillochloris sp. | reverse complement strand
TGTTTGGGGGTTTGGAGGGTTGGATCGCGGAGGCGCGGAGGTTTGGATCGCGGAGGCGCGGAGGGTTGGATCGCGGAGGCGCGGAGGTTTGGATCGCGGAGGCGCGGAGGTTTGGATCGCGGAGGCGCGGAGGGGGGCGGAGGCGCGAACGCGGAGGGCGCGAACGCGGAGGGCGCGAACGCGGAGGGCGCGGAGGGGGGCGGAGGCGCGAACGTCTCCACGTTCGCGCCTCCGCGATCCAACCGCGCCCCTTACCGCAGGCGGACGGTCTCCCCGGTGGAGGGTTCGTCGGCGCTGATGATCGTCGCGCGCGGCTGGGCGACTGGCTGGGCCGGGGCTGGGGCGGCGGGGCGGCGGCTGGTGAGGTTGGTGAGCAGGCCATGGGCGCGCTGGTCGGCCTCAAGCTCGCGGCCGCGCAGCAGTAGGCTGGCCCCGCCGAGCAGCAGGATGCCTGGGAAGATGAAGTGGATCAGCAGCAGCAGGGCTAGGCCGAGGCCCCAGAGGACGCCCTGGACGGCCTCGCCGGTGCGGCCGAGGGCGCGCTGGCGGCGATAGATCGCCACGCCGCCGGCGGCCAGGAACACGGGCAGGATGGCCCACCACAGGTGGAAGACGGCGACGACGCCAATGGTGATCAGGGTAATGCCCGCGATGCGGGTCTGCTTCTGGTTAAGGTTAATGTTCACGGTGTGCTTCCTTATGTGTAGCTCGCGTTCTGTCAGTGGTACGCCGGGGCGATCTGGAATGTTGCAGCATCCCAGGGCTGATGCAACGTTGCTGGGGCTGCGCCCCAGACCGCGCTTTTGGTTGGTTTTAGGCGGATTCGCCGCCAAAAACCAACCAAAAAAGATCGTTCGGGGGTGGCGAAGCTACCCCCAAACCCCCGCCGGAGGCGACGTTGCAACCGCCCTGTGCAGCATCCCGAGGCATCTGCCTTGTGGTACCATGCGCTCTAGCATTCTCACCAGCCCTCAGGAGCGAGTATGACTACGAACCGCACCGCCGAGCGTGTCCGCAGCTTTGGGACCTCGATCTTTGCCGAGATCAGCGCCCTGGCTGCGCAGCACGGGGCTGTGAATCTGGGCCAGGGCTTCCCTGACTTCGCCGGTCCGGCCTGGGTGAAGGCCGCCGCCGCCGAGGCGATCACCGCCGATATGAACCAGTATGCGCCCTATCTAGGACTGCCCCGCCTGCGCGAGGCGATTGCCGCGACCTGGCAGGCATTCGGCTGGCGTGCGGTCGACCCGGCCAGCGAGGTGACGGTGACGAGCGGGGCTACCGAGGCGATCTTTGGGGCCGTCCAGGCGCTGGTCAACCCCGGTGATGAGGTGATCGTCTTCGAGCCTTTCTACGACGCCTATGTGCCCGATGTGGTGATGGCCGGCGGTGTGCCCCGGTATGTGCGGCTGCATCCGCCGTTGAAGGATGAAGGTAGAAGCATGAAGGATGAAGTCCAGCGCAGCGACGAGTGCGCCGGATCTTCATCCCGCATCCTGCATCCTGCATCCCTTGCCTGGTGGTTTGATCCCGCTGAACTGGCCGCCGCCTTCTCGCCGCGCACCCGGCTGCTGCTGCTGAACACGCCCAACAATCCCACTGGCAAGGTTTTTTCGCCCGAGGAGTTGGCCCAGATCGCCGAGCTGTGCATTCAGCACGATGTTGTTGTCGTCGCTGATGAAGTCTACGATCAACTCGTCTTCGCACCGGCGGTCCACACGCCAATTGCCACGCTGCCGGGGATGTGGGAGCGCACCCTGACGATCAACAGCACCGGCAAAACCTTTAGCCTGACGGGCTGGAAGATCGGCTACGCGGTTGGCCCAGCCGACCTGACCGCCGCCCTGCGCGCGGCGCACCAGTGGATCACCTTCGCCACAGCTACCCCGCTACAGGTCGCCGCCGCCGTGGCCCTGGAGCGTGCGGCGGGTTCCAATTACTACGCCGAGCTGCGCGCCGAGTATGCCGAGCGCCGCGACCTGCTGGCCGAGGTGCTGGGCAGCGCGGGCTTCCCGACCCTGCCTGTGGAGGGCAGTTACTTCATCATGGCCGACATCAGCCGGGCCGGGTTTTCGAGCGATGCCGACTTCTGCCGCTGGCTGACGAGCGAGGTGGGCGTGGCGGCGATCCCGCCCTCGGCGTTCTACGCCGATGCGTGCGGCCTCCCGCTGCTCGCTAGGTTTTGTTTCGCGAAGAAGCTGGAGACGCTGCGGGCGGCCGCCGTGCGGCTGGCGGCGGCGGGCCGCCCACGCGGCGCGTAATTTACACTACCGCAGAAGTCGCCCTGTGCGGTGATGCCCGCCGGGGGGCTGAACCCCTCGGCGAGGTCTACGACGGCCGCTGAGGCCGCTTCAGCGGTCGTCGCAGACCTCGCCCGCCCGTTTACGGGCCGGGCGCTTGGGCTGGCAGCGTGACTGATGTGAAAATAGCCGATAGCCGATAGCCAATAGCCGGGCATCAGCGACCATGTTCATCGCGGCGGTGTGCGCCCCGCGCATGAACGTCTTCTGCGGTAGTGCGTATCTATACATAATTACATAGAGGAGATCCACTTGGAGATGAAGCTACGCGAGCTGAAGGTGCGCCTGGCCGAGGTGTTTGACCTGAACATGGCTAACGACCTGCTCAGTTGGGATCAGAGTACCTATATGCCCCCCGGCGGCGCGGCTGCCCGTGGCCGACAACTGGCCACCATCGGCAAGCTCGCCCACCAGAAGGCCACCGATGCGGAGGTCGGCGCGCTGCTGGACGACCTGCGGCCCTACGAGCAGAGCCTGCCCGCCGACGCCGATGACGCGGCCCTCATCCGGGTGGCCCGCCGAGGCTACGAGCAACTGGCGTGCGTCCCCGCTGACCTGATCGGCGCGATCTACGCTCACTCAGCCGCATCCTATGATGCCTGGGGGCGGGCGCGTCCGGCCAACGACTTCGCCGCCGTGCGGCCCTACCTGGAGCGTACCCTGGAACTGAGACGGCGCCTGGCCAACTGCTTCCCCGGCTACCAACATATCGCCGACCCGCTGATCGACATGAGCGACTACGGCATGCGCGCCGAGTCGGTGCGGGCGATCTTCGCCGAGTTGCGCGCCGAGCTAGTGCCGCTGGCCCAGGCGATCTGCGCGCAGCCCCTCGCCGACGACGCATGCCTGCGCCAGGGCTTCCCCGAAGCCCAGCAACTGGCCTTCGGCGAGCGGATCATCCGCAGCTTCGGCTACGACTTCAGCCGTGGTCGCCAGGATAAAACCCGCCACCCTTTTATGACCAAGTTCTCTCTCGGCGATGTGCGGATCACGACCCGCGTGTGCGAGGACGACCTGAGCGACGCGCTGTTCAGCACGCTCCACGAGTCCGGCCACGCGATGTACGAGCAGGGGATCGATCTCTCCTTCGAGGGCACGCCCCTGGCTAGCGGCACCTCGGCCGGTGTCCACGAGAGCCAGTCACGGCTGTGGGAGAACCTGGTCGGTCGCTCGCGGCGCATGTGGCAGCATTTCTACCCGCAGCTCCAGGCCGAGTTCCCGGCCCAGCTTGGCGCGGTGTCGCTCGATACATTCTACCGGGCGATCAACAAGGTGCAGCGCTCGCTCATCCGCACCGACGCCGATGAGGTGACCTACAACCTGCACGTGATGCTGCGCTTCGACCTGGAACTGGCGCTGCTGGAGGGCCGTCTGGAGGTGAAGGATCTGCCGGAGGCATGGAACACGCGCTATCTAGCCGACCTCGGCGTCGCCCCGCCAAACGATAGCGCCGGAGTGATGCAGGATGTCCACTGGTATAGCGGGGGGATCGGCGGAGCCTTCCAGGGCTACACGCTCGGCAACATCCTCAGCGCTCAGTTCTACGCGACGGCCCGTGCGGCCCACCCCGAGATCGACGCGGAGATCAGCCAGGGAAGGTTCGACACGCTCCACGCCTGGCTGCGCGAGAACATCTACCGCCACGGCAGCAAGTTCACCACCGACGAACTGGTGCAGCGGGTCACCGGCGGGCCGCTGAGCAGCGCGCCCTATATGGCCTATCTGCGCACGAAGTACGGTGAGCTGTATCAGCTCTGACGACTACCATCAGGGCGGGTGTGACGTCCTTGGGGCTGCGCCCCAGACCGCGCTTTTGGTTGGTTTTTGGCGGCTTCACCGCCAAGAACCAACCAAAAAAGGCAGTAGCGCATAAGTCACGGCAATGTTCGCCGGGGGCTGAAGCCCCCGACTAGATCCACGACGGCCGCTGAAGCGGCCTATCT
>CAISPW010000158.1 GCA_903887465.1 uncultured Oscillochloris sp. | reverse complement strand
CGCCCGCGCTGGCGTGGCAAAGCGTGGGCAGATGTGGCGGAGGAGGCGCGCATCCTCGTGCAAGAAGAGGATAGGGTTGCATTCAGCGCACTGGTGCAAGCGCGACGGGCGGAGATTGTAGCGGGGCTGGATCGGATCGATCAGCTCGACCGAGCGATTGATCAGCGGGTGATGACTCTCTACGGAATCAGCGACCCCGCCGAACAGGCGCGGATTAAGGGAAGCGCCCCGGCTGATGACGAGAACGGCGTAAGGGAAGGCGAGGATGTAGCCGTAGCGGATGAGTCAGTGAGAGAACCTGCTGAACAAGGGGAGTGACAGCGCAATGTGGCTAGTATATTTCCGATTTGATGATCAGGGCGCGGTACGTACCTACCACATTCGCACAAGCGGGCGGGCTGAGGTAGACACGCTCCTGAAACTGGCGGAGCAGCGCGGGCTCTCGCCCACGGCGAAGCTCGTAGAATATGCCGCATTCATCGTCAGTGGTACCATCAAGCTAAAACCGATGTTGGTGCCGAACTTCCACTTCTACGAGCATCAGGATTGGGTGATGCGCTGGAATGAGACGGCAAATACTTCAGGTGGGAAACAAAACATCGCAATACCGCAGAAGTAACCCTGTCATCGTGTCACGCTGAGAAGCTGTCTGAAAAGGTCACATATCCCGCGATTCCCCCTCCCCAGCCCTCCCCCGATGGGCATATCTTTACCCACATCTTTTTTTACCGCATGACAATGCGGTAAACGGGGTAGTATACTTGCCCTGCGGAGGGCAACGGGGCAGGTAATCCTTAAGATTTTCCGGCCCCAAAACCCCTCTCCTCAACCCCGGATGCGCCCCAGATGAGGGGTAGGGGCGCAGCAGCCCCGGATGAGTCTAGGGTGGGGATGCATGAGGTGCTGCTGCGCCCTTACGCCAAGGATTTTCAGCCTCTCCTCCTCATTTCAGCATCACAGAGCAAAAGATGTGGGTAAAGATATGCCGCTTGCGGGGGGGTTAGGGGGGGTTAGTATGCCAAAAGTGTAAAGTAAACTCGGCCTCTCTGAAACCATGTCTTTGCGTTAAAACAAGATCTCGGTTGACGCGAAGATGCGAAGATGCGAAGATGCGAAGAGATCGTGTCATCGCTACATCTGCGATAGTGCCTTATCACACCTTAGGAGAACCATCATGCCCGATTGGCTGACCTACACCATCATCGGATTCGCGGTGCTGTTCGTGATGCTCATGGCTGTGTTGATTATGAAGAAGAAGATCGTCCTGGGTTCAATCGAGATCGGCTGGCCGCCAAAGATCACCTTTGTGCCCCAGGGCGGCGGATCGGGCGGCAGCGGGAAGGATGAGATCTCTGCGCGCAACAAGGGCAAGATCGGCGATGTTGATATTGTGGGCGCGGCTGACAACTTCAGCGCGACCGCAGATGATGGCGAGATCGGCGGCATTAAGATCAAACGCAAAATGTAGCGAAAGCCAGCTATGCACGACGCACTTCTCCCCGCTGGATCATTCTACGGTCGTGACGATGAGCGCCGCTACGCACTGCGCATGATTGAGCAGCGCGTCGGCGGGCTGCTTGGCTTCAGCGGCATCGGCGGTATGGGCAAATCCACCCTGCTGGCGCAGATTGCCAAAGAAGCCCACAACCTCAAGGTTACACCCTACATCGTTGGCGTCACGATCACTCCCGAGATGACGCCCCTCGGCTTTATGCACGCCCTGATTGACGGCCTCGCGGCAACCGGCAAAACGACGCGCCGCCGCCTGTGGGTGTTTCCCGTGGATACCCTGGCCAAATGTACGAAACTCCTGCGCCAGTTGGATCAACAGGAGGTCTGGCTCAGCAAACGTGTACAGATGGTGGCATCTGCAAGCGGCGCAGGACACATTGGGAATGTTACGCTCGTCTTACAAGAGCAGGGCAAGCCGGGCGATACCGTGTTGCTCGACGACTTGGTGCGCACCTTTCGGCATGCGGCAAGCCACGATCTGCCGGTGGTTGTCACCGTACCCGAGCATGTCCGCGACTACGTGCCGGGGCGGTTGCTGGTACTCCTGGTGGATATCATCGAAGCAGCCCGCCCCGATCTGCTCCATTTGTTGCGCACCCTGCGCAGCGGCGCGCTGACCGAGCGCTGCCTGCTGATCTGCGCCGGGCGCAGCGAGCCGCCTCTGCCCGACAGGGCTACTTCGCCGCTCCTCACCCAGGAACTAACGGGCCTCGACGTTCCAACCGTGCGGGTATGGGCCAACCTCGCCGGGGTGAGCGATGACGCAGTGCGTACTGCCATCGCCGATCTCTGCGCGGGTGTCCCGCTGCTGGTGCGACTGGCGATTGAGACCACGCTCAAGGCGGCAGCGCAGGGCCAGCCGCTTCAGCCCAACGACTTCAAGCTGCCGCCGGATGCGGACAAGAACCCGGCCCTGGATGTGGTCGAAGCCTACATCGTGGATATGTACATCAAGCGCATGGATACCGGCGAGCCGCTGGATAAGCAGATCAGCCTGCTCCTGCGCTACGGCTGCATCCTGCGTGACTTTAGCGACAAGGACGCCCTGCGCGCCCTGGAGATCCCTGAACTTGTGTTTGATCTCGATGGGCCGCTGCGCGACCTCAGCCAGCGCGGTCTGATGCAGGGCGAGCGGCTGCACCCGGTGATCCGTCATGCCGCCCTGGCCCGCCTAGCCCACCATGAGCTACGGACCTTCCGGGCCATGGGTGCGCGGGGTGCCGCCTACGCCGCAGTGACGGGCAGGCCAGACGAGCGGCTCTACCTGCGGCTGCTGGCCGGTGAGCCGGGGATCGCTGCCGAGTTGCCGGGGCTGGTACAGCAATCTCTGGGCGCTGGCGACATCGCTCAGGCCGGACGATTGATTCGCGCCGCCGAGGAAGCCCCGCCGAGCGAACTGCTGCGCTGGAATATGGAACTGGCCCTGACGGACATCGCCAGCGCCCAAGGTCAGCGCGACCAGGCGGAGCAGCGGCTCGCTCACGCGCTCACGCTGCTGAACGACGATCCAGCGCGAGTCGCCGAGATCGAGCGGCGTATCGGGGCGCTTGAGCCGCTGCGCAATGGACTCCTACTGCACTGGTGGCTACCGCGCCAGCTCGATTCTTCCGAGGTACTCAACCGTCTGGTTGAGCTGAGTGACAGTTTTCGGGGGGCGTACCAGGCCGCGATTGCCGAGCAGCTTGCCCGCCAGGCTCTGGCCATGGCCGAGCGCCTGGACGACCGGCTGGGCACGGCCCACGCCCTCCTCCGCCTGGGCGATGCGCTGATTCAGCAGGACGAGCCGCGCCAGGCCCAGGGCTACTTAGAGCAGGCGCTGCGCGCCTATCGGGACATCGCCGACCGGCGCGGCACGGCCAACGCCCTCCGCAGCCTGGGCGATGCGCTGTGGGCGCAGGGCCATGCATTGCAGGCCAAAACGATGCTGCACGAGGCCCGCAGCCTCGCCCGCCAGATCGAGTACCGGGCCGTGCAGTTCAACGCGCTCACAACCCTCATCGCCATCGCCGAATCCGAGGGCGATCATACTGCTGCGAATGAGTATCGCCTGGAGTACCAGCGGCTTCTCGCCGAGAAGAGGCGGTAAGCCGCTGCACGGCGAACGTAACGCCAAAAAAACGCACTACCGCAAAAGGCACGCTGTCACCCTGAGCGAAGCGAAGGGTTCCGGCATCCATAGTGCCTGCCGGGACGCTTTGCTGCACTCAGCGTG
>CAISPW010000157.1 GCA_903887465.1 uncultured Oscillochloris sp. | reverse complement strand
GGCAGCGACCCTTTTGGGCGGGCGGGCGTTTGGATCGCGGAGGACGCGAAGGGGGGCGGGCGTTTGGATCGCGGAGGACGCGAAGGGGGGCGGGCGTTTGGATCGCGGAGGACGCGAAGGGGGGCGGGCGTTTGGATCGCGGAGGACGCGAAGGGGGGCGAATGACGCGAACGCGAAACCGCGAAACCGCGAAACCGCGAAACCGCGAATGCTGCGAAACCGCGAATGACGCGAATAATGCGAATAACGCGAAGGGGGACGAATGTGAGTGGTGTATGGGCGAGTATACTGGACGCGATGCGGGGCGGCTATCGTACGACGCTGCGACAAGAGAGGCGAGGGGCGGCTATCGCGCTCCCTCGCCTCTTCGCAGTTATCGCGGATGAGTGCGGTGGCTACTCCTCAAGGTTATCGTCATCGTCGGCCATATCCTGGTCGATCTCTTCGAGGCCAAGCTCCTCTTCCTCATCGCCGCCGATGTACTCTTCCTCGGCTGATTCCGAGTCGTCGCCCTGGTCGTCATCGTCAACCGTGTCCTCGTACTCCTCGTAGCGCAGGCTAGAGACGTACATCGCGCCCTCGCCGAGCTTACCGGGGAAGGAGATCCGTCCGCGCTGACTGGGATCTTGGTAGGTCTCGCGGATGAGCAGGCGGACGATGCGCGGGTCGGTCTGGGCGATGGCGGCGATGTAACGGTTGCCGCCGCCGATCAGTTCGGCGAGGCGCTGGCCGAGCTTCGGCTCTAGACGCCCGACCACGTTGCCGTCGGCGTCGATCACATAGACGGTCTTGCCCTGGATGCGGAAGTCCATCTTCTCGCCGGTGACGAGGGCATCGACGGCGGGGCCGCGCGGCACATCGATCAGGGTGGTGAGGGCGGTGCGGCCGGTCTCGGTGATGAAGAGGCGCAGGTCGACCTGCTGGCGTGGAGTGCGGTTCACCTGGCCGTGGTCGAATCCGCGAGCGAGTAGGGCGTCGAGGCGCGCGATATTCTTCCGGGCGATGGCGTTGGTCGGGAAGAGGCGCAGGGTTTGCTGGTAGGCGTCGTGGCTCTCGCTATACTGGCCGAGTTCCATCAGAGCCTTGCCCATGCGGTTGTAGTTATCGGGATCCTCGCCAAGGTTGGCATGGATCTGGCGGTTCACCTCAAGCGCCTCAGCCCAGTTGTTCATTGCGGCGAGTTCGACGGCCTTCTCCTGCAGCTTGCGCCGCATACGCATCTTTTCATCTTGCTTTGCCAAGGTGGGACTCCTACTCTATGGCTGGGTGACTGGATTGATCAGGTGGCTGGAGGGTGCCCTGGAGCGCCCAGGGACTCGTCTGGGTGATGCGGACATGGGCAAGGCGACCGGCCCAGTCGTCGGGGTGGGCAAAGAAGACGAGCCGATTACCGGGGCTGCGACCGCGCCACTTGCCGCGCGCCTCGCCCTCGACGAGTACCTCAACCGTCGCGCCGAGATAGGCGGCGTTGCGCTTGGTGGCGATGCGCTGGTGGAGTTGCTCCAGGGCGAGACGGCGCTCCTGCTTCTCAGGCTCGGGTACGGCGAGGGCCGGATCCCGCTCCTGCTCGGCGGCGGGCGTGCCGGGGCGGGCGGAGAAGGCGGCGATGTGGATCTTATCGAATCCGATCTCCTCGCAGAGCGCCATGGTCTGAGCGAAGTCTTCGGCGGTCTCGCCGGGGTGGCCGACGATCACATCGGTGGTGAGCGAGATCTGCGGCATGGCGGCGCGGATGCGGGCGATCAGGGCGCGGTAGCGGGTGGTGGTGTAGCCACGGCGCATGATCTTGAGCAGCGTGTCGGAGCCAGACTGGACGGGCAGGTTTACCTCGGGCATGCAGCGCGGCATGCGGGCGACGGACTCGATCAGGTGGTCGGTCATCCAGGCCGGGTGCGAGGTAAGGAAGCGCAGCCGAAGCAGGCCGGGGGTGTCGTGGACGGCGGCGATCAGGTCAGCGAGCTGGGGCTGGCCAGGCAGGTCGTGGCCCCAGGAGTCGACAATCTGGCCGAGGAGGGTGATCTCGCGGGCGCCGCAGGCGACGATCCGGCGCACCTCTTCCGCAATCTCCGCAAGGGGCCGCGAGCGCTCGCGGCCACGGCGCAGTGGGATCACGCAGTAGCTACAGCTCATGTTGCAGCCGTACTGGATGGGCACATGGACCGAAACCGGCGGGTGATCCTGGTCGCGCACGGGCAGGGCTGGCTCGTCGAGGGTGTAGACCGCGTTGGGGGCGAGGGCGACGACCGCATCGACCGCCGACGGGGAGACAAAATGGTCGACCATGGGCAACTGGCGCTCGAAGATCGAGCGGTTGTCTGGGCCGACCATACAGCCCCAGAGGACGACGCAGGTGTCGGGCTGGGCGCGCTTGAGTCCAACCAACTCGCCGAGCTTGCCGAGGATGCGCTCCTCGGCGCTGGCGCGCACGCTGCACGAGTTGAGTACGATGAAGCTGGCCTGCTCGGGGCGGGCGGCCGGGCTGTAGCCGACGCCCTGGAGGGCGGCCTCAAGGCGCTCGGAGTCCGAGATATTCATCTGGCAGCCGACCGTCCAGAGATAATAGCGCCGCGAGCGCGGGGTGGCGTCGCGGTCGGGTCGGGTCTGCGTATCGAAGAAGGGCAATTCCTGCATTATAAGTATTGAAGGGCGGAGTTCGGGGAGGGCGACGCCCGCTCCGAACTCCGCCCAGAAGCTACCAGACAATAATGGGCAGGCCGAACTCTAGGCTCTTGGCGGCAGCCTCACGGAGCAACTCTAGGCAGCGATATGCCTGGGAGTTGCTGGTGAGGCCGGCCTTGATCAGGAGCGGGGCGAGCTCGGCCAGTTCGCGCTGGAGGCAGGCGGACGAGCCGAAGAAGGCGTTATCCTCCTCGCCCTCCTCATCCTCAAACGAGAGCCAGATGGGAGTCTCAAAGTCAGCGGGCATATAGTAGCTGTTAATGCCCTGGAGGTTGATCAGGTGTTGGTAGCGCGACTTGACGAGATCGTCCCAGACATCGGTAACGGCGCGGTCGAGGTCGTCATAGATCACCGGGCCGTCTTCGATCACATCGTCGATATCCTGGGCGTGTTCAATGCGGGTGGCCAGGCGTGAGAGTTGGTAGAGGGCACCCATATTCTCCAGCGCGCCCTCCCAGACCTCAGTGCCGGGCTGGCCGATCAGGTCAACCTCGACGCCTTCCTCGCGCAGTTGGTCTTGCACCGCCGCGACTGAATCATACTCTTCATCGTATGCGGCGCGATCCTCATCGGGGCGCACCGTGATCATCGAGCCGACCACGAGGTCGAGCTCGGAAGCTACTTCACTGCTCATACCATCTCCTCCGCGCAGAGCACACATGGAATCCAGTATACCATAGTGCGTCTGGAACACGGACGGCACCCATGGGCGCAGAGCCAGGGCTGATGCAACGTCCTGGGAGCTGCGCCCCAGACCGCGCTTTTGGTAGATTTTTGGCGACGAAGCCGCCAAAAATCTACCAAAAAAGATCGTTCGGGGGTGGCGTTGCCACCCCCAAACCCCCGCCGGAGGCGACGTTGCAACAGCCCTGGCGCAGGGCCAGGGCCGGTTGCAAAGCTGACGCGGGTATGGTATCATCTGCGCGTGTGAAGGCGGGTAGCTCAATTAGGCAGAGCAGCGGCCTCCAAATCCGCAGGTTGCAGGTTCGATTCCTGTCCCGCCTGCCACTGTTGACATAAGCGTTCGTGTCCTATACAATACAGGCGTATCCGCTTTCGTGGAGACGCCTGTATGATTCGTACCACCAACCGTGCGGGCAACATCTACGGCAAGGCTAGCTAGGAAATCTTCAGGTCGTTTGCCCTCACGGCCACGCAGAAGTTTATGTCTACAGAGTCAAGCCCGCAGAGCGAGGTACGAAGAAATCAGGGTAACCTATGGGGGCGTGACGGAGCTCGGCTGAACGTGGCGCTCTTGAAAAGCGCAAGGCGTAGTGATACGCTTCGTGGGTTCGAATCCCACCGCCCCCTCCACTCGATCCTGTCAGTTGGCAAGTTGGCCCGGCTATGGTACAATCGCGTCAGTTAGGTTTATGGGGAGGTCGCATAGTGGCCTAGTGCGGCGGTTTGCTAAACCGCTATAGGAGCAATCCTATCGAGAGTTCGAATCTCTCCCTCCCCGCCACAATAACAAAGCGCCGCCCTTTTGGGCGGCGCTTTGTATGTTCCTGATAAGATGCCCGCTGGTACCCGGCTTCGGCTATGTTCGCCTCAGTCCCGCGTTGTCCCGCTCGGCCCGCCGACTGCCGTCGCCGACACTGTGTTGCTCAAGACGCGCCCGGTGGTCGCCTCGACGTAGATTGTCCCCGCATCCATCGGCACGACGTAGGCGGCAGCCCCCTGGTAGCTGGTGAGCGTCGGCGATCCGACGACCGTCGCGCTGGTCGCGGTGTCCTGGGCGATGACGCTCGCCTGATGCAGCGAGATCGGGTAGGTGGGCTGCTCGGCGACATCGGCAGCGCCGCCGGAGAGGTTCCAGATCACGTCGCCGACAAACATTAACATGATCGCCACGATTGTGGCTGAGAACATACGTACGGTGCGAGAGTTCATAATAATGGCCCCTTTCTATAGGTTATGCGAGTAGCAAGGTTGTGGAGCGTCGTGCGAGCTGATGTGCTTGCGTTTCGCCCGGTGGAGTAGCGCTTTTCAGACGCCTCCAGAGATTACGTCGCCGCCAACGCCAAAAAGTAACGGGTGCGACTCAAAAACACGCCATCCCGTATGGGATGGCGTGTTTTTGCTGCTGCGGTCGGTTGCGGGCGATCGGCTAGGCGACGGCGTCGACCTGCTTGCGGCGTCGGGATGTGGGACGCCGGGAGGCGGGGGCGACCGCCTCTTGTGGGGCGTCGGCCGGAGCGGCGGGCGCGATGACAACCTCGGGCTGCGCATCTACGGCCGCGTCGGCCTTTGGCGGTGCCGCCAGCTCGTCGTGATCGTTGGCGAGACATTTCAGGGCGGTGAATAGCCCGATTGGCAGCAGTACCCCGGTCGGGTAGCCCTTCTGCGTAATAATCACGGGCTGGCTGAATGCGTTTGCGCGCTTGATCAGCGCCGCTAACGACGAGGCCGCCGTGGAAATGGGGACAACACCGTGCTGAAGATCTACGCTGAGGTTCAGGTCTGTTCGTGTGGACATAAATACATCCTCTTTCGTGCCGCGCGGCGTCATGCGGCGCGGTCTGACTGCGGCGCGGCTGGTGCTCTGGGTACGCCGCATGTCGGCGTCATTGCTTGTGTATAGAATAACATATTTCAGCGGCGTGCGATAGTATATCTATGGGGGATTTGCCCCTTGATATCGCTCGCGCCGCAGCCCTTGCCACGCCGCAGGATATTGGACACTCTCGTGTGGCGAGTCACTAGCGCTGGTATTGCGCCACTAGCGCCTTGGCCTGCTCGTACTGCTTGGCGTCGGCGAAGCCCTGGCGCGGGATGACGATGGCCTGCGATTTATCGACGAAAATAAAGATGTGCGCGCCGGTGATGGTGACCTGGTTAATCGCGGTCCATGGCGCGCGAACCTCCCGGCCTTTGGATGTCTCGACGATCAGCGCAGGTAAGATGCTGGCCGTGTACTTGCCGGCCAGATCTTTGTCTGGCCCTGCGGTGAATTGGGTGGCGATGCGCTTGCGGATGTTTGCCTCGAAGCGGCGCGGGAAGATGAACAGCATAATGGCCGCCAGTACACAGGGCACGACCCAGTCGATCGGCATGAGTTGCTTGTCGCTGTCGAGCAGGTAGACGGTGCCGATTGAGGCCAGGAAGATCGCGAGCGGAACAAGCAGTTGGAGGCCGCGTGTCTGGAGTTGGGCGCGCGGGTCGATGCGGAGGCGGTTGAGGTTGAGTTCGATCAGGTCTTCAGCTTTGACATTGTAGTTGAACACAGGCATAAAAAGTCTCCTTATATCGGTTTGCGGGAGGTGGCGGCCAGCACCTCATCGGCGGCGCGCCAGCCGCTCTCGATGGCACCGTGGACGGTGGCGATGTGGCCGTTGGTGGGGGTGGCCTCGCCGGCGAAGTGGAGTGGCCCAACTGGCGCGGCCAGGATCGCCCGCGCATTGCCGATACCTACCGGTGAGTAGGTGTACGCCCCGAGGCTCCACGGGTTCTCCGACCAGCCCGAGATCCGGCCCCCCAGGGATGCGGCGGCGGCGTCGGCCCCGAAGAGTTGCGAGAGTTCGGACAGGCCGAGGGAGATCACGCCCTGCTCGCCGAGCGCCGCGATCTCTAGGGCGGCGGGTCCGCCCACGTAGCCCATGAGTGTGGGGGTCGCGGCGCTCGCCACGGTCCACCAAGTAACGATGCGCCCGTCGGTGCTGAGTACCACGAAGTCGGGCCAGAACTGGTGGTCGAACCAGAGCATGAGCTTGATCACGTGGCCTACGGCGATGGCGTCGATGGCCGCACGCTTTTTTGCGGGCAGGGGCGGCGTGAAGATGGGCCGTCCGGTCTGAAGCACGCCCACCGGCACGGTGATGATCAGGTGGCGGGCCGCATGCGCGCCGCCGCCGACGAGGGTGACGCTGCCGCCCGCTTCGTCCCATGCCACGCGCTCGACGGCTTGGCTGAGGCGGATGTCCAGGCCATCGGCGAGCTGAACGACTACGCGGTCGTAGCCGTCGAGAATGTGAAAGTTGGTGTCGCCGCTGGTGGCCAGCTCGCGCTCGTGGGTGAGGACGGCGGCGCTTAACAGCTGGGTGTCGGCGGCCTCCAGGTTGGCTAGCCAGCGCAGGGCGAAGCGACATGCCGGGTCATCGAGGGCGACCAAGCTGTCGATCAGCGCGGCGACCGAGATCTCCGGGCCACGGTAGCTGGTGGCGATGGCGAAGAGTGCCGCCGTGCGACTGGTCACTGGGTCGTCGGCGGCGTAGATCTCGCCGCCGCTGGCGAAGCGCCGCCGGTCGTCTGACCAGCCGACGGTGCGTAGGCCGGCGGCGCGCACCGCCTCCCAGGTGGCGGCACGCTCGCCGTGGATGAATTCGGCGCCCAGCTCGACCGGCCCGTGGGTGTGGTCGGTGTGGATGCGTCCGCCGATGCGGTCGCGGGCCTCTAGGATGAGCGGGGTGCGCCCGGCGGCGCGCAGGCGCTGGCCGGCGGCCAGGCCGGCCGCCCCCGCGCCAATGATGATCGTGTCGTGCATACGGCTGCTCCCGGTGGGGGTTTGGGGGTCTGCGGCCCCGATGATGACTGCGCTGAACTGGGTGATATGGCCAGCTTTGCTGGCTCAGCGCAGAGGTTTGATCACATCGCCCTATGGCGGCACGATGATGCCGGCCTTCGCCAGCAGCGCCCGGCACTGCGGGCCAGCCAGGAGGTCGTAGAGCGCCTGCGCGGCTCGCGGGATGCTGCGCTCGCGGGCGCGCACGAGAAACCACTCCTGCTGGATGGGGTGTCCGGCGAGGTCCACCGGGCCGAGACCTTCGCCCCGACCGGGCATGCAGCTCTTTGGCACAAAGGCGAGGCCGATCCCGGCCCGCACGGCTTGTGTGATGGCCGTCAGGCTGTCGGCCTCCAGGGACACTCGCAGGTCGGTGGCGGATACGCCCCGCCGCCGCAGGCCGTCCTCGATTGTCCGGCGCAGGGGTGCGCCCACACGCGGCAGTACCAGGCTGTGCTCGCGCAGTACGCCGGGCGGCACTTGCTCTTGCTTGAGCAGCGCGTGATCGGCGGACGCCACCAGGGATAGCGGCTCGGCCCCTATCGATAGCGACTCCAGGCCACGGCGGCGTTGCTGCTCCTCCAGGAACAGCAGGGTCAGGCGTCGCTCGAACAGGCCGTCGATCATCGCATCGGCCTGGGATACCTCCAGCTCTACGCTTACGGCGGGGAACTGGTCGTGGAAGGCGGCCAGCATGCGCGGCAGCAGCCGCTCACCGCTGCTCGGCGTACACCCCACTACCACCCGGCCTGTCACTTGGCCGCGCAGCGCGATGATGTTCTGGGCGGCGCGCTCGGCCAGGGCCACCAACTCGCGGGCGCTGGGCAGTAACTCCTCACCGGCGTGGGTCGGCACCATGCGCTGGCCGACGCGGCGGAACAGCCGCACCGCGCCGAGTTGTTCTTCGAGGGCGCGGATCTGCTGGCTCACCGCCGGCTGCGACATGTGCAACTGCTGGGCGGCAGCCGAGTAGCTGCCTGCTTCGACGACGGCTAGGAAGGTGCGCAGGTGGAAGGTGCTAAGCATGGTGGCGGATGTCTTCGCGCTCGGCCGGGTGGGCGGAGGGGCCGAAGCTGCGGCCCAAATGAGTGCGGAATGCGGGATATCCTTCATAGTACCGTACGAGCCTATGTCGAGTCAAAGCTGTCCCCGCTGAGTATTTGTGTTATCCTCAAAGAAGCTTTCGTTGCACTATCGCATGCCTCGCGTCATTCAGCCGTCAGCAGTTAGCTTTCCTATGATCCCTACTACCCTCTCCATCCGCAATTTCATGTGCTATCGCGCCGAGGCCGATGGCCAGCCGCTCGAACTGAACCTCGATGGCTTGCACGTTGTTTGTCTCTCTGGCGAGAACGGCGCGGGTAAGTCGGCCATGCTCGACGCGATTACCTGGGCGCTCTGGGGCCAGGCCCGTACTCCCGATGACGACCTGATCGCTCAGGGCGAGAGCGAGATGTTGGTCGAGATGGCTTTCCAGCTTGGGGATCAGCACTACCGGGTGGCCCGCCGCCGCCAGCGCGGCGGTACCGGCAAGCGCGGCGGTGTTACTGGCGGGAAGACGTTCCTTGACTTGCACGTGCGCGACGCGGCGGGCTGGAAGCCGATCTCTGAGGCGGGCGTGCGCGAGACCCAGACCCGCATCGATGACTTGCTGCGTATGTCGTATCAGACGTTCATCAACGCCTCGTTTTTGCTCCAGGGCCGCGCCGATGAGTTTACCTCGCGTACGCCCGCCGAGCGTAAGCAGGTGCTGGCGGATATCCTCGACCTGGGCGAGTATGAGTCTCTGGCCGAGAAGGCGAAGGTGCGGGCGAAGGGTTTCGCCGATCAGCTCTTCGGCCTGCGCGGCCGGATCGAGCAGCTTGAGGAGCGCGCCCAGACGCAGCCGTTCTGGCTCAAGAGTGTGCAGGAGGCCGAGGCGCAGGTTGCGCGTATGGAGGCGCAGGTTGCCCAGGCCGAGCTGTCTCAGGCGGACGCTGATGCGCGCCTGCGTCAGCTCCAGGCTCAGGCCGAGCAGCGTAAGGCGCTGCGGCGCGAGCTTGAACACCTGCGTACGCAGCAGGCCGCCCGCGAGGCTGAGATCGCCGCCTTGCGCGCGCAGATCAGCGCCGCCGAGGGTCTGGTCTCGCGCCGCGCCGAGATCACGGGCGGGGTGGCCGACCTGGCCGCCGCGCGCAAGGATCTGGAGCGCCTGGAGGATCTGCGCGGGCGCTATCAGGCGCTCGATGATCGGCGGCGCGACCTTCAGCTTCAGCTCAAGGAGGCGCTGGGCGACCTGCGCGCCGAGCAGGCCCGCTGCGCTAACCGCCGCGATACTCTGGCCGAGCGCGCTACGAAGATCGTTCCCCTGCGCGCGCAGATTGCTGCGGTGGAGCGTCAGCTTGCCGACCTCCAGCCCCTCGGTGATGAGCGTGTGCAGGTTGACCGGCAGCGGGCCGATATCGAGCTGCGCCTTGATCAGTTGGCCGCCCTGCGCTTGCGCCGGGGCGAGTTGGCCGCACGGATTGCGCAGCGCCAGAGTTCGCTGGAGGCGGTACGGGATGAGCAGCAGCGCGCTATGAAGAGCCTCGATAGGCAACTGGCCGATGCGCCGCGCTGGATCCAAGATCTGGCCGCCGCTCGCGTCGCCGCCGCGCAACTCCTGGATGATGAGCCGCGTCTGGCCGCACTGCGCGCCCAGGAGCAGCTTGATGTTGATGCGGTCAGCCACCAGCGCGCTGAGTGTACCCGGCTTAAGGCTGCCGCCGATAAGCTCAAGGCTAACCAGAAGATCCTCGCCGATGCCGGTGGGGACTGTCCGGTCTGCCGCAGTGATCTGGGTGTGCAGGGTGTGGCTCACGTGCAGGCCCATTATGAGCAGGAGTTGGCCGATCTGCGCGCGGCCTTTGCCGAGGCTAAACGCCAGGCTGATGCGGGCGATCTACAACTGAAGCATGCGCGTACGGTCGCCGCTGATCTGGAGCGCCAGTTGACTGGCTTGCGCCGTGTGGCGGCCCAGGTTGAGTCGCTTGAGGGCCAGATCCGTCAGGCTGTGGTGTGGCAGGATACGCGGGCTGAGGCTCAGATTGCCTACGACCGCGCCCAGGCCCAGATCGCGGCGCATGCGTTTGAGCCGGACGCTCAGGTTGAGTTGGTGAGCATTGAGGCCGATATCCGCCGTGCGGGCGACCACGCCGAGTTGAGCCAGTCGCGTACGCTGATGGACAAACGCCTGCGCGACCTCGATACGCGGCTCCAGGGCCGGGGCCGGGCCGAAGGTACCCTCGCCTCGCTTCGTCAGGAACTCGCTGCGATGCAGGCTGAGGCCGAGGCGCTGCCTGCCGTTGAGGGTGAGCTTGTTGTGATCCAGCAGCGGATTGATTCGGGCGACTTCGCTCACGAGGTGCGCCAGCAGGGTCGCCAGGTGACGGCGGAGATCGACATGCTGGGGTATAGCGATAAGGCTCACGCCGCCGCCCGCGATCAGTCTCGTGGCCTAGAACACTGGACGGAGGATGAGCGTAAGCTTCAACTGGCCGAGCAGCGCCTCGACGCTGACCAGAAGTTGCTCGGCCAGGCCGATGACCTGCGGGCGAGGGATGCTATCGAGATCGAGCGGCGCACTCGCGAGGACGCCCTGCTGGAGCAGGCGTTGGGTGAGTTGCCCCGCGCCCAGGCGCTGGCTAACGAGCATGCCCAGGCGCTGACGAATGCGCGCCGGGCGCTCCAGGTGGCAAACAACGACCTCGGCGAGAAGCGGGGCTACCTCAGGATTGCCCAGTCTGCCGCCGACCAACTCGTTGGCGAGCGCGAGACTGAGCGCGCCCTGGCCAAGCGCCAGGATCTCTTCGCCGAATTGGCTGAGGCGTTTGGTAAGAAGGGTGCTCAGGCTATGCTGATCGAGACCTCTATTCCGCAGATTGAGGATGAGGCTAACCGCCTGCTTGGGCGTATGACCGATAACCAGATGCACCTCAGCTTTGAGATGCAGCGTGATACGAAGAAGGGCGATACCGTCGAGACTCTGGAGATCAAGATCGCCGATGCCCTGGGGACTCGGGTCTACGATGCCTTCAGCGGCGGCGAGGCTATGCGCGCGAACTTCGCCGTACGTATCGCCCTCTCGCGTCTGTTGGCTCGCCGCGCCGGTGCGCGTCTGGAGACCCTGGTGATTGATGAGGGCTTTGGTTCGCTCGATGCCCTTGGCCGCGAGCGTATGGTTGAGGCGATCACTGGCGTGCAGGCTGACTTCCGCCGCATTATTGTGATTACGCACATTGATGAGCTGAAGGATCGTTTCCCTGCACAGATTGAGGTGACGAAGACCGCCGCCGGGTCACGGTGGGAGTTGCGCTAGGCGTTCCTGACCCTTGACTCATCCGGGGCTGTTGCGCGAGGCGCAGCAGCCTCGATCTATTCCCGACCCTTGACTCATCCGGGGGGTGCTGCGCCCCTCCTGATGTATCCGGGCGGCGGCGTAAGGGCGCAGCAGCCTTGATCTATTCCCGACCCTTGATTCATCCGGGGCTGCTGCGCCCCTCCTGATGTATCTGGGGGGCTGCTGCGCCCCTCCTGATGTATCCGGGCGGCGGCGTAAGGGCGCAGATGTATCCGGGGGGGGGCCGTGAGGGCGCAGCAGCCTTGATCTATTCCCGACCCTTGATTCATCCGGGGCGGCTGCGCCCCTCCTGATGTATCCGGGCGGCGGCTGCGCCCCTCCTGATGTGTCCGGGGGGGGGCCGTGAGGGCGCAGATGTATCCGGGGCGCGGCGTAAGGGCGCAGCAGCCTTGATCTATTCCCGACCCTTGATTC